>JBKPSC010000379.1:0-14657 GCA_046734915.1 Acidobacteriota bacterium | reverse complement strand
AGGAAGAGGCACAGCATCACCGTCCCCGACCCGGCCAGCGCGAATGCACCGAGACCGCTCGCCATCCCGAGCGCCATCAACAGGAACAGCACGGCGGCGTCACGCGGGTCGTCGACCGGGGTTCGAAACCGAATGATGCTGGCGGCGCCGGCGATGCCGAAGGCCCGCGCGAGCGAGTCGTTGATAATCACCATCATCATGGCGCCCGAGACGCACAGCAGGATCTGCGCGTGTTGCATGGGCTGTGTGTCAGCTTCCTGCGAAGGCCGGCGATGAACCGCGGTGACCAGCAGGCCGATGAATGCGGCAACCGCCAGCCGGAGTGGCTCGCTGTGCTTTGGTAGATAGGGGCCGGTGACCACGAGCGCGAGACACAGCACGATGCCGGTCGCGACGCTCGCGAGCTCTCCCGACGAGCGTTCAACTTCCGGACGTGGGGCACTGCCCGTCGACCGCGCGCCCGGCTCAGACGAGGAAGGTCTGAATTGCGTCCATCCTCCGGAAGAAACGGAGCGGAGCGAGCGCTCCGGCTGGTCGACCGGGCGGTCATCGGTTGAAATCAGCGGTTCGGCTGGCATTTCGTTCGACCTCATGCGTACAAGTAATCAAACGAGGATGGGAGCGCATTCAAACACTTCGGGATTGCGACGTCCTCTGCACACGATCAGGACAGTCTTTCGGCAGGGTGCCGTAGCCGGATTCGACGCCACGGGGGCTAGTGCGCCGAGAGTCCTGATCGTGTCGAGAGATACAGGACATCTGGCTGAGTTACAGGACCCTGGCAGGGCAGTTGCACTCTCCCGGGCCAACGCCGCTCGGGACCGCGTCCTGCGGACCTGACACCTTACCTACCTCACCGGCGGGAGGCGGATTCGCCTCCCGTGCCGCCTTTTAACGCCCTGTTCTTGGATGCGAGCCCTCACCGCCGCTCACCGCGCACGGCGTCGTTACGATCGAGGCCTGCGTGTACGGAAAAGCCTTACCGAAGATGGAAGAAAAGAGGGCACGCTGGTGCTCATCTGTGGCATTCGACGCCTTCTCACTTTCGGACCCGCGCGAACGTGAACGGCGGGCGGCGCTGCATCTCATGGGGGCACGGTGGTTGCAGCCCAGCGGGAGGTGATCAGTGAGCCTACGATCGCCCGCGAGAGCGTCGCGCTGCGTGTCCTCGCGTTCTGCGCGATCGTCGCGGCGCTGCGCTTCGCGGCGCCAGTTCTCCTGCCGATCGTCATTTCCGTTTTTCTGTTCTACGCGCTCGACCCCATCGTCGACCGACTCGAGTCGTGGCGAGTGCCCCGCATCGTGGGGTCGGTCGGCGTGGTGGCGGCGTTCGTCTGCGCGCTGGGCGCGGGTGCGCTCGCCCTCTGGCCGCAAGTCGAAGCGGTCGTGACGAAGGTGCCGCAGGGCGTACAGCAGCTCAGCTCGACCTGGCGCGAGCGGCGGCAATCGGGTTCGATCAGCAACGCCCTAAAGCGCGTTCAGGCCGCCGCCCAGGCGATCGATCAAGCGGCCGCTGAGTCGGCGCCAGCGCCAGCGATGCCGAGGGGCACGATGCGCGTCGAAGTGACGTCGCCCAGACGCGCCTCGGACATGCTGTGGGCGGGCGGTGCCGGAGCGATTCAGCTGGCCGGCCAGAGCCTGACCATCCTGTTCCTGACGGTGTTCCTGTTGAACGAGGACGATTCGTTCAAAAGGAAGCTCGTGCGGCAGATGGAGACGCGCGGTCAGAAGCGGCTCACGGTGGCGATTCTCGACACTATCGCCGGCCACATGGAGCGGTTCATCTGGGTCCAGCTCCTCACGTCGGGAGGCGTGGCGATCGTCACCGCACTGGCGCTGGCCTGGCTCGGGGTCGAGCAAGCCGCCGTGTGGGGTGTGCTCGCCGGCGTGTTGAACATCGTTCCGTTCTTCGGACCGCTCGTGGTGTCCGCGGTCCTCGCCGCCGCGGCCTTCCTGCAATTCGGCACGATGAGCGACGCGGCGATCGTCGCCGGCACCGCCCTCGCCATCACGACACTCGAAGGCAGCATCATCACGCCTCATCTTCTGAGTCGGGCCGCCTCGCTCAATCTGGTTGCGACGTTCGTCTCGCTGGCGTTCTGGAGCTGGCTGTGGGGCGTGCCGGGGATGCTCCTGGCGGTGCCGATTCTGATGGCGGCCAAAGTCGTCTGCGACAACGTCGACGGGTGTCAGCCGGTGGGCGAGTTCCTCGGCGAGTAAGGCAGGCGTGACTGGCGAGGACGTGCAAGCCGCACGTCCACGACCAGTTGACTAGCGTCCTTTCACCAGCAGCAGCGCGCCGGCGACGAGCAATACTCCGCCGGCAATCGGCGGAATCGCAATCTGCTCGTGCTTGTCTGCCGTGATCTCGATCGGGCCGGCGTCGACGACCTTGTCTTTCCGCGTCCACGACAAGCCGCCGTAGAGCAGTCCGACCAGGCCAATCGCGACGAAGATCATTCCAAGGATTTTCATGGCGCCCTCAGAAGCCGCAGCCGGCCTGATTGGCGAAGAACCATAGAAGAATCAGCGGAATCGGAATCCCAACGAGCCAGGCGAGTCCATATTTCATGGTCAATCACTCCTTGCCTGAACGCTAAAGCAGAAGCCGTGCCCGCTCAGGCCGGGGTGCGACCTGTGCGATGAGTGAGGCTCGCGACCATCGCCACCAGCTCGGCGGGATCGACCGGCTTGGCAAGGTGCGTCTGATAGCCGGCCATCAGCGCGCGCTTGCGATCTTCAACGCGTGCGAGGGCGGTGAGCGCGGCCGCCGGCACCGACGAAACCGGACCGTGCATCCACCGCACGTGCTGCATGAAATCGTAGCCATCGACATCGGGCATGCCGATGTCGCTGACGATGATGTCCGGCACCAGTCCATGCTCGAGGTGTTCGTATGCGTCGCGCGCGCTCGCTGACACGCATACCTCGGCGCCCGCGTCCTCCAGCAGACGCTGCATCAGCTCTCTCGAATCAGGCTCGTCATCCACGACCAGCACGACGACGCCCGCGAGGAGATGACCGAAGTGGGACGGCGTGATCTTCAGCGTCTCGGCGACGGCGACGCGGGTCTCGCCGTCGGTACGCGTCGGCGCGAGCGGCAGCCGCACGGTGAACGTGCTGCCACGGCCTTCGCCGTCGCTGGCTGCTTCGACCGAGCCGCCGTGCATCTCGACGAGGTTCTTCACGATGGCAAGACCCAATCCAAGACCGCCATGCCGCCGAGTCACTGAAGCGTCGGCCTGGCGGAACCGTTGGAACACGTGCGGCAGGAAATCGGGTGCGATGCCCAGCCCGGAGTCGATCACCTCGATCTGAACGTGACTGCCGATGCGGCGGAGCACCACCTTCACGACGCCGTCCTTCGGGGTGAACTTGATGGCGTTGCTCACGAGGTTCCAGACAATCTGCTGCAGACGCCCGGCGTCGCCCAGAACCAGGGCCGTGGAACCGAGGGTTGTGGCCAGCCGTACGCCTCTGGCGTCGGCCGCCGGCTGCGCCGATGCCACCGCGTCCTCGATGACCGCGGTCAGCTCGACGCGTTGCACGTCGAGCCGCATCCGACCGGAGATGATCCGACTGACATCGAGGAGGTCGTCGATCATCTGCGCCTGCCGGCGCAGGTTACGGTCGATGACGTTCAGCCCCCGATCGAGCGTGTCAGCGTCGTGATCCTGCTTCAAGACGCCGACCCAGCCGACGATGGCGTTGAGCGGCGTTCGCAGCTCGTGCGACAGCGTGCTGACGAATTCGTCCTTCATGCGCGCCGCGCGCTCGGCCTCCGACCGGGCGGCGCGCTCCGAGGCGAGAAGCGCCGTGCGCTCTTCCTCAGCACGTTTCTGATCGTCGATGTCCGTGCACGTGCCGAACCAGCGGGTGATGGTGTCGGAGCCATCGCGCAGCGGCAGCGCCCGCCCGACGAACCAGCGGTACGCGCCGTCGTAGCGCTTGAACCGGTATTCGCTGCTGAATGGACGGCCACTTTGCAGCGAATCGGTCCACGCGCTCAGAGTCGCCTCGAGATCGGCCGGGTGCACATAGTTCTTCCAGTTCCACCCCTGTCCCCGACCCGCGGGATCGTTCTCGCCGGTCGGCTCGTCAGGCCGCGGCATGCCGGTGAACTCGTACCACCGTTCGTTGAAGTAGTCGTAGTAGCCATCGGCGCGCGTGCTCCAGACGATTTGCGGCATGGTGTCGGCGAGCGTCCGGAACTCTTGCTCGCTCGCCCGCAACGCCTGTTCGGCGAGCTTCTGCTCTGTAATGTCGCGGCACGTGCCGAGCATCCGCCTCACCTGTCCGCTCCCATCACGGACCGGCGTCACGAGTACGTCCCACCATCGCTGACCGCGCGCTGAGTTCGTCGTCGCCTGAAAACGGCCTTCATTGCGCTCCGCCGCGTCGACCAGCGACTGACTGGCGAGCGTTCCGCTCGAGCCCCAGAGTCCGGCCCACGGGCCTCCCTTCCTGGCGTCGAAATCATCGATGGCAAAGAGACGAAGACCCGGATCGTTCATCGCCTGAATCCGGCCGTCGCCGTCGAGCAGGACGATGCAGTCGCCTGAGCTGTTGAGGATGCCGCGATTGAGCCGTTCGCTCTCGCCCAGCTCCTCGCTCGCCGACAGAGCCGACGCCTCGGCGGCGACGCGCCGTTTCAGCTCGCGTTCGAAGTCGAGCCGTCGACGCTCGAACGTGCGGTTCACGGCGACGCCGACCAGACCGAGAATCGCGGCGACGATGAGGCTCATGACGCCGAATCCGAGAGCGGCGCGCCGCGCGAGCACCGCTTGATACGCCCGTTGCGTCAACAGCACGGACTCGGCGCCGCGCATGTCGGCCCCGATCGCGCTGACTTCGTTCGTCAGCTGGTGGCCGCGTCCCTCCGCGAGCCGAGCCCGAGTCGCCGTCTCACCGCCCGTCACATCGTCAGCGCGCAGAGCGGCCATCTCGGCGACCTTGGCCCGCACGGCGACGCCGAGCGCCTTCGCGCGCTCGAACTGCTGCGGGTTGTCGGCGACGAGGGCTTCGAGCTTGTCGGCCTGTTCGGTCGCCTGGGTGCCGACGCCGTCGTACGGCCGCAGATACGCGGGATCGTGCGTCAGCAGGTAGCCGCGGAGGCCGGCCTCGCCGTCGACGACACGAGTGAGCACGCTGTCGATGGTCGAGAGCACCCGGTAGGTGTGCTCGACCGATTCTGTCGCCCGCGAGAACCGCGCGTACTGACGCACGGCCAACCCGCCCGCCAGCAGCAGGAGCACGATGGCGGTGACAAACGCGAATCGCCAGGATGGCGCAACGAGCCTCCTGAGCGCGGCGCTGTCTTCAGCCAGCTCGACGCTGGCGTGAGCGCTGGCGTAAGGGACAGTGTGCGTCATCTCCAGCCCGACAGTAATCGAGGCGGCGAAGCTTACTGGGACCGATCCGGTGAGGCCTGTGGTGCTGGCGGCTCCTCGATGAGCGGGTCTTCGGCGGGAGCTTCTACGGGCGGCCTCACCGGCGGTGGATCGATGCTTGGCTCGCGGTCGATAAACGGCCGGTTCGGGTCGTCGGGCGGCACGACCGGCCTTGTCGGCATCTTCGGAAACGGTGGCTGCGGATCGCTGCCGGGAATCGGAATGTGTGGCGTGGGCATAGCGGCTGTGAAATGAGCAAGATGCCGGCCATGCTCAACGGCGGCGGCGCGCCCATAAGGCGCAGGATTTGTGGTGCTTGCCGCCGCAGTTCGGTGCAGCCGAACCCAAACTAGGTAAGAAGCCCTCCGCCTAGATGGCGGAGGGTCAGCTCGCGTCGGCCGAAACCGTAATTCCGCACTCTTTCATCTTGTTGAGCAGGGTTTTGTAGCTCACGTTCAGGTAATCGGCGGCCTTGCGCCGGTTCCATCGGAACCGAACCAGCGCCTGCTCGATGGCGTCCCGCTCGGCCCGCATCGCGGCGGACTTCGCGAGCGCCTGCAGGTCCATGCCTTCGGCGGCCTCGCTTGGGACCTCGTCGTTTGCCGGCTCGCTTATGGCGGGTGGCGCGGGGTTCACGGCAGCGGGAGGCGGCGGGGCGGTAGCGACCGGGGTCACCGGTGGAGGCGCCGGCACTGCCGCCTGCACGGCGGCGGGCGCGGCGACCGGCTCTGCTGCCGGCGGCGGCCCGCTCGGACGCGGCCGCAAGAGCTCCTTGAGAATCAGGCTCTCCTCCTGCAACACGACGAATCGCTTCATCATGTTTTCGAGCTCGCGGATGTTGCCCGGCCATGGGTATTCGAGTAAGGCATCGCTCAGGACGCGGCTCGGCCGCGGCACCGGACGCCGGTACACCTTCGAGAACTTGATCAGGAAGAACTCGACCAGCGCCGGAATCTCCTCGCGGCGCTCCCGGAGCGGCGGTACGTGGATTTCGATGACCTGGAGCCGGTAGTACAAGTCCTCGCGGAACGAGCCTGCCCGCATCATCGCCTCGAGGTCGCGGTTCGTGGCGGCGAGGACGCGCACGTCGACTTCGATGGGCCGGTTGCTGCCCAGGCGTGTGAACTCGCGGTCCTGCAGGACGTGCAGCAGCTTCGCCTGGAGTGCTCCCGGCATCTCGCCAATCTCGTCCAACATGATCGTGCCCTGCTGGGCGAACTCGAATTTGCCGACGCGGGTTGCTCCGGCGCCCGTGAACGCGCCGCGTTCGTGGCCGAAGAGCTCGCTTTCGAGCAGGTCGGCCGGCAGCGCGGCGCAGTTCACCTTGACAAACGGCCGTGTGCGGCGCGGCGATCGCCGATGCAGTTCTCTCGCGATGATTTCCTTGCCGACGCCGCTCTCACCCCTGAGGAGCACGCCGACGTCGCTGTCGGCAACGCGCTCGACCATGGCGATGACCGGCTGCATGGCCGCACCTGCGCTCCAGCAGACCTGTGTCCCTTCAGGGTCCTCGGCCATCTGTGTGCGAAGCCGGGTGACTTCGGCGTTGAGCGATTCACGCTCGAACGCGTTGCGAATCGCCGATTCGAGCGCGGCTTCGCCGACGCCCTCGGGGTCGCCGGGCTTCAGAACGTAGTCGGCCGCGCCCAGACGCACGGCTTCGACAATCGTCGCCGGCGCCTGCCGGCCCGACAGCATGATGACTTGCGCAGCCGGATGCGCCGTGCGAATCGCGCGCAGCGTCTCGATGCCGTCGAGATCAGGCATCAGCACGTCGAGGAGGATCACGTTTGGCGGCGCCGCCCCGGTCCGCAGCCCTTCGAGGAGGGCGCCGCCGCTGTGGTAGACGTCCACCTCGTAGCCGCGGGTTCGCAGAAAGGCCTGCACAAACTCGGTGAACGCCGGATCGTCATCGACGACGGCAAGGCGGGCGGTCATGGTGTCGGAACCTCCAGGGGGAGTGCGACGGCGATACCGGGACGCGCGGCATCGGCCGTCCAGACCGATCCGGCGAGATGTTCGATCTGGAGACACGCGAGCGGGAGCGCCAGGCCGTGACCCCCGCGCCAGGGGTCGACCGGTCGGCGCTCGTCGGCCATGAGCGCGGCTCGCTGAGCCTCGCTTCCTACCAACAGGTAAAACTGTCTGTCGTCGGCCGCGCTGGTCGCGGCAAGGTCGGGCGCGTTTCCGGTCGTGCGCCGAGAGGTCGCCAGAATGGTCGCGATGGCTGAGGCGACGATGTCGGCCCGCGTCACTTTGACGGATCCGACCGGCACGCTGCCGGCGATCCATTCGAGACCGGCCGTCTTCACGGCTTCGCCGATGCGGCGCGCGAGATCCGCCGCGGGCACGCCGACCTCAGCCGGCGTTGGTGACTCGGCCGTCGAAAGATATGCCGACGCGTCACTGCAGAGCCGGGAGACCCGACCGAGCGAGTCCAGCGCCTGCGCCAGCGCGCGTTCCTGCTCGTCCGCCGATGGCAGCCGGTGTTCTATGAGCAAGCGTAAATAGCCGTTAGCGACGCCAAGCGGCGCGCGCACGTCGTGGATGAGCAAGTTCAGTGCCTTCCCCAACTCGTTATCGCGGGTGGGCATGGCTCTTGATGCATGTCATGTCGGATGCGTGTATCGCAGAGCCTTCGCTCTCGATCAGAATGCCTCACTATACCAATGGCGCCAGTGCCGACTGTGCTCGTCGTTGACGACTACCTCGATGCGCTTCACGTCTGGGATCTGTACCTCAGGAGCGTGGGATTCAAAGTCGTGACCGCGGCTGACGGCCCGTCAGCGCTCGCTCAGGTCGCGGAGCATTGTCCGGACGTCATCGTCCTCGACCTGGAGCTGCCCGGGCTTTCTGGATTCGATGTGGCGCGCACGCTGCGATCGCAACCAAAGACGAGACACATCCCGCTCATCGCCGCTACGGGGTACTCGCACACGACGCAGCTCGAAACGGCCAGAGCCTGTGGGATCGATTCCGTTGTGGTCAAGCCGTGCGATCCGGAAGCGCTCGTCCTGGAAATCCGTCGGCTGCTCGACGCCGCCCCGTCCGATCACGCCAATCACGCCTGAGTAACGGGTTGCCAACAGGTGGCATCCGACTGCCCACCGGACGCCGCAAGCTAGTCAAAACGACTGGCATGCTCCCTGCTCATCGGTCGCCCGAGGAGCGCGGGACTTGTGATGCCCAGCGAAGCCGTGAGCGCTTTGAATGTCATCGCCATCGCGTTGGCCATTCAAACGCTGCTCATGGTCGGGGGATTCATAGCTGCGGTTGTGGTGTGGCGCCGCGTCGCGGTCGAGGCGGATCGCCGCATCGGCGAGCTGGGGAATCGATTGGATGACGTGTTGCGCGAGACGCGCCAGGCGGCTCAGGCCGTCGGCCGGATGTCGAGCCACGCCGATGGTCTCCTCGGGGGGACCGAAGGCGTCTTTCGGGCGTTGGCCACCGTCGTCGCCCCGTCCAAGGCGCTTCTTGCTGCCGGTGCAGCCTCGGCGGCGTCGAGGCTGCTGCTGAAGTGGCGCCGGCGACGGACACCTGCTGCCTAAATGCGTTTGACAAGGGGAAAGCCATGTATCGAAGACATCGGGAACACGACCTGAATGCCGGATTCACCACCGGCATGCTGACGGGGGCGATGGTGGGTGTCGGGCTCGCGCTGCTGTTCGCGCCGAAAGCGGGATCGATGCTGCGTGAGGACATCGGCGAGAGCGTCGGCACGCTTCGCGAGGCGATCGGCCGACGCTATCGCGAGATAGCGGACCGCGCCGGGGTGGAGCTCGAGAACTTCCAGGACCGCGTCGAACGCGCCGCGCAGAGCGTCGAATCGAGCGCCCGCGAGTTCGTGGAAACCGCGGCACAACGAGTCCGATCGGACTGGCGGACGACACAGGACAGCTAACTCGCGACGCGAGGAGAGGAAACGATGCTGAACACGATTCTCGTTCTGTTGGTCATCTTGTGGCTTCTGGGGATGGTGAGCTCCTATACGCTCGGTGGCTTCATCCACCTGTTGCTCGTGCTCGCCGTCGCCGTGCTGCTCATCCGCATCATCCAGGGCCGCAACCCGGTCGTCTGACGTCTCAGTTCGCCCGGTCGGGCCCCGCGCCAGCTCGAGGACGCCGACCAGCGGACAGTGGTCGAACGCGTCCTCGGCCCGCGCGACGCGGCCGCCGACCGGGCCGATTCCCTCGCAAAACAATCAGTTCGATCGGGTGCACGTGCGGTCACACCGTGCGCTTAGAAGGCAGCCGCTTCGTCGAGGACGAGTTGCACTTCGAACCACCAGCGTGCATGGCCGCCCGGCGGTTGGATCGACCCGGCGTCGGTGGGTCGACTAGACTTCCCGGACCATGATGCCGTCAACCCGTGTGTTTCTCATCAGGCACGGAGCGACCGAGCTTTCGGCCGAAGACCGCTTCGCAGGATCGACTGACGTGCCTCTGGGTGAAGTGGGACGGCAGCAGGCCGAACCCCTGGCCGACCGCTTGGCTAGCCATCCGATCCGCGCCGCCTACTGCAGTCCGCTGAAGCGAACGACCGAAACGGCGGCGATTCTCGCGCGCCCGCACCGCCTCGAGCCGATCGCTCGCGACGGGCTGCGCGAAATCGATCACGGCCATTGGGAGGGCCTTCGGCGGGACGAAGTCGAGGAGCGGTATCCCGACGAGTATGCCGACTGGGAGGCCGACCCCTTCACGTTCGCACCAACGGGAGGCGAATCGGGCGTCCAGGTGGCCGCCCGCGCGCTGCCCGTGATCCGCGACATCGTCGTCGCCCACCCTGGCGAGAACGTCGTCGTCGTTTCGCACAAGGCAACGATTCGATTGGTCATCGCCAGCCTGCTCGGGTTCGATGCGCGCGGCTATCGCGATCGCCTCGATCAGGCACCGGCGTGTCTCAACGTCATCGATTTCAGAAGTCCCGTCCGGGCGCGGCTGATGCTGCTGAACGACGTGTCGCATTACGCGGGCGTGACGCCACGCTCCGGACCGCGTCTGTCACGCTGGTAACAGGAGAGGCGCCTGGAGCCAGCCAACCTGCCGGAGTGCGCCAGCACCGACGGGCCGGCCGGACGGGTCAGCTGTTCACTTCTTCAAGATGATTCAGAATAGCAACGGGTCCGGACTCATGGCTGCGAACGCCGAAGGCTTGAACATCCCGACATGACTCCCACCGTTCTTGGCGTGGGAACGAGAGCGGCTGTTCACCACACAGCCGCTCTGATGTTCGTCTCGTCGGCGCGGCGCGCCATCGAGGCACGGGGCGTCTTCCGGGTCGCGCTCTCCGGCGGCTCGACGCCACGGGGCATGTACGCCAGGCTCGTGGACGATCAGCCATTGCGTCAGCAGGTCCGCTGGGACAACGTCCGCTTCTTCTGGAGTGACGAGCGTAGCGTGCCTCCGGATGACGTGCGGAGCAACTACGGCCTGGCGTGGGCAGCCTTGCTGCAGCCATTGAGCATCGCTCCGAACCAGATTCGACGGATTCGCGGTGAGCTCAGCGACCCCGACCGGGCCGCCCGCGAGTACGAGCAAGCCATCAGAGACGATTTTGCGGCGCCCGACCAGGTGGTTCCGCGGTTCGACCTGATTCTGCTGGGGATGGGTGCCGACGGCCACACGGCGTCACTCTTCCCTCATTCGCCGGCGTTGCGCGAACGGCAGCGTCTCGTCGTTTCGAATCACGCGCCTCAGCTCGACACCGAGCGAATCACGATGACCGTGCCGCTGCTGAACGCCGCCGAAGAGGTGATCGTTCTGGTGGCGGGCGCCGACAAGGCGCCGGCGTTGCGCGACGTCCTGCATGGACCGCGCGATGCCGAGCGGTTGCCCGCACAACTGGTGCAGCCCGCCGACGGGCGCGTCACCTGGATCGTCGACGACGAGGCCATCGGGGCCGGGCCGGAATAAAAATGCAACCGATGGGTTGCATGGCGGCTCGCCGCTGCGCTACGTTATGCAACCGAGAGGTTGCATAATGAACACAGTCACCGTGACCGATCGCATCGAGAAAACCGTTCACCTTCGCGCTCCCCGTTCCCGCGTCTGGCGCGCCATCAGCGACGCCCGGCAGTTCGGATCCTGGTTCCGGGTCAATCTGGAGGGTGACTTCAAGGCCGGCGCGACGATACGCGGCCGCATCCTGGAACCCGGCTACGAGCACCTCACCATGGAGATGCTCATTGAGCGGATCGAGCCTGAGCATCTTTTCGCTTACCGCTGGCATCCCTATGCCGTCGATCCCAAGGTCGACTATTCGCAGGAACCGACGACCCTCGTCGAGTTCACGCTGCAAGAGCAGGGCGACGAAACGGTCCTCACCATCGTCGAGTCTGGGTTCGATCGCATTCCGCTCGCCCGCCGGGCCGAGGCGTTCCGCATGAACGAGGGCGGTTGGACCGAGCAGGCACGCCGGATCGAACGCTATGTCTCGCAGCAGTCGTAGCGTCTCGAGCGTCCGCGACGCCGCGCCCGTGTTTGCCGCCCTTGGCGACGCGACGCGCTTGAGTCTCGTCACCCGATTGTGCGTCGACGGCCCGCTGTCCATCGCTCGGCTCAGTGAAGGCACCGACGTCACGAGACAGGCCGTGACGAAACACCTCAATGCGCTCGCGGATGCCGGGTTGGCGCGCAATCGACGGTCGGGCCGTGAGCTTATCTGGGAGCTGGAGCCGCGGCGGCTCGAAATGGCGCGACGCTACCTCGATCGTATTTCCGATCAGTGGGACGCGGCGCTCGGTCGTCTGGCTGCGTTCGTCGAAGAGCCCTGAGATCGCCTCAACGGCTGCAACGCAAACGTCGCACGGCCGTCACTCTAGTGCTGGCGCGTGGTTCTGGGTGCACTGAGCACCGAGCACCAAGCACCAGCACCAAGAACCAAGTTCCAAGCACGTTGCACCCTAATAAGCCATCGCGTAACAATCCCGCCGCGGATCTCCCGCCGCGATGCGATTGCCGGTGGCTGGATCGATCACCACGGCCGTCGCGCAACCCGACATGCCGAACTGCCGGAGCCGGCTCACCTCGTGGCCGCGGGCCTTGAGCTCGTTGTAGACCGCCTCCGGCACGGACGCCTCTACATTGAGCTTGTTGAGGCCGGTGGTGTGTGGCCAGAACGAGCCGAAGAAGTGCTGCGTCTGCACGCGCGGCCGTTCGAGCGCCCCATGAAGATTCGGGTACCACGCCTCCCAGAACTCGATGGTGCTCAGCAGGGCTTGCAGGATGGTCTGCTCCTGGTTGTCGCCGCCGGGGCTGCCCAGCGCCATGAGCGGCGTGCCGTCTTTGAAGACCAGACTGGGCGTCAGCGTGTAGCGCGGCCGCGCCCGCGGACGAATCTGGTTGGCTCGCGTTACGTCGAGGAAGAACTGCTCGCCGCGGACGCTCATCCCGATGCCGGTGTCGCCGAGGATCACCGCTCCGGTGATCCAGCCGCCGCTCGGGGTGGCGTCGAACACGTTGCCGTCTCTGTCGACGACGGCGATGTGCGTCGTGTCTTTGCTGACGCCGGTCGAATCGAGCCCGAGCGAGGCCTGCATGTCGGCGAGCGGCACCGTGGCCCGGGCGCTGGTCGGACTCGTCTCCGAGATGTTCGCCCGCCAGAACGACCAGGTTTTCACGCGATCGTCGTATTTCATCGGATCGCCGGCAATCAGCGATCTCGAGGCGCGCGCTGGATTGATCAACCTGGCGCGCTCGCGGGCGTAGTCCTTTGACAGCAGGCCCTGGGCCGGCGCGGTCACGAACGCCGGATCCGCGTAATAGCTGTCGCGATCGGCGTACGCCAGCTTCATGGCCTCGGTGATCGTGTGCAGGTAGTCGGCACTGCCATAGCCCATCGCCTTGAGATCGAACTGCTCGAGGATGTTGAGTGTCTGCAGCAGCATCGGGCCCTGGCTGCCGAATCCGTGCTTGTAGATCGTGTATCCGCGATACGTCGTATGGGCCGGCTCCTCGACGCGGGCGAAGTACTCGCTGAAGTCGGATAGGTCGAACGGCGCCTGATGCGCTGTCAGGAAGGTGACCATCTCGCGGGCGATGTCGCCTTTGTAGAAGCGGTCGCGCGCGGCCACGATGCCAGCGCTGCGCCCTTTGGCCTTGGCGGCGCGCTCGGCTTCGACCATCTTCTTGAGCGTGCGCCCGAGCCCGGGAAGCCGGATGGTGTCGCCGGCCTTGTAGTGCGAGCCGTCGGGCTTGTACCAATTCTTCTGGTTGGTCGGCCACTTGTCGAAGAGCGGCTTCTGATTCTCGATGGCGTTGACCGTGCTGACGCGCAACGGGAAGCCGCGCTCCGCGTAATCGATGGCCGGTGTGGCGACGTCCTCGAAGCTGAGCGTGCCCCACTTATCCAGCACGGTGAGCGCCGCATGGAGAGCCCCGGGAGTGACCGCGGGATCGAGGCCCTCACCAAGCAGCGTCTTGCCGCGGGTCAGATACCAGTCGACGCTCACGGCCTTCGGCGCCCAGCCTTGCCCGACGACCGAAGTGACCTTGCCCTCCTTGCGCGGGTAGACGAGCACCAGCGCCTCGCCACCGAGGCTGTACAGGTCCTGTTCGACGACGCCGCCAACGAGCAGCGCCGCTGCGCCGGCGTCGAACGCGTTGCCACCCTTGAGCAATGTGGCGAACGCGGCGGCGCTCGTCAGCGGATGTCCAGCCGACACGCCGCCTGACGGTCCGGCGACTGCCGGACGTAGCGGTAATCCGGCGGCTTGCCGATCCTGTACGGGCACTTGCGCCCGCGTCGGCAGTCCGACGCCGGCAGTGATGACCACCACGACCGCGAGCAAGATCTGTCGAAGGCGCCGTGAAGGCATAGTGGATCTCCTGCGGCGCATCATAACGACTTGCGGCAGGCGTGTGGCGGGAGTTTGAGGTGACGGCGGCGGGTCGAGATGCCGCCGCGGCGGGCCGGCTACCGGCCGACGATCAGCTTGAATCCGAAGGTCGTTCCGCCGAGGTCTTTTTCGTCGAACACCGCCCCGATGCCCGGCTCGCCCAGCGCGTCCGGAACGGTCGCCCACTGAACTTCACCGGCGAGCCAGATGAACGGCGCGATTTGAAACTCTGCGCCGCCGCTCACGTGGAAGCCCAGGTGGCCCTTACGGACGCTTTCCTCGTTCAGCAGCGACGGCGACGACTCCTCGAGCATGTGCCAGCCGATGCCGCCGGCGCCATAGCCGATGATTCGGCCCGACCGATCGTCACGGTAGCCGACGGTTGCCAGGACAGGCGTTACCGTCACGGTATTCGGGACAGGCACGCTGAA
>JBKPSC010000378.1:0-8772 GCA_046734915.1 Acidobacteriota bacterium | reverse complement strand
GCCGGCAATGCGACGGCGCAGTACGCCGGCTGGACGAAGGGTCAGCCCGAGCCGGAGCGGCTCACGCGCAAACGAGCGACATTCAAGGCGGCGCTGAGTGCCGGCGTCACGATTCTGAGCGGGAGCGATGTCGGCGTCTTTCCACACGGCGACAACGCGCGCGAGCTCGAGCTCATGGCCGACTACGGCATGTCTCCTCTGGCGGTGCTCCAGAGCGCGACCGCTGTCGCGGCGCGTTTGCTGCATCTCGAGAATCAGGTCGGTCAGATCAAGCCCGGACTGATTGCCGATCTTGCGGCGTTCGACGGCGACCCGACGCGCGACATGTCCACTCTCCGTCGAGTACGGTTCGTCATGAAGAGCGGCGTCGTCGTCGACGCACGCTGATGAGTGCCGGCCGACCGTCACCGCTACGCCTCCTCCATCGAGTACGACCATGACTTCGAATCCGTTGACGATCGTTCAGGGCATCTTCAGCCAGGCGATTACCGCTCACGAGCAATTCGCCTCGACCGGCCTGGATGCGGTCGTCGCTGCGGCCGATGCGATCAGTCGTGCGGCCGCCGACGGGCGGACGATTCTAGCGTTCGGCAACGGTGGCAGCGCCGGTGACGCGCAGCACCTGGCGGCCGAGCTCGTCGGCCGGCTCGAAGCGGAGCGGCGCCCGGTGTCTTCAATCGCTCTCTCCGCCGACACGATGGTGATGACGGCAGTCGCCAACGATACCGGCTACGAACGGGTCTTCACCCGCCAGATCGAGGCGCTCGGCCGGCCCGGTGACGTCGCGCTGGGCATCTCGACCAGCGGACGATCGAAGAACGTGGAGCTGGCGCTCGATGCGGCCAGGGCGCGCGGTCTCGTGACGATTGCCCTCACCGGGGGCGACGGCGGGCCGATGGGCGCGCGCGCCGACATCCACCTCAATGTCACGAACGCGTCGACGGCCCGCGTGCAGGAAGTGCACCGGACGATCCTTCACGCGATTTGTCTACTGGTCGAGCGACGATTGATCGACTGATGCACCGGCGGCGGGGGGCGACGACTCGGTCGCGCGCCGGGCCACGACGTCGGGCGGCAGTTGCCCGCCGGCGTGCTTCACGCCCCAGTCCGCCATCGCGCGGACGATTGGACGCAGGTCCTCGCCTTTCGCGGTCAGCAGATACTCGACTCGTGGCGGCCTCGAGCTATAGCGTCTGGGCTTCACGATGCCGGCCGCGACGAGCCGCTTGAGCCGTTCCGCAAGGATGTTCGTGGGGATGTGCTCCTTGGACTCCAGGAACTCGGCGTAGCGCGTTTTTCCCCGCACCAGGTCTCTGACCACCAGCAGCGACCAGCGGTCGCCGAGCACGTCGAGCGTGCACGAGACAGGGCAGCGCGAGCGCCGCGCGCGGCGCGCGCCGTCTACCGGGCGAGAGTGGCCGTTCTTCCGCGCCGCCACATTCGACAGTTTACCTGATATCTGTTGCCGGCGACCCGGGATCGCGGTCACGCGTTTGTCACTTGCAAAATGCAAGTCACTGGGGTTAGCCTGCGTCGATGCCAGTTCCGGACCGGTCACGGCGTGTTGCGCGAGCCCGGCGTCCTCTCCTCGCCGCCCTGGGTGTATCGCTCTTGCTTCCAGCGGTACTCCGCGCCCAGTCGGCGCATGCATCTGGGCCGGATTCCGGCGAGGCGCCGCCACCGGTGCCGCCGGCCGTCGTCTCCCGCGACAACGGTGGCCACGTGTCAGTGCGGGCCGTGCGGGTCGAAGCGCCGCTTCGCATCGACGGCCGGCTCGACGAGTCAGTGTACGAAGAGACGGAACCCATTGGTGGGTTCCTGCAGCAGGAGCCCCATGAAGGGCAGCCAGCCACCGAGCGGACGGACGCCTGGATCCTCTTCGACAACGACAACATCTACGTCTCGGCGCGATGCTGGGACACGCATCCGGAGCGGATGGTCGCCAACGAGATGCGCCGCGATACGAACCAGTTGCGGCAGAACGATACGTTCGCCGTCCTGTTCGACACGTATCACGATCGCCGGAACGGGTATCTCTTCTACGCCAATCCGATCGGCGGCCTGGCCGACAGCCAGATCACCGACGAAAATCCGCCCAACGTCGACTGGAACACCGTGTGGTCCGTGAAGACGGGACGCTTCGAGGGTGGCTGGACCATCGAGATGGCCATCCCCTTCAAGTCGCTGCGCTACGCGCCTGGCCGCGAGCAGATCTGGGGCGTCAACCTGCGCCGTGTGGTGCGGTGGAAGAACGAGTGGTCGCACCTGACCCAGATTCCGCGCGCGCTCACGACGTTTCGCGGCATCTTGAAGGTGTCGTCGGCCGCGACGCTCGTCGGACTCGAAGCGCCGCCGGCGAGCCGCAATCTCGAGCTGAAGCCGTACGCGATCTCGAGTCTCACGACCGACCGGACGGCGACGCCGGTCATCAGCAACGATCCGTCCTCGCGCCTCGGCGGCGATGTGAAGTACTCGGTCACGCAGAATCTGACGGCGGACTTCACCGTCAACACCGATTTCGCGCAAGTCGAAGTCGACGAGCAGCAGGTCAACCTGACCCGCTTCAGTCTGTTTTTTCCGGAGAAGCGCGATTTCTTCCTGGAAGGACAGGGGACGTTCGCCTTCGCGGGCCGGCAGAGCGCCGGGCTGAACGCCGGCACCGGCGACACTCCATATCTCTTCTTCAGCCGGCGAATCGGGCTCGACGCGAACAAGTCGATCCCGCTTCGCGCCGGCGCCAGGCTCACGGGAAAGGCGGGGAAGTTCAGCCTTGGCCTGCTGAACGTGGGGACGGGCAAGGAAGAAAGCGTGAACGTGGGCGCCGCCAATTTCACCGTGCTGCGCGCGAAGCGGGACATTCTGCGCCGCAGCAGCATCGGCGCGATGTACACCCACCGGACCCTCGTCTCCGGTCAAGCCGGATCGAACGACGGATTCGGTGTCGACGCGACGTTTGGCTTCTACCAGAACGTCCGGATCGACTCGTACGTGGCGGCCACGCGCAGCGATGGACTGTCCGGAGACAACCTCAGCTACCGCGGCCTCTTCGACTACAACGGCGACCGGTACGGACTGCAGGCGGAGCGGCTGGCCGTGCAACCGCACTTCAACCCGGCGATCGGTTTCGTCCGCCGCCCTGATCTCCGCCGCAACTACGGCCTCGCCCGGTTCAGCCCGCGGCCAACGAGCATTCCTCACGTACGGAAGCTGACCTATCAGGGCAGCCTCGGCTACTTCACCAACAACCAGAACCGGCTGGACACACGCGAAGTGAACGGCCAATTTCAGACCGAGCTGACCAACAGCGACGTCGCGATCGTCGGCTATACCGACAACTTCGAGCGGCTCGTCGTGCCGTTCCCAATCGCCACGGGCATCAGGCTTCCCGTCGGCGAGTACAACTTTCACACGACGCGCTTGGAGTATCAGGCCGGCCAGCAGCGCAAGGTCTCGGGATCAATCGCCTACGAGACCGGGACGTTCTACAACGGCGATCGACAATCGATCAGCGTCAGCACGGCCAGGGTTCAGGTGACGCCACAGGTCTCGATCGAACCCAGCTTGCAGATCAATTGGGTCGATCTCGTGCAGGGAAGCTTCACTGCGCAGGTGCTTCGCTCACGCGGCACCTACACGGTGACGCCCCGCATGTTCGTGAGCGGCATCGTGCAATACAACTCCTCCACGAGATCGGTCGGCAGCAATCTGCGCTTCCGCTGGGAATACCTGCCGGGCAGCGAAATCTTCGTCGTCTACACCGACGACTACGATTCCGACCCCGCACCAGGAGCAGCGGCACTGCGCAATCGCGCCTTCGTCGTCAAGGTCAACCGGCTGCTTCGGATGTGACTCTCGGAACGCCTTCCGGGGACGAGACGCCCGGACGCCCGATCCGACCACGGACGGACGCCTCGGGCTGAGGGCGCGAAGTCCTGAATCCTAGCCAGTTTGCACCAACCTGGCCCGATTCCCAGGTCGAGGCCAGACAGCAGCCGGTCCTGAATCCAATAGGTCGGAGATCGGCTCCGATTTTCGACCATCCGGACGCGCTGCTACGTTGACAAGGGTCACAAATTAGCCGATAAAGTCCCGCAGAATCTGGCTCGAGCGCCTCGAACCTGACGCGCGTCCGGCCGTGAAAACCGAACTCCCGACAGCGTCGTCGCGCTCGTCCTCCCGCTCGGCCGTTGGCCTCGTGGACTCCACAAGGAGGTCTGGTATGCGTCGTCTGGTCGTCGGCGTCCTGACCCTTCTCTCACTCCTCGTCTCGTCGGCATCGATGGCGCAGCAGGCCTCTGCAGGCATGCAAGGTCGCGTCGTCGATGAATCCGGCGCCGCCCTCCCGGGCGTGACGATCGTCGTCACGCACCAGGAAAGCGGTATGTTTCGTCAGGTCGTCAGTAACGCTGATGGAACGTACTACCTGACCGGCGTGCTGCCCGGCCCGTATAAAGTCGTGGCCGAGCTCAGCGGCTTCAGGCGCTTCGAGCGTCCGGTCGTCCTGTCGGTCGGCAACGTCTCCGCTATCGAGATCGCCATGGCGATTGGCAGCCTCGAGGAGAACGTCACCGTCACCGGGCAGGCCCCCCTCGTGGATGCGCAGACCAATCAGGTCGGCGCCAACATCTCGCAGGACGAGCTGGCTGCTCTCCCGATCTCGAATCGCAACTGGACGATGGCCGTGGGCTTGACGCCGGGCGTGCAGGTAGCGCAATCGTCGGCGTCGTTTGCCTGCGACTCGCTCATCGTCGGCGGCGGCAGCAACCGCAGCGGCAACTTCGCCGTCGATGGCGTCGGCAATAACGACGACTACCTGGGCAGCTCGTGCGGCAGCCAGGTCCGACCCGCGCTCGAGGCGGTACAGGAATTCCAGGTCCTGACCAACCAGTACGACGCGGAATTCGGCCGCAGCGCCGGTGCGATCATCAACGCCATCACGAAGCAGGGCGGGAACGTGATCCACGGCGCGCTGTTCGGCAGCTACACCAACGACAAGGTGACGTCGAAGGACTTCTTCGTGCAGCAGGCGAACCTGCAGAAGCCGGAGTCGTCGCAGTCGGATTGGGGCGGCACGCTGAGCGGTCCGATTCTGAAGGACCGGATGCACTTCTTCTACAGCCTGGACCGCATCGTCTACAAGGAGGGCCGGACGAACACGTTTGCCGCCCGGCCCGAGCTGAACTACTCGAACCACCAGACGATGAAGTTGTGGAACAACCTGGTTCGCGTCGACGGCCAGATCAGTCCGACGCAAACCTGGAACGTGCGGTACCTCGAAGAGGACTCACCGACCTACGACATCATCAACCCGCGATTTACGTGGGAGGCCCGGCAGCAGGAGTACGACGTCGACCGATCGGCCAACGGTTCGTACAACTGGGTCTTCGGCAACACCAAGTTCAATACGGCTCGCGTCGGCTATACCTACGAGAAGAACGGATTCACCAACCGGGACGTGCAGGCCGATCCACCGGCGCGGCTGATGGATCTGCCGCCGACGTTCAACATGCTGACGTTCACGGACAAGACGCGCAACGGCGCGCTCTTCCGCATCGACAATTCCTACGAGGTCTCCGACACTTACTCGCAGTTCTTGCCCAACTGGCTGGGGGGAAACAACGACTTCAAGGCGGGGGTCCAGTACATCTACTCGCAGATCGAGCTTCCGGACGAGTCCGATATGAACGGGCGGTTCGCGTTCCAAACGGACGCTCCGTTCAACCCGGCGAATCCCGCCACCTATCCTGAGCGGTTGTTCATCCGGGTACCGTCGCCCAGCGACATCCTGCTGCCGATGAATGTCGTCGTCGCGTTTGCGCAGAACAAGTACCAGCGTGGCAACCTCACCCTGAACGTGGGTGTTCGCTACGACCTGGAGAACACTCCGATCAGGCCCACGCTTGGCTACAACCCGTTCTTTTCGAATCCGGACGAATACGTCATCGACAAGAACAACATCGCGCCTCGGTTGGGCTTCACCTGGAGACCGCGGGGCAGCACCACGTCGGTCCTGCGCGGCGGGTACGGCAAGTTCTACGACAAGGTCATCCTCATCACCACTGCGCCGTACCTCAATCAGAGCATCTACAGCACGTCGTTTTTGGCAGCGTTCCCGACGTCGACCGCCGACTCGGGGCCTCGCGCGGGCCGGCTGCCGACCGAGCCGCTGCTTCTGAAGTACGGCCCGGACGGACCCATCGTGGATAGGGCGGCGATCAACGCCGCTTATCCCGCGGGCGCCGTCGGCCGCAACACGGGCAGGGTGTACATCGACAATCCCGATCGCATTACGCCCAGTCTGCACCAGTTGACCTTCGGCTACGAACGGCAGCTCGCCGCGCAGATGGCGGCAACTATCGATTACGTGCACAGCTGGAACCGCGATCAGCTCGTGGAATTCGACACGAACCCCTCCACGCGCGTGGATACGAGCCGCACCGGTCAACTCAACTACACCGACCTGTATGGTCTTGCGGGGCAGATGGGGCTTTCCCCATTCGTCAACCCGGTCGTAACGCGCCAGAACATCGGCCAGTCTGAATTCGACGGCGCGAACTTCTCGGTCGAGAAGCGGTTCTCGAGCTACTGGGCAGCGCGCGTTTCGTACGCACTCGGCTACGCCCGGGGAGACAGCGAGCCGACGCAACTCTTCGTCAACACCTACCAGGTAGGCGCCGATCCGAAGCTGAGTTTGAACCAAGGGCCGCTCAACAACGACCGGAGGCAGGACTTCGTGCTGAGCGGGCGCGTCGAGGTCCCGCGCACGGGCGGTCTCACCGTGAGCGGCATCTACCGTTGGATGAGTGGCATCCCGTTCACTCTCGTCAACTCGAACGTGGACGCGGACAGGAACGGTTGGCTGTTCGACGAAATCCCCGCCGGACACTACTGCGGTGTCGGCGTGAACGCATATTGCGTCGATTACAACGGCGGGCGTAACGGTGCGCGCGGCCCGAGCTTCCAGAAGACCGACCTCCGGACGACGTATCGGCTACGTCCGAGCGCCGGCACGACAGTGGATTTGACCTTCGAGTTGTTCAATGTCTTCAACAACTGGAACTTCGAGCCGCCCGGTGCGGCCGGGACGAACACGCAAGGCAACTGGTACTCCGATCAACGGCTGACCGACTTCCTCACGCTGACTCCATTCACGGGAGGACAGGGCCAGCCGCGAGCGGCGCAGTTCACCGCGCGTTTGGGCTTCTGAAGCACGCTCTTGGGCGGGCCGACGACATGGCCCGCCCCATCTTTCGGTCTCGGCCTGAAGTGCGCCGCCGTGTCTAGGGTCCCGGGCAGGGCAGCTCCCGCATCTGTCTCCATACGCTTCCTACCAGCCGCCACGATCGCCGCAGTCGGCGTCGGCGTGTACTTGAATAGCCGTTCGATCCCTCTTCTCTGGGACGACTTGCCAGCGATTGTCAGCAATCAGTCGATTCGGAGTCTGTTCACGTCGTTCGCGCCGCCGCTCGAGACACCGGTCGCCGGGCGTCCAGCCGTCAACGTCTCGTTCGCGCTCAACTACGCCATCGGCGAGTTGAACGTGGCGGGTTACCACTGGGTGAACATCGGCATCCACGTGCTCTGCGCGGTTTTGCTGTATGCGATCGTGCGCCGTACTCTGCTCGGCGCGCGCCTCGCACCCCTGTTCGAGCGCGGCGCGTCGGTGATTGCACTCACGTCAGGCCTTTTCTGGCTGGTGCATCCGCTGCAAAGCGAGGCGGTCGACTACGTGACCCAGCGCACCGAATCGATGATGGGCCTGTTCCTCCTGCTCACGCTGTATGCCGTCGTGCGCGCAAAGTCATCGGCGCGGCCAGCATGGTGGCAGGCGGCGGCCATTCTCGCGTGCGCGTTGGGCATGGCGAGCAAGGCATCGATGGCGGCGGCGCCGATCGTCATCCTGCTCTACGATCGCGCGTTTCACTACGACTCGTTCCTCGCGGCGCTGCGCGACCGGTGGGGGCTGTACCTTGGTCTTGCCGCGACCTGGCTCGTGCTGGGCGGACTGATGTGGAGCGCTCCCCGGTCCACGATAGGACCATCAGAGTCGGTGAGCTGGCAGTCGTACGCGCTCAATCAGATCCCGATCGTCGTTCGTTATCTGCGGCTTGCGGTGTGGCCGCGAGGTCTCGTGCTGGACTACGGGTTGCCACAGACGTTGACGGTGCGCGAGGTGTGGCCGCAGGCGCTCCTGATCGCCCTGCTGGCGATCTGCGCCGTCACCTCCTGGCTTCGGAGTCCGGCGGCAGGATTCCCTGGGGCCGTGTTCTTCATCATGCTGACCCCAACTTCCAGCGTGATCCCCATCACCACCGAAGTCGGCGCCGAACGACGGATGTACGTCCCGATGATGGCGCTCGTGGTGCTGGCTATCGCTGCCGGCTGGCTGCTTCTGGAGCATCTGCGCAATCGCCGCCCTGTGGCCTCGCGTCAGCTGACGGCAGCGTTTGCCGCCGTGGCAGTTGGCGGCCTCTCGGGTCTTGCCGCCGCGACGATGGCGCGGAACGCGCTATTCCAGGATCCCGTTGCGCTCTGGCGAGATGTCGTCGACCAACGACCACATGGCCGCGCGCGCATCTCGCTCGCCTCGGCGCTGATCACCGCGGGGAGAGAGAGTGAAGCCGTGTCCGAGCTCCGCTTGGCCGCACCGGATTACCCGGAGGCAAAGTATGCGCTCGGATCCGCTCTGTTTGCCACCGGCCACCTCGAGGAAGCGGCGGCGGTTCTGTCCGAGTACGTAGCCCTCCATCCGTCCGACCCGTCACACATTTC
>JBKPSC010000377.1:0-7693 GCA_046734915.1 Acidobacteriota bacterium | reverse complement strand
TCCTGAAACCATCGGGTCCGGTCGACCGTCGCGACTTCACGAACTGGTGGAGCTTCGTCAAAGGTGCCGACTGGCGGCACCCTTACGGCTCGGACAGCACGAACGCAGATCTGGGCGACCACCCCGTCGTGCACGTCGCGTATTCGGACGCGGAGGCCTTCGCCGCCTGGGAAGGCAGGGCGCTGCCGACCGAAGCAGAGTGGGATTCGCTGCACGCGGCGGCCTCGATGCCGAACCATACGCGTGGGGCAGCGAGTTCCGGCCCGGCGATCGCCACATGGCGAACACGTGGCAGGGCGAATTCCCCTGGCAGAGCCTGGCATCCGACGGATACGAGCGCACGTCGCCGGTCGGTGCGTTTCCGCCAAACGCCTACGGCCTGCACGACATGATCGGCAATGTCTGGGAGTGGACAACGGACTGGTACGTGCCGAAGCATCCGGCGGAAGTTCTGAAGGCTTGCTGTGTGCCGCGCAACCCACGCGGCCCCAAGGCAGAAGAGAGCTACGACGTGAGTCAGCCGGAGATCAAGATTCCGCGGAAAGTGATCAAAGGCGGCTCGCACCTCTGCGCGCCGAACTACTGCCGCCGCTATCGGCCGGCGGCGCGCTTCCCCGAGCCCGTGGACACGTCGACGTGCCATCTGGGGTTCCGCTGCATCGTGCGGCCGCCGGTCTGACCCTTCGACCATGGCAGCGTATCTGACGCGTCTCGTCAGCGACCTGATTGGCCGACTCACCGGACCGCTGACCCTGCGACTGTTTCTGCAGCCCGCCGTCGCCGCCGTCTTCGCCGTCCGCGACGGCTTGAATGACGCGCGAGAAGGCCGGCCGCCACACCTCTTGCGCCTGGTCATGGGGCCGCCGCAGGCGCAGCGCCGCCGTATGCGGGAGACGTGGAAAGCCGTAGGCCAGGTGTTCATCCTGGCGGTGATCATCGACTGCGGGTATCAGCTCTTCGTGTTCCGATGGATCTATCCAGTCGAGTCGATGGTGACGGCGACGATTCTGGCGATCCTCCCGTACGTGGTCCTGCGTGGCCTGGTGAATCGGATCGCACGCATCTGGATCCAGTCGCACCGTGAGGTTTCCGGATGAGCACGGGCACTGCAGATCTTCCGGCCGCTACCAGGCTGGCAGTCGATCGCACGCGTCTCGCAGCCGACCGCACGCTCCTCGCCTGGGTCCGAACTTCGACGTCGCTCATTTCCTTCGGTTTCACGATTTACAAGTTCTTTCAGTACCTGCGCGAGAGTGAAAAGGTCGAGCCGGCGGGATTCCTCGGGCCGCGCGGGTTCGCCCTGCTGATGATCAGCATCGGCGTGATCGTGCTGGTCGTCGCGACGATTCAGCATCGGCGCGAGATGCGGGCGCTGCGCGCCGAGTACGGCCAGGTGCCGTATTCGCTCGCGACGATGCTGGCGGCGCTCATCGCCGGCCTCGGAATCCTGGGATTGCTCGCGGTGATCTTCCACCAGTAGCTTGGAGGGGAAATAGCTATACGGGATCGTGTACGTGGACTTCAAGACGCAGCGTACGCCGAAAATGAGCGCGCACTCGTTCCAGGAAGCGGCGAGCCGTAACACTGTGGTCTGAAAGACTCCGGCATTGCGCTCGTCCCGACGACCACGTATGAGGAATCCTCACAGATCTCAATGTGTTGTTCGTGCCCGGGGCGAGGGGACGGCCGATGCTAGGCGTGGGGCTACCTGCGAAACGCCAACACGCACCTTGGCGCACGGCTGGTGAAGACTTCTGCCGACAAAGGCGCTGACCGGGGCACGGCGCTGACTGCCCTGCGGCGAAGCACGGCTAGACTGAGTCGGTGAGCATCCTCACTTTCTTTGGCCTGATTTCTGTCTCGACGATGCTGATCGCGTACGCGCTGGAAGAGCGCTCGCGAGCGTTCGTCCTCTTGTTCGCTAGTGCGTGCGCCGCATCATCTGCGTACGGTTTCTTGGCCGGAACATGGCCATTCGGCATCGTCGAAGCGGTCTGGACAGCGGTTGCGTTGCGTAGATGGGCGACGCGAAAGGCAACTCGATCCGAAGCGGATATCGGTCGGCCGATTGCCTGCAACATGAGCGCGTTGTCGGCTGCGGAGCGTCGCCGCTACGATTCGCTGCGATCGCTGGTGCTGAAAGCGGTGGACCACGTTGTGGAAACGCCGATTGGCTTTCATCTGCGAATCGGCAGCTCCGCGTCGATTGCAGATGTCGCCGAATGGATGGAGATGGAGCATCGCTGTTGTGCGTTTCTGGACATCAACCTTTCACTGGGCGGAGACGGAACAACGTGGATCGAAATCGGAGGCAGCGCGGCGATCAAAGTGTTTCTGAAAGAGGAGTTCAGCGCGTTTCGCGGCCCCACACACGAGCGTCCAGCCATTAACCTGACACGCGGCTGAGGTTCCCGGTTGATCGTGCGCTAAATCTGAGGGCCGTTTGCGGACCTAATAGAATGTAGGACTTGCAGCCGCGAACGGCTTGGCATCAGGCTCGGCGGGTGGCTTCCGGATGAAGAAACTGTCTGTCAATCCCTCACAACTGACATTTCTCGCTGGCGGTGGAGAAATGGGTGCCCGCATGCGAGAGTCGGACTGGTCGAACACCCCCCTCGGTCCACCGGACACGTGGCCCCAGAGCCTTCGCAGCACCGTCAGCATGCTGCTGCCCTCGAAGGCGCAGATCATTCTGTTTTGGGGACCTGAATTCATCGTCCTGTACAACGACGCGTATCGGCCCGTCTTTGGCGCCAAGCATCCTGACGCGCTCGGACGTCCAGGCAGCCAGGCGTGGAGCGAAATCTGGGATACGCAAGTCGGACTCCACGCGCTGCTCGACGGCGTGGTTCGAACCGGCGAGGCGTTCTGGGCCCGCGATCTGCTGTTCGTCATCGAGCGCCACGGATTCGTCGAGGAGACCTATTTCGACGTCTCGTACGACCCGGTGCGCGTCGAATCGGGCCGCGTTGGTGGCGTGTTCTGCATCGTCACAGAGACAACGGAGCGTGTCGTCGGGGAACGTCGACTGGCGCTGCTGCGGGATCTCGCGGCCCGGAACGCGACCGCCAGGACCGAGCGCGACGCGTGCGTGCTGGCAATGGAGACGCTCGCGACGACGCCGGACGTCGCCTTCGCCCTCGCTTATCTCGATGACGAGCTGCAAGCCATCACTCCCGGCGCCGTGGCGCGCCTCGCCGACGCCAAGGCCGATCTCGTCAAGACGCTTTCCCTTCCGTCATCGACGGGCGCCCGAACGGGACGCCTGATCGTCGGAATCAACCCAAGGCGACCGTTCGACGCTGGCTACCGGAGCTTCCTCGACCTGGTCGCCGATCAACTCGCGATTGCCCTCACCAACGCCCGCGCGTACGAGGCGGAACGGCGGCGCGCCGAAGCCCTGGCAGAGATCGATCGCGCAAAGACGACGTTCTTCAGCAACGTCAGCCACGAATTTCGGACCCCGTTGACCTTGCTCGTCGGTCCGCTCGAAGACGAGCTGGCAGAGGCGAGCGCTCTGCCGTCGCGTCGTCGGGAACGACTCGAGACGGCTCATCGGAATGCGTTGCGGCTGCTGCGACTCGTGAACACGCTGCTCGATTTTTCCCGCATCGAGGCGGGACGGATCGACGCGAACTACGAGCCAACCGATCTCGCGGCGCTTACGGTCGACCTGGCGAGCGCGTTCCGCTCGGCGATCGAAAAGGCCGGCCTGGCACTTGTGGTCGACTGCCCGCCACTGCCAGAGCCGATCTACGTCGACCGCGACATGTGGGAGAAAATCGTTCTCAACCTCCTCTCGAACGCATTCAAGTTCACCTTCGAAGGCGAAGTGCGCGTCGAGCTGCGAGCGCGCAATGACCGCGTCGAACTACGCATTGCGGACACCGGCGTCGGAATCCCCAAAGCCGATCTCGACCGGATGTTCGAGCGGTTCCATCGTGTACGACACACACGCGCGCGCACGCATGAAGGCACCGGCATCGGCCTGGCTCTGGTGCAGGAACTCGCGCAGCTGCACGGCGGAAGTGTGACGGTTGCCAGCGAGGAGGGGCGTGGGACCGCGTTCACCGTCAGCGTTCGTAGCGGAACGTCCCACCTTCCCGCAGATCGCATCTCCGCCGCACGTCAACTGACGCCGACGAGCATCGGCGCCAATACCTACGTCGAAGAGGCGCTCCGGTGGCTGCCGGACGCTGACCGACCGCCGCATCCGTTTGCGGAGTCCGTCGTGCCGGCGTCATCGGCCAAAGACGCCGGCCCCGAGGTGCCGGCGCGCGTCCTGATCGCCGACGACAACGCCGACATGCGGGAGTATCTCGGGCGGATTCTCGGGCAGCACTACCGCGTGGAGGTTGTCGCCGACGGCGGCGCGGCGCTGGATCGCATATACACGGACACACCGGATCTCGTCCTGACCGACGTGATGATGCCGACCCTGGACGGCTTCGGGTTGCTGGCCGCCGTTCGCGGCGATGAGCGAACACGGTCGATTCCGATCATTCTGCTCTCCGCCCGAGCTGGTGAGGAGGCTCGCATCGAGGGACTGCACGCCGGGGCGGACGAATATCTCGTCAAGCCGTTCAGCGCCCGCGAGCTGCTCGCCAGCGTCACGTCCCAGCTCCGGTTGGCCCGATTGCGGCGCGAATCTGAACGTGCGCTGCGTTATCAAAGCGAACAGCACTTGACGCTGTTGAACCGCGCACCGCTCGGCGTCTACCTCGTCGACGCGGATTTTCGCATCGCCGAGGTCAATCCAGTCGCGCTTCCGGTGTTCGGCGACATTCCCGGCGGCGTGATCGGCCGCGACTTCGATGAGGTCATCCACATCCTGTGGCAGAAAGAGTACGCGGACGAAATCGTGGCGATCTTCCGCCGCACCCTTGAAACGGGCGAGCCGTACGTCACGCCGGAGCGCGCCGAGCTCCGCATCGACCGCGGCGTGATGGAGTACTACGAATGGCGCGTCGATCGCATCACGCTGCCGGACGGCCGCTTCGGT
This sequence comes from Acidobacteriota bacterium, assembly GCA_046734915.1. Taxonomy (GTDB): domain Bacteria; phylum Acidobacteriota; class Vicinamibacteria; order Vicinamibacterales; family CAVVIG01; genus VFZL01. The sequence goes on along the minus strand of JBKPSC010000377.1, from coordinate 2,691 downwards.
CTCGTCAGCTACTTCCGCGACATCTCCGAACAGAGGGCGGCTGCCGCGGCCAAGGCTTATCTTGCGGCCATCGTGGACTCGGCTGAAGATGCGATCATCGCGAAGGATCTGGACGGCATCATCCAGTCCTGCAATGCCGCCGCGGAACGCCTGTTCGGCTATTCGTCGGGGGAACTGGTCGGCAAACCCGTCCGAATCCTGATCCCGCGGGAGCGCCAGTCGGAAGAGGACGAGATCCTGGCACGCCTTCGACGCGGCGAGCGCATCGAACATTTCGAGACCGTTCGTGTGACGAAGGACGGCCGGCGCCTCGACATTGCGCTGACGATCTCGCCCGTCCGCGACGCCACGGGGCGAGTCATCGGCGCCTCGAAGATCGCTCGTGACATCACGGGCGTCAAGCGGGCGGAAGCCGAGCGGATTCGGCTGCTCCAGGAGAACGCCGCCGTCACCGAGACGCTGAACAACGTCGGCGCCCTCGTCGCCTCAGACCTGGATCGCGCCAAAGTCGTACAGGCGGTCACCGATGCCGCGACGGAACTGACGACGGCCGAGTTCGGGGCCTTCTTCTACAACGTGGTGAACGAGCAGGGAGAAGCGTACACGCTCTACACAATTTCCGGCGTCCCGCGCGAGACGTTTTCAAAGTTTCCGATGCCTCGCAATACGGAAGTGTTCGAGCCGACCTTCAAGGGCACCGGCGTCGTGCGCAGCACCGACATCACGAAAGATCCGCGCTACGGTCATAACACGCCCTACAACGGCATGCCGCCGGGACACTTGCCGGTCCGGAGCTATCTGGCCGTGCCGGTCAAAGGGCCGGGTCGAGATGTCATCGGGGGCTTGTTCTTCGGACACTCCGAGGTGGGACGATTCGAGGAGCACCACGAACGCATTGCGGTCGGCATTGCTTCCTGGGCCTCCGTCGCGCTCGAGAACGCCCGTTTGTACATGGGCGTCCAGGAAGCCAGCCGACTCAAGGATGAGTTCCTCGCCAGCCTCTCGCACGAATTGCGAACGCCGCTCAACGCGATTCTCGGCTATGCCCGCATGCTGCGCTCGGGCATCATCGCGCCGGGGAAAAAGGAAAAAGCCGTCGAGACGATCGAGCGCAATGCGACCTCGTTGACGCAGATCGTCGAGGACGTGCTCGATATCTCCCGCATCGTATCGGGCAAGATCCGACTCCATGTCCAACCGGTTGAGTTCCCAAGCGTCGTGCGCAACGCCATCGACGCCATTGCGCCCGCCGCAGAGGCCAGAGGCGTTCGCGTCGAGGTGGTGATCGATCCCGAAGCCGGACCGATTTCCGGTGACCCTGAACGCCTGCAGCAAGTGTTGTGGAATCTCCTGTCGAACGCGGTCAAGTTCACGAAGCGGGACGGTAAGGTTCAGGTGCGCCTCGAACGAGTGAATTCGCACGTCGAGCTGTCGGTGAGCGACACGGGTGTCGGCATCTCGCCTGAGTTCCTGCCGCACGTGTTCGAGCGCTTCCGACAGGCGGATGCGGGGATCACCCGTGAGCGCGGCGGACTCGGCCTGGGCTTGTCGATTGCGAAGCAACTGACCGAACTGCACGGCGGCTCGATTGACGTGTCCAGCGCCGGTGTTGGCCATGGCGCGACCTTTCGCGTCAAGATTCCGGTGATGATCATCCACCCCGTTCGCGAAGAGGTGCCTCGCGTCCACCCGCGAGCGAGCTCGACAGGCGCCGACGCCACCGGCGTGAACCTCCAGGGGATTCATGTGCTCGCCGTCGACGACGAGCCGGATGCGCTCGCGCTCGTTTGTGAGGCCCTCGAGGCTGTCGGCGCGCGCATCACGACGGCCCAATCGGCGGAGGAGGCGCTGAACAAGCTGCTGACGGAGATCCCGGACGTCGTCGTGGCCGACTTGGGAATGCCGCGTGTGGATGGCTTCGGATTCATCGATCGGCTCAGGCGTCATGTCAACGTACGCGTCCGCGAAATTCCTGCCGCGGCATTGACCGCCTATGCCCGCTCGGAAGATCGGATGAAAGCGCTGCGTGCTGGCTTTCAGATTCACCTCGCCAAGCCGATCGATCCGGCCGAACTCATTACGACGATCGCGTCATTGGCGAAGCGCGTCGTCGTCAAGAATCCGGACAGTGCGTCGGAGTCGTCTGGCTGACGCGCTCCATAATGCCCGTTGGGACCTACTTCATCGGCGCTCTCGGCGATGTTTCGGAAAACCCGCCTCGTGATCGTCTCCGCTGCAGGCGCCGTGCTGCTTGCACTGGTCGCTGCACATGCACCGGCGGTTCGCTCGCTCGTACTTCGACACGTCGTTGAAGCCCTCCGCCATTCATACGGAATCGACCTGCGCGCCGCATCGCTCTCATACAACCTATTGACGCTTTCGGCGGAGATCCGAGAGATTCAGCTGGCATCCGCCGACTCGTCGGCTGAACCATTCGCGGCTGCCGATGCGCTCTCGCTGTCGTTCGGTGTGCGCACGCTGATTGGCGATGTGAGCGTGAAGCGGCTGTCGATCGCGTCGCCTCGCATCGATGTCCGGCGTCAGGCGGACGGCACCGATAACCTGCCGCATGTGACGAGCGACCAATCGAACAGTGTGAGCGTCGTGCTGCCACCGATCCACGTGGAGGATCTCGACGTCTCGTTTCAACAGCCGTCGGTCTCGGCGGCAATTCGCGGCGCAGCGTTGCAG
>JBKPSC010000376.1:0-7886 GCA_046734915.1 Acidobacteriota bacterium | reverse complement strand
GACCGGCAAAGCTGAATGCACCTGCTTTTCCGACATGGATCGCCACGCGGCTCTTGGCCGGATCGCCCCGATAGACGCCGGTCTGGAGACCTCAATGCGACCGATTGAGTGCCTGCTGGTTTCCCGGCGTCAACGCTGGCGTCCCATTCAGCGACAAGCCTCCGGAACTCCACCAGCATCGGGGTATGCCTCACTCACTGATCCTGGCGCCACGCGGAAATGCCCGCTTCGCCCGATGCGGCGTGGCGGTCAGCGTAACGCCCCGTTCTCGGTAGCCGCGCAGCCCCTTCCCCTCCAACGGTTAGTGGCGGCTGAACGGTGCACGGGCCGCCTGGGCGATAGCACGGCGAAGGATTGAGCCGGTTTTGCGAGCAAGGCGGCCCCTGTTTGAAACTCGGCATCGAGTCGTTTATTACAAAGACGCGCAAGCTTTCAGTTCGTGGCTATACTTGCTCGTCCCAAAGCCTATGCCGCTGACGCCTACCCGTCTGGGTCGGTATGAACTTGTCGGCGAGATCGATTCGCGGGGCGTCTACCGCGCGCACGATTCGCAGCGCCGTTGCGAAGTGACGCTGCAAATTCTGCAGAAGAACTTCGCCAGCGATTTGGAACGCGCGCCGTTCGATCACGCCGTCAGGCTTTCAACGCTGAATCACCCGTCTATCGCGGACGTCTTCGGGATCGAGGAGATTGAGGCGGGTACGCATGTGCTCGTCACCGCATACATCGACGGCGAGAGTCTCTCAAAGCGCATCGACCGCGGACCGTTGCCGTTCGACGAAGCGATGCCCATCGCGCGTCAGGTGGCGAGCGCGCTCGAAGTGGCGCACGCGCATGCGGTCACCCATCGCGATCTTACGCCCGAAAGCATCCGTATCCGCGCAAACGGTCGCGTCACGGTGCTCGGTTTCGGAATGGCGACACTGGTCGAACAAGGAATCGTCGCTGCAGCTGACAATGAGGTATACACGGCCGCGAGTTTCGAGGACCCCGCACAGCCGGCAACTGCGTCGATCAGTTCGGATGAGGCGCACTCCGACCGGGCATCGTACAGGTCACCTGAGCAAACGCACGGCCTGTCGCCAGACGAGCGCACCGACGTCTGGTCGTTCGGTGCCGTTTTGTTCGCCATGCTTGCCGGCAGGCATCCGTTTGTGGGTACTGACGACAGCTCCGCGCGTGACGCCGTAGAGAATTGCGAACCGGACTGGAACGCGCTGCCGCCGAGCCTGCCCCCCGACATCGGCAACTTGGTACGGCAGTGTCTCGAAAAGGATCGCACCGCGCGGATCAGCGGTATCTCGCTGGTCCGACAACGTCTCACCACCGCCGAGCAGCCGGCCGTAGCCGACGCACCGACGACGGTCGCCGTCGCACCGCCAACGGTAGCCGTCGCACCGCCGACGGCGACGGTGTCGAGCGCGGTCCTCGACGGCGTTGCAGCATGGGTCCAACGAAGCCCGCGGGTAATGCGCCTCGTCTCAGGGCTAGGGCGGCGTATCGCTTCGATCTTGAAAGTGGCGCGCGGTCACTTCGTTGTGCTTGGCGCCGATGAGGTGCGCGAAACACTCGCTCGCGGTAGTGACTTCGAGCTAGGACCATTCGGCGGACCCAAGATGCTGATGGGGCCGTTCCTTCTTGGCATGGATCCGCGCGAGCAGTATCGCCACGAGCGGGCTCTACTCGAGCACATTCTGCGCAATCTACTCGATCGTCTCACGATCATTGCTCATGAAGAATCGACGCGCACGCGAGCGGAGCTCGACGGCCGCCAATCGATCGACATTGTCAATGATTTCGCCGAGCCAATCGTGAGGCGGGTCGCGTCCCGTTTCTTCGGAATCGAGTTTCCGCAGACGAGCGATACACGCGTGCTCGCGCCCGCGAACCGCGAGGAGCTGCTGGCGCAGTGGGTCCGCAAGGTCGGTTCGGTGATCGCGACCACCTCACCGGCGCCATTCGGCCTCCAGCGCATTGCGGAGGCATGCGCGCCGGAGTTCCGGACCTACCTTGAACGCGAAATCAACCGAGCGAGACAGTGGCCGGACCGCGAGACAATACTCGGGCAGCTGCTCCTGAGTGTGAAGGCCGGGCAGCTGCCGCTGGAGCGCGTGCTGCCGAACCTTGCCGGGCTGATGCTCGCCGGCAGCACACCGCTCGTGAAATCGATCACCCACGTGATCGATCAGATCCTGCGGCGCCCGAACGAGATCCGACCGGGTCTGAACGACGATCTAGCGCTCAAACGGCTGCTGTTTGAGGCGCTCCGCTTCAATCCCACATTTCCGGTCGTCGCGCGGTACTGCCCATTCACCAAGATCCTCGGCGGCGGGCAGGCTCGGCGCGAGATTCGCGCGGGCGCGTCGCTTTCCGTCACCCTTATCGGCGCGCTGTTCGACGCCGAAGTCGACGATGCAGACCAGTTCATAGCCGATCGGCCGGCAGACGAGGACAGCTCGCTCGTATTCGGTTGGGGTCAGCACCACTGTCTGGGGCGCTTTGTCGCAACCGCGGAGCTGATCGAAATGTTGCGCGCGTTCCTCGCGATTCCTGGTGTGCAAACGTTCCGGCGCTCACGAATCCGCTACGACGGACCGGCAGCCGATCGATTCGTAATCTCGCGGAGGCGGGCGTGAAGCAGCATGCCCGCACGATCATCAAGGCGATCAAAGAGGGCGAAGTAGAGGGGCTGCGTCGAGATCTCCGCGCCCTCGGCGACAGGGTGCAGAACGGAGCCGACCGGCGCTTTAGCGAGATTCCAGGACTGCACTTCCTCTCATGCTGCATTCTCGAGCCGACCGCGAAGCGGTGCGGATGGTTTCTGGTCCTCGAGTTGTCGTTCGACGGCAGTAAGCGGCCCTTCTTCGAGTGGATGGCTGAAAACAAGCTCGACGTCATCAACGATCTGCTCTCGAGGTGTGTGGGATATCCCCCCAAAAAGAGTGAAGTTGCCGCGTATCTTCTCGACAGCACGCCCGCGCAGGCTGTTTATGTCGGCACGCCGGGACGCAGCCGCCAGCAGATCAACGAAGAGATGGGCCTGCGTAAACGTGTTGCGACCGTCCTGAAGGAAACGGCTCCGCTGGCCATTTCTCGTCCGGAACGGTGGCAGCGCGTTGTCGCACGGATCTATGAAGAGTTTCCGGAACTGCGCAATGTGCCGAAGCGGCCGCTGCGCGTTCGTCTCAACATTGCCGATCCCGCTGTCCGCGCCCGACTCGCAGCCGCCTTGCGGTTCGTCCTCTTCGCCGCTGCGTGGGCGGTTGGTGTGCTGGCGCCTTTATTTCTGGCGCGTACCATGTGGCAGCGTGTCGTGGTGCTGGCTCCGCCTCTCGTGCTGGGCGTCTGGGCAGTGCTGGTATTCATTCGTCTGTCACCGCGCGGCCTCGCGGGGCACATGCGAGTCCGCGTTTGGATTCAGGGGATTCTCGAGGGCGTGCGCACGGCGGCGTACGTCGCGCCGATCGGCGGCCTCGTGCTCGCGGCCGCCGCGTTGCAGCTCGCGTGGGTCGCTCGGCTCGCTCTCGTGACGTCTGGTGCGCTGCTCGCTCTGTTCACCGTGATGCTGATCGCGGGGATCATGTTCTCGATCTTCGGGAGCGTCGCGGCTGCCGCGTCGGCAGTCGCCGCGGCAGCACTGCTGTGGCGTTTTCCTTGGTCCATTGTCCCGACCTTAGCCATCACCGTGGTGGCCCTTGCGGCGCTGCTCACCGTGTTCGCCGTCACGATTCGCAGGCTCGAAGCGAAGGCCGCAGTGCAGGACGAGGATGACAATCTCGATCATCTCCGCAGAGTCACCCGCCGGGAATACCAACAGCACCAGAGCCACCTCGCAGCCGAGAATGACATCGCCGCCGGGACATTCCGAATGCGAACATTGCGCTCGGTGCTTCGTTGGGTGAATGCGTTCGCGTTCTTCTGGTGCAACCTGGGACACCTCGACAAGATCACCAGCATCCATTTCGCCCGGTTTATCGTGCTGCCAGGGCGACGCACGCTGCTCTTTTTGTCGAATTACGACGACCGCTTCGAGGACTATCTCGGCGCGTTCTCGACGGTGAGCGGCGTGACGGCGGTCTGGGGCAACTCGGTCGGTTTCCCGCGGCCATTTCTGCTGATTTTCGACGGCGCTCGCGCGGAGAACCTCTTCAAGCGATATGCGCGCGCGAGTCAGATCGAGAGCCTCCTCTGGTTCACTGCGTATCCCAATCTGTCAGTAGCCGAGATCGACCACGCCACCTACCTGCGTGAATCGCTGGCGCGGCCAATTGATCGGAACAATACGGGAGTGCTCGCCGCGCTCGCCCGAGTGCTGTATGCGCCGATCGACGAGCAGACCCTCGTGTACCTCATGGATGGGTACTGATCATGCCGGCAATGCTCGAGCTGGCAGACATGCAGCGTCTACTGATCGACGGGCTGAGTAGATGGCCCGAGGCGCGTTACGCGCTCGTCAGCGTGAACCCAGGCAGTGAGGCGCAGGCGCGCGCGTGGCTGTTGAAGCTCCTGCCGCATGTCGCCCGTGCGAGCGACCGCACGGATCCGGACAATCCGGTCAACGGGGTGCCTCGGGTCGCAATCGCGTTCACCTCGGCCGGTTTGGAGGCGATTGGGCTTCGCGAGGCTCGCGGTTTCCTCGCCGAGTTCCGCGAGGGGATGACCACGCCGCGCCGACGGGCCAATCTCGGTGATCCAGAAGATCTTCGCTGGGGCGGGTCAGCAGATTCGATCCACCTACTCTTGATCGTTTTCTCGAAAGACGGGCAACGGAACGCCGACTGGACAGCGCTCGAGCCCGGCGCATGGGCGACCGTCCGTCTCGTCGACGGTTTCGTACGGAACGATCATCGCGAACATTTCGGCTTCAGGGACGGCATCTCACAGCCGCGCATCGAAGGAACCGAATCCGGGCAACAGACGAGCGCCGCGGAGACAGCGGCCAATACCATCAAGCCGGGTGAGTTCATTCTCGGATATCCGAACGAAGCGGCCGTGCTGCCAACCTCGCCGACGGTGCCGGCGCGTTTCGATCGGCAGAACGTGTTGCCTGCTCTTCCTTCCAAGCCAGGTTCGAATGGCGAGGTCCGAAAGGACTTCGGACGCAATGGCAGCTATCTCGTGCTTCGCCAATTCGTGCAACACGTCGACGCGTTCAATAACTTTCTCGACAGGAACGCATCAACAGAGCCCGAACGCGAACGGCTCGCCGCGAAACTCGTTGGCCGCTGGCGCACGGGGGCGCCGCTCGTGAAGGCACCTGAGGACGACCGCAAGAACCTAGCAACCGATAACGATTTCTCGTATTACGAAGCGGATCGGGATGGCCACGCGTGTCCGCTCGGGGCACACATCCGGCGCGCGAACCCGCGCGACTCGCTGGTGGACGACGACCTGGGCATCGGCCCTGAGCTGGCCGCACAGCAGATCCGTCATCATCGGATCATTCGCCGCGGACGCCTTTACGAGGACGGTCAAGAAAAAGGACTGCTGTTTCTCTGCCTCAACGCGAACATTCAGGACCAGTTCGAACTCGTGCAGCATAAGTGGCTGAATTCGCCGCGATTCGCTGGACTCGACGGCGAAGTCGACCCGCTGGTCGGGCGACGCGGCGGACGCTGCCCGATGACGCTGCAAGCGCCGAATGGCAGCCGCCAGGTCGATTTGACTTCGTTCATCGAGCTCCGCGGTGGCGCCTATTTCTTCCTGCCTGGATTTCAGGCGCTCAGATATCTGGCCAACCTGCGGTGAAGAGTTTCAGCGCGACTGCTAAGAAAGTGCGTCGCCGCGGCGCTCGCTGAGACCGAGTGAATCGAACGCGCGCCGCTCGGCACGCCCGCGGGCGGCGTCTGGATGAAGTCTCTGTCGGTAGAGTGTCTCGGCGGCGTGGTGACACTGCGCAGCAGGCGGGCGCATGCCGTGGCGAGTGCCCGAGCCGAACGCAGCCGCTTCGCGCAGCTTCTCGATCGCGCGGTTCCGGGCGATGCGCGGGTCGCCGAAGTCGGCTGCGGCACCGGACAGATGTCGCTGTATCTGTCGCGTGCCGATCGCATCATCGTCGCCGCCGATCTCTCCCGATCGCTTCTACTGGGCGCCTCGAGGCGACACCTGAAAGGTCACGTGTTGCCTATGGTCACTGCACGCATGTCGGCTACCGCTGCTATCGATGTGAACTGAGACCAGCCGTACAGCAAAAGGCCCGCCTTCGCGGGCCTTTCCGACTAATTTTGGTCGGGGCGAGAGGATTCGAACCTCCGACCCCTCGGTCCCGAACCGAGTGCTCTACCAGGCTGAGCCACGCCCCGACAGGCGGTGAGATGGGTGATCTGCGGCTCGGGAAGCCGCACCCGACGAACGAGTTATCTTACTCCAGCTTCCTTCCAGAGAGGTAACGCTTCGACCGCGGCCAATGCGTCATGGGCGGTCAAATCGGGCTGCAACGGCGTGACCGAGACGAAACCGTCGCGCACGGCCTGATAGTCGGAGCGATCGTGCGGATGCCAGTCGTCCTGGCCTTCTTCAATCCAGAAATAGGCGCGGCCCTTCGGATCATGGCGCTCCGCCACCGACGTAATGTGATTGCGTGACGCCTGCACGGTCACGCGGAAGCCCTTCGGTGGACCCTTCGGCACGTTGATGTTGAGGAACGTGCGCGGCGGCAGCGGCTGGCGCAGAATCGCGGCGGCCACCGACGCCGCCGCCTGCGCGGCATGACTGAAGTCGTAAGTGCCGCGCGTCGCGCGCAGCGACACGGCGAGGCTCGGGATTCCGAGCAACGCCCCTTCGAGGGCTCCGGCGACCGTTCCCGAGTAGGTCACATCGTCGCCGAGGTTGTAGCCCTTGTTGATGCCCGAGAGCACCAGATCGGGCAATCGTTTGAACACTTGCGTGACGGCGATGTTGACGCAATCGGTGGGCGTGCCGTCCACGGCGAAGACGCCCTCTGCGATCGACTCCAGCCGCAACGGACGTTTCAGTGTCAGCGCATGGCCGATCGCGCTCGCCTCGTCCACCGGCGCGACAATCGTGACGTCACCCAGCGCCTTCGCCGCTTCGGCCAGCACGCGAATGCCGTCCGACCGGTACCCGTCATCGTTAGTAATCAGAATCAGCATGAATGCCTAATTATAGGTGCGTGGCACGGGGACCATCAGGAACAGCGCGACCGTTGCCGCGAGGGCGAGAGAAGCGCCGGTTGCAAATGCGACGACTGGACCGAAGACGGTCCACAGCGCGCCGAACACCAGGCTGGCCGCGAAACTGCCCAGACCCTGCACCGCCGTATACAGGCCAAACGCGAATCCACGGTTCGCGGCTGGCGCGAGATCAGCGACGAGCGCCTTCTCCGTCCCTTCGGCAAAACCAAAGTACAAGCCGTATACGAGGAACCACGTGAGCAGCGCCGTCAGCGACGTGCTGAAGGCGAACCCCACGTAGACCAGGGCATAGACACTCCATCCGAGACCGATCACGCCGCGCCGTCCGACCCGATCGGACCAGCCGCCGGCGACAAACGACACGCCGGCCTTGACGATGTGCAGTGCCGCCCACATCAGCGGCACGAACTGCGCGCCGCCGGCAGCGTCGGTCAGCTTCAGCAGCAGAAACGCGTCGGTCGAATTGCCGAGCGTGAAGACTGAAAGGACGATGAAGAATCGCGTGAGCGCCGGCGAGTTCAATGCTCGTGAGGCATGAACGTCGGCCGATCGCTCGGCTGGGCCGGGGGGCTCACGCACCATCAAGATGAGCGCGACGGCGATGGCGCCGGGGACGGCTGTCAGCGCGAAAAGCGTCCTGAACTGCTGCGGGTAGAAGTAGAGAAAGACGGAGGCCAGCGCCGGTCCAATCACTGCCCCGGCGTGGTCCATTCCGCGGTGGAAGCCGTAGAT
>JBKPSC010000375.1:0-9845 GCA_046734915.1 Acidobacteriota bacterium | reverse complement strand
TGCCGCCGAACCGTCGCCGGCCGCGGTGCCGGCCAATGGAGGACGCCTGCTCGTGCGATCCTCGCCGGCGGGTGCCCGCGTCGAACTGGACAGCCAGGATGTTGGTGTCACCCCGTTGACCCTGCGTTCGCTGACAATCGGGACACATTCGCTGCGGGTGACTCAGGATGGATACCTGCCCGAGGAGCGTCGCGTCATCATCACGGCCGCGCAGCCGGCGCAGTCGCTGATTGTCGAGCTCGTTCGTCGTGTGAGTGACGCATCCGCCGCGGTCTCGAGCGGACAGAGTGGCGGCGCCGTCCGCTACACGGCTCCACTCGTCATCGAATCGCGGCCGCCAGGCGCCGCGGTCTTTCTCAACGGCCGCCACGTGGGCACGACGCCGCTCACGCTGGAGGGGGTTCCCGCCGGCTCGCATGCTCTCAGGCTCGAGCTCGACGGCTACCGGCGCTGGACCTCGGCGGTCCGAGTGGCCGCCGGCGAACGGAACCGCATCACGGCGTCGCTGGAACAATAAAACGCTCATGGACGCTGTTCTCGCGCTGGAAGACGGAACGTGGTATCGGGGTGTCACCGCTGGCGCTCAAGGTGAAGCGAGCGGCGAAGTCGTGTTCAACACGAGCATGACCGGCTACCAGGAAGTGCTCACCGATCCGTCCTACTCCGGGCAGATCGTGACGATGACCTGCCCTGAAATCGGCAACTACGGTGTGTCAGACGATGACGTGGAGTCGCGCGGTGTGCGCGTGGCCGGGTTCATCATCAGGCACGAGTCGCCGATCGCGAGCAACTGGCGGGCCGATGGAACCCTCACCGACTATCTCATGCGCCACAACATCGTGGCCATCGCCGGCATCGACACTCGCGAGCTGACGCGTCGGCTTCGTTCCGCGGGAGTCATGCGCGGCATCATCGCCACTGGCGCCGGGCTGAAGCCCGAACTGCTGGTCGAGCGGGCTTCGGCGATTCCCAAGATGGAAGGCTCCGACCTCGTGCGCGCCGTGACGACTGACTCGGCGTTCGACTGGCCGGAGGAGGATCCCGGCGAATTCGGCATCGAGCCCGGACAGCGTGCCAGGCGGCGGCTCAAAATCGCCGCTTACGACTTCGGCATGAAATGGAACATCCTCCGCCGCCTGAGCGCGCACAATTGCGACGTCCGCGTGTACCCGGCGACGGTGCCGGCGTCCGAAGTGCTGGCTTCGAAGCCGGACGGCGTGTTCTTGAGCAACGGCCCGGGCGATCCGGCGCCGCTCAGTTATGCCATCGAGAACAGCCGGCAGATCGTCGCGGCCAACGTGCCCACGTTTGGCATCTGCCTCGGTCATCAGATTCTGGGCCTGGCGCTCGGCGGCAACACCTACAAACTGAAGTTCGGCCATCGCGGGGCGAATCACCCGGTGAAGAAATTGGAGACCGGCAAGATCGAGATCACGTCACAGAATCACGGATTCGCGGTCGATCCGCAGACGCTGCCCGAGGACGTCGCCGTCACCCACATCAACTTGTACGATCAGACCGTCGAAGGCCTTCGGCACAGGACGCGGCCGGTCTTCTCGGTCCAGTATCATCCCGAGGCGTCCCCCGGCCCGCACGATGCGGACTATCTGTTCTCGGATTTCATTCAGTTGATCGAAAGCCGCTCGTGACCGCTTCGTAACCGCGAGAATGCAGAATTCAGACGCGGAGTTGCCTTCGCATGTTGCACGAAGCACGAAGCACCAAGCATCGGCACGAAGAACCAAGCACCTAGCACCTAGCACCCTGATATTTACCGACGAGATAGACAACGATGCCCCGCAGAACGGACTTGAAGCGCGTTTTGGTGATTGGCTCCGGCCCGATCGTCATCGGTCAGGCGTGTGAGTTCGACTACTCCGGGTCGCAGGCCTGCAAGGCCCTGCGTGCCGAGGGTCTCGAGGTCGTCCTCGTCAACAGCAATCCGGCGACGATCATGACCGACCCGGAGCTGGCCGACCGCACCTACGTCGAGCCGCTGACCGTCGAGGTCCTGGAAGCGATCATCGCGCGGGAGCGCCCCGACGCGGTACTGCCCACCGTCGGCGGACAGACGGCCCTCAACCTGGTCGTCGACTTGGCCAAAGCGGGCGTCCTGGAGAAATACCACGTCAAACTCATCGGCGCCTCGATCGAGGCCATCAAAGTCGCCGAGGACCGTCAGCTGTTCAAGGACGCCATGCGGGCGATAGGCCTCGAGGTGCCGCAGAGCGGTCTCGCGCGCAGCTTCGCCGAAGCCAACGAGCTCGCGCGGGCCCTCGGGTTTCCCCTCGTCATCCGCCCGTCGTTCACGCTCGGCGGCGTCGGCGGCGGCATCGCCTACAACATCGAAGAGTTCCGCGAGATTGCCGAGCGCGGCCTCGACCTCAGCCCGGTGCACGAAGTGCTCATCGAAGAGTCCGTCATCGGCTGGAAGGAGTTCGAGCTCGAGGTGATGCGCGACGTCGCAGACAACTTCGTCGTGATCTGCTCGATCGAGAACATCGATCCGATGGGCATTCACACCGGCGACAGCATCACGGTGGCGCCAATTCTCACGCTGAGTGACAAGGAGTATCAGCGGATGCGCGATGCGGCTCGCCGCATCATTCGCAAAGTGGGCGTCGAGACCGGCGGGTCGAACATCCAGTTCGCCGTCAACCCGGCCGACGGCCGCATGGTCGTCATCGAGATGAACCCGCGCGTCTCGCGTTCGTCGGCGCTCGCATCCAAGGCCACCGGATTCCCGATCGCCAAGATCGCCGCCAAGCTGGCGCTGGGCTATCACCTCGACGAGATTCCCAACGACATCACCCGCGTGACCCCGGCCTCGTTCGAGCCGACCATCGACTACGTCGTCGTCAAGATTCCGCGGTGGAATTTCGAGAAGTTCCCGCAGGCGGACAGGACGCTGACGACGCAGATGAAGTCGGTCGGCGAGGCGATGGCGATCGGCCGAACCTTCAAGGAAGCCTTCATGAAGGGCATCCGATCGCTCGAGATGGGGAAGAGCGGGCTGCTGTTCTCCGATGCGGACCAGGATCCGGTGCCAGCCAGCCCGCGCGGCCAGCGCGCCGCCGCCAAGGCCGCGGCGGCTGAGGACGATCTTGCGCTGCGGAAACGGCTGGCCGTGCCGCACGATCGCCGGATGTGGGACATCTTCCGGGCGCTCAATCGCGGCTGGGCGATCGATCAGATCCACGAGCTGACGAAGATCGATCGCTGGTTTCTGCGGCAGTTCGCCGAGATCCGCGACCTGCGGCGTGAGGCCAAGAAGCTCGGCCTGGCCCGGCTCGAGCCGCAGCACATGGAGCGGCTGAAGCGAGCCGGCTTCGGCGATGCTGAAATCGCCTTGGCGACCGGTGCGTCTGAAGCGGCCGTGCGGACGCGGCGCCAGGCGCAAAACCTGAAGCCCGTCTACAAGCGCGTGGACACCTGCGCTGCCGAGTTCGAGTCGTTCACGCCGTACTTGTACAGCTCCTACGAGCCGACGTGCGAAGCCAATCCCAACGACCGCAACAAGGTCGTGATTCTCGGGAGCGGCCCGAATCGCATCGGTCAAGGTATCGAGTTCGACTACTGCTGCTGTCACGCCGCGTTCGCCCTCCGCGAGGAGGGCTACGAAACGGTGATGATCAACTGCAATCCCGAGACGGTGTCGACGGACTACGACACGGCGGACCGCTTGTACTTTCAGCCACTGACCTTCGAGGACGTGATGAGCGTCATCGAAACCGAGCGGACCGCCGGCGGTGACGTCGCGTGCCTCGTGCAGTTCGGTGGACAGACACCGCTGAAGCTGTCGCTGGCGCTCCAGGAAGCCGGCGTGAAGATTCTCGGGACGTCGCCGGATTCCATCGATCTGGCCGAAGATCGACAGCGGTTTTCGGGGCTCCTCCAGGAACTCGACATCCCGCAGCCGGCGAGCGGCACGGCCACGTCGCGCGAAGAGGCGCGTCAGGTCGCCGGCAGCATCGGCTTCCCGGTCGTGGTGAGGCCGTCGTATGTGCTCGGTGGCCGCGCCATGGCCATCGTCTATGACTTGGCCACGCTCGACCGCTACATGACGCACGCAGTCGACGCGTCGCCGGAGCATCCAATCCTCATCGACAAGTTCCTCGAAGATGCCTTCGAGTTCGACGTGGATGCGGTCGCAGATGCCTCGGGTGCCGTTGTCATCGGCGGCATCATGGAGCACATCGAGGAGGCCGGCATTCACTCGGGCGACAGCTCGTGCGTGGTGCCGCCGTTCATCTGTCCGGAACGCCATCTGAACACGATCCGGGACTACACACGCCGAATTGCCAAGGCGCTGAAGGTCGTGGGCCTGATGAACGTTCAGTACGCGACGAAGGACGACGTGGTCTACGTGCTCGAAGTGAATCCACGCGCGTCGCGGACCGTTCCGTACTTGTCGAAGGCCAGCGGCGTGCCGCTGGCGAAGGTCGCCGCTCGCGTGATGGCCGGCCGATCGCTGGCCGATCTCGGGCTGACGAAGGACGTCGAGGTGTCGGGTGTGTTCGTCAAGAGCCCGGTATTTCCGTTCGTCCGGTTTCCTGGTGTGGACACGATCCTCGGGCCTGAAATGAAGTCCACCGGCGAAGTGATGGGAGGATCGAACAGCTTCGGGGTCGCCTTCGCGAAGGCCCAGTTGTCGGTGGGACAGCGCCTGCCCGAGCGTGGCACCGCCTTCGTCAGCGTCAACAACGACGACAAGCCGAACCTGCTGCCAATCGCGCGCGATCTGGCAGCCCTTGGATTCCGGCTGCTGGCCACGCGCGGCACCGCGGCCTTCCTGCGGTCGTACGGCCTCGACGTCGAGGTCGTCTACAAAGTGAACGAAGGACGCCCGAACGTTGCGGACGAGATCGTCAACAAGACCGTCGATCTCATCGTGAATACGCCGCTCGGCCGCGAGTCGTTCTTCGACGATCGCGCGGTCCGCCGCGCGGCCATGATGCACGAGGTTCCGTGTATCACGACGCTCACCGGCGCCGCGGCCGCGGTCAGCGCCATCCGCGCGCTGCGGGAAGAGGGCGTGAGCGTCCGCGCGCTGCAGGACTACTACGCAGGAATTGCGACGACGAGCGCCTAGCGGTTGCGCAGTTTCTGAGAACCGGCCACAAGAGCACAACGACGCGTATCAGCTCGAACTCTTTCTGGCTCAATCTGAAAGAGCTCTCGTGACGTCGCGTCTCGGGGGGCTTCCAACGCCGCACCGAGATTTGCACTGCGCCTGGCGTGAAGGCGGTCATCGCCGTCCCGGTCGTCGGCCTGTTGCTTGGCGCAGTGGTCGGCCTCGTCGTTGCCGACGCACGACACGCACTGGTGACCTGCGGCCTCGTGTTTGCGGCAGCTTCGTTCACGGTCCTTGTCTGGCGACCTGACCGTTGGGGAACCCTCGGCGCGTTAGTCGCGCTCTCATTCGCGTCGGGCGAGGCCATGCTGGCCGTCTCCGCCTGGCGGCAAGCGTGGCGGCCTTCATTGAGGCTGATCTTCGATGAGATGCGGGCCGGCGACGAGGCGCTTTTTGCCATCGTTACAGGGGTCCTCGCATCAGATGCCTCGGTGAGGGAAGACGGCGTCTCGCTGCGCGTCGCGGTGAGCGCCGTTCAGATTCGAGGCCGCGGATCGGGACGTGAGCAGGAAACCATCGCCGACCCTCCGTTGCGAGCCGCCAGTGGGGGTGTGCTCATCAGCGTCGCGGGTGCTCCCGCGCCCGATGCGAGTGATGCGTGGCGGGCCCAGCGGACCGTCCGGCTGCCGGTGCGATTGAGGCGCCCGTCCAGTCATCTGAATCCTGGTCTGCCGGACGAAGAACGGGCGCTGGCGCGGCGTGGAGTAACCCTGGTCGGCACCGTCAAGAGCGCGGCCCTCGTCGAGGTCCTGGCTCGGGGCAGTCCGTGGTCCGAGGTTGCGGCCGCGGCACGCGCGTACACCCGACGCGCGGTTGCCGCGCATGTCGGACGCTGGAGTCCCGAATCTTCGGCCATCGTCACAGCCATCCTCATCGGCGATCGGGCTGGGTTGAGTCCGACAATCCAGCAGTCGCTGCAGCAGGCGGGCACCTACCACGTCATCGCGATTTCGGGCGGCAACGTCGCAGTCCTGGCCGCCATCACCCTCTTCGTCTTCCGGTGGGCCGGTGTACTGGGGCCATCGGCCATGCTGGCTGCGGTTGCGGGGTTTCTCGCCTACGGCGGCGTGGTCGAAGGCGGCGCATCAGTGGACCGGGCGATTGTGACGGCCGTGCTCTATTTGCTGGCTCGCGCGCTCGATCATCGAGTCGACCCCCTGCACGGCCTGGCCGTCGCCGCCGGATTCCTCGTCGTTCTCGATCCGCTGGCGGTTGCCGACGTGGGGTTTCTCCTCTCCTTTGGTGCCACGACCGGCATCGTGCTCTTCATGCCTGCGTGGCGCGCCCGACAGTTCGCCGGCCTCGTCCACGCCGCGCTGTCGCTGCTCCTGGCGACGGCCGCGGCCGAGCTCTTTCTGCTGCCGGTCATGGTGCTGGCGTTCGAGCGTGTCACGCTGGCCGGCCTGCCGCTCAATTTCGCGGCGATTCCCGCGATGGCGCTGACCCAGATCGCTGGAATGGCCCTGGTTCCGGTCAGCATGGCATCGAACGTTGCGGCTGATGCCATCGGGGCTGTCGCCGCGCTGGGTGCGGCGGCGCTGGTGCACTCGTCGGAGGTCTGGTGGGTCACGCTCGTCTCATGGCGGGCGCCGCGGCCCGCCCCGTGGAGCATTGCGGCCTACTACGCCGGGCTGCTGGTTTGGCTTGCAACCAGATGGGCGACGGACCGAGACCCGGCCGTCCGCGCGGTGCATCGGGCCGGCATCGGAATCACTTCTGCGGCGGCGGTCTGGATCGCGTTCGCGCCGTGGACGTTCCTGGTCTCGCGCGGCGACGGTCGGCTCCACGTGGTGTTTGTTGACGTGGGCCAGGGAGACGCGGCCTTCGTTCGCTTTCCACGAGGTGGAACGATGCTCGTCGACGCCGGCGGTGGCGGGTCGGTTGCTTACGACGTCGGTGATCGCCTCGTCGGCCCCGTGATGCGCCGCGCCGGCGTCCGGTATCTGGACTCGCTGGTCTTGACGCACGGCGACGCCGATCACATCGGCGGCGCGAAATCGGTCATCCGCGACTTCGCGCCGCGAGATGTGTGGGACGGGATTCCCGTTCCGCGCCTGGTCACGCTCGACGCCCTACGTGTGGCCGCGTCGGAAGCTCGTACTCGCTGGACCACGGTCCAGCGAGTCGATCGGACCATCATCGACGACGTGGTTGTCGTGGTCCATCATCCTGCGCCGCCTGACTGGGAGCGGCAAAAGCCGAGAAACGACGACTCGATCGTGCTGGAGCTCCGCTGGCGCGACGTCTCGATCGTCTTTGCCGGCGACATCGGTCGCGCGACTGAACAAGAGATTCAAGGGCGCTTCGAGGCGGCGCCAATTCGGGTCCTGAAGGTACCGCACCACGGCAGCCGATCGTCCAGCTCCGAGGAATTTCTTCGCAAGCTGAGGCCACAGGTGGCCGTCGTCAGTGCCGGCCGGGGCAACGTGTTTGGCCACCCGGCCCCAGAAGTTTTGCAAAGATACCAGTCAGTCGGCGCCGAAATTTTCAGGACCGATCGCGACGGCGCGATCGCCTTGGACACCGATGGATGGACGGCCACCGTCGGCACGTGCAGGGGACAGTCAACTACCTACACCGCACGTTGAGCGGGTGCTATTGGCCACGAAACCACGAAGGCACGAAGACACGAAGAATCACATAGTCATCTTCACGAAGAGCGAATGCTCTATCGCCATTTGAGCCTGGAACCAGCTCGAGACAATTGCCACCGGAGTAATAGACGCTTGTCTCGAAGTTCATCGCGCGCTCGGGCCCGGTCTCCTGGAGGCGGCTTACGCCCGTGCCTGCGCAATTGAATTCGATCTGAGAGGCCTCGAGTACAGAAGGGAGGTGCCCGTGCCGGTGTTGTACAAGGGTCGGCTTGTCAGCGAGCAGCGCCTTGATTTTCTGTTCATCGAACGGGTCATTCTCGAGGTGAAGGCAGTCGAGAATCTCGTGCCCGTTCACCACGCACAGGTGCTGAGCTATCTGAAGGCCCTGGGCTCCGGCTGGCGCTCTTGATGAACTTCAACGTTCCAGCATTGAAACAGGGCCTTCGCAGGATCGTGCTGTGATGAATTGAGCTTCGTGTCTTCGTGCCTTCGTGGCTATGACTTGAGTGTTGATGCGCTCTTCAACTTGAACGTACCCGTATTGAAGCAGGGCCTTCGCAGAATCGTACTGTGAAGTATTGAGCTTCGTGTCTTCGTGGCTATGTCTTGAGTGTTGATGCACTCTTCGCGCGTTGCCACTCACTTTCGAGCTCGTCGAGCGTCATGTCGGCCATGCGGCGGCCGCTTTCGCCGATCGCTGACTCCATGGCCGTGAACCGGGTCGCGAACTTGGCGTTGGCCTTTCTCAGCGCGGTCTCCGGCTCGATGCCAAGCTTCCGTGACAGGTTGGCAATGGCGAAGAGGAGGTCGCCGACCTCCTCCTCGAGATGCGCGCGGTTGTTGGAGTCCAATGCGCTTCGGACCTCGTCGACCTCTTCCTGGATCTTCGCGATCACATCGCCGGTGCGCACCCAGTCGAATCCGACCGATCCAGCGCGGACCCCAATCTGGTAGGCGCGCAGAAGCGCCGGCAATCCCTCTGGCACGCCGCCCAGCAGCGTCTTCGGGCTGGCCTGCGTCCGGCGCTCCTCGGCCTTGACCTCTTCCCAGCGCGTCCGCACCTGGTCGGCCGTGCCGAGCGCCGGTTCGCCGCTGTCGCGCCCGAAGACATGCGGATGGCGGCGCACGAGCTTGTCGGCGACGGCCTTCACCGAGTCCGCAATCGTGAAGTGCCCCGCTTCGGACTCGAGCTGGGCAACGAAGACGGCCTCGAACAGGAAGTCGCCAAGCTCTTCGCAGATGGCGGGATGATCGTGAGCGTCGATCGCCTCGAGCACCTCGTAGGTCTCCTCCAGCACGAACGGCTTCAGCGTGTCGATGGTCTGCTCGCGATCCCACGGACAGCCGTCAGGCGCGCGGAGCCTGGCGACGATATCGATGAGACGCTGGAATTCGGCGGGTGCGGTGGACATCTGTTAACCTAACTCTCAAATTGAGGAACGGGGGAATGAGGGAATGAGGCAATGAAAATCAGGGAATATCGGAATGCGGTGGTCACGAATCACGCTGGGCTAGTTTACCCAATGGGTCCTGAGATCTCGCGTCCGTCGACGTGCTGGGCAACGGTTCCGCTTCCTTGATGCCCTTCATTCCCGCATTCCCTCATTGCCATTCCCTCATTCCTTCATTCCCTCATTCCTCATTGAGACGTAATGTCTGATCTATCTTTCACCGCCTTCGTCATCTCGCTCGCCAGTTCCGCGGCGATTCATCTCGGCGACGTCGCGAACCCCGAAACGGGCGCGCGGACCGAGCCCAATCTTGAAGGCGCCTCGCAGATGATCGAGATCCTGAGCCTGCTGGAAGAGAAGACCAAAGGCAATCTCTCGGCCGAGGAGCGGCAAGTCCTGGAGCAGGTGCTCTACGAGCTGCGCATGCGCTTTGTCGAGGTCTCAGGCGGCGGGAAGCGGATTATTGAACCTTAAGATCACCGTTCTCGGCAGCGGGACCTCGCACGGCGTCCCGATGATCGGATGCGACTGTGCCGTCTGTCGCTCGACCGACCCGCGCGACCGTCGCCTTAGGCCTTCCATTCTCATCGAGGTGATGAACGCCGGCGACGCGTCACAGGGTTCGAGGGTCGCGGAGGCCGCCCGCTCGATTCTCGTCGACACCTC
>JBKPSC010000374.1:0-8897 GCA_046734915.1 Acidobacteriota bacterium | reverse complement strand
CCGTAGCCCTTGATCGTCCGCGCCAGAATGACCGTCGGGCCGTCCTTGTATTCGGTGGCCGCCTTGAAGGCGTTGTAGACCTTGACCGGATCGTGACCACCCAGCGAGAGCTTCTTCAGCTGCTCGTCAGACAGATGCTTGACCATGTCCAGCAATCGCGGATCGACGCCCCAGAAGTGCTCGCGGACGTAAGCGCCCGACTCGACGGCGTACTTCTGATACTGGCCGTCGACGACCTCGCCCATTCGCTTCATGAGAAGGCCGTCGCGGTCTTTGGCGAGCAGCGCATCCCATTCCCGGCCCCAAAGCACTTTGATCACGTTCCAGCCGGCGCCGCGGAAGGCGGCTTCCAGTTCCTGGATGATCTGGCCGTTGCCGCGAACCGGGCCGTCCAGACGCTGCAGGTTGCAGTTGATAACGAAGATCAGGTTGTCGAGCTTTTCGCGCGCCGGCAGGGTAATCGCGCCGAGAGACTCCGGCTCATCGGTCTCGCCGTCGCCCAGAAACGCCCAGACCTTGCGGTTCGATTTGGGCCGCAGGCCCCGGTCTTCGAGGTAGCGCATGAAACGCGCCTGATAGATGGCCATGATGGGTCCGAGCCCCATCGAGACAGTCGGGAACTCCCAGAACTCGGGCATCAGCCACGGATGCGGATAGGACGACAGGCCACCGCCTTCTCGCAACTCGCGGCGGAAATTCTCCAGATGGCGCTCGGTCAGCCGTCCCTCGAGATAGGCGCGGGCGTACACGCCGGGGGCGGCGTGTCCCTGAAAGAAGATGATGTCCGGATTGTCGCTGTCGTGCCCCCGGAAGAAATGATTGAAGCCAACCTCGTAGAGAGTCGCCGCGGAGGCAAACGTGGAGATATGACCGCCAATGCCTTCGTCGAGCTTGTTCGCCTTGACGACCATGGCTGCGGCGTTCCACCGCACCAGGCTCTTGATACGGCGCTCGATGTCCGGGTCGCCCGGCATCGGCACCTGTTCGTCGGCCGCAATCGTGTTCACGTACGGCGTGTTGGCAGTGAACGGAAGCTTGACCCCGCTCTGGGTGGCATGAATGGACAACTCGCGCAACAGGCGGGCGACTTTGACCGGGCCGCCGCTCTGGAGGACATAATCGAGCGACTCGAGCCACTCGCGCCGTTCAGTTGCGTCAAGCTCCGCGGCGTCTTTCGGGGCAAGGTTTTTCACAGGATCGGATTCCTTTCGCTAGTCCGCCTGGACCGTCGCACAATCTGTGTCCAGCGGACGGCCTGGGGTAATCCCTAATTCTAACCCGCAGCCCTCGGGTCGGACAGCGCATGCACAAGACTGTAACGCAGGTCCGCTCAGCGGCCCCTCCGCCTGAGGCCGGGACCGCACCCACGCTCGACGAGGTTCGGAACGCGATCATCACGTGCGAGCGATGCGGTCGGCTGCGTGAGTACACGCAGCGCATCGGCCGGGAGAAGCGGCGTGCCTATCTTCATGACGCGTACTGGGCCCGGCCCGTGCCCGGCTTCGGCGATCCCGGCGCGCGACTCCTCATCGTCGGGCTGGCGCCCGCCGCGCACGGCGCGAACCGCACCGGGCGTGTCTTCACGGGCGATGGTCCAGGCGGATCCGGCGACTTCCTCATGACGGCGCTGCATCGCAACGGCTTCGCCAATCAAACGACGTCCACGCATCGCGACGACGGGCTGACGCTCCATGACGCGTTCATCGCTGCCGCCGTGCGATGCGCGCCCCCCGACAACAAACCTCGGCCGAACGAAGTTCTGAACTGCCTGCCGCATCTCGATCGCGAGCTGCTCGCGCTCCCCCGCGTGCAGACGATTGTGGCGCTCGGGTCGATTGCGTTCGATGCGTACGTTCGTCTGTTGGCGGCTCGGGGTGTGGCGATCCGCCCACGACCGCACTTTGCACACGCCTCGTCCCTCGTGCTGGCTGACGGCAAAACGCTCATCGGCTGCTATCACCCGAGCCGTCAGAACACGAATACCGGCCGCCTCACGCCCGACATGATGGCGAACGTGTTCGCTCACGCAAGACGAACATTGGGCGCGTGAACCCGTACACCTGTGAAGGACAGTTCACGGGTTCACTGGTGCACGGGTTCACTGGTTCACGGGTGCACACCTAATGGAACCCCTGCAGCCAATCGGTGTCCAACCCGGCATGAAGCGCTCACGCGCCTGACGCGCGGCCGCCGAACGAAAGCCGTACAGCCGGCGCGCCTCTCGTCACTGATGGCCAGGACAACTGGCCAGGGAGGCCTCATGCCGCACGACATGTTCGGCGACGTTGTCGCCCGTCCGCCCGCCGTCCGCTCACACCAATCGCCGCTCGTTCTGTTGTCCGTGTGCCTCCATGGCGGCGTGCTGCTGCTGGCCATCGTGGCATCGATCGTTGCGCCCGATGTCATCCCGTTTCCGCGTCAGGTCCTCGCGTTTCATGCACCGGTCGACGTCAAGCTCGTTGACATCGATTTGCCGTCGCCGCCGCGCCGGATCGCCGCGCCACCTCCAACCGCCAACGCCGTCTCGTCGGACGCGGCGCCGCTCGAAGCGCCAACGGGAATCCCCCCGGAAACGGGATTCGAGAATCTGCCCCCGGCGCCCTCCGGAGATGTGGCAGGGTCGGTTGACGCGATCGACCTGATCGGCGTCGCCAGCGCACCACCGCCAGCGCCGCCACCTCCGCCAGCGGCCGCCGAGCCGACTCGCCTGCATCGGGGCATTCGCGCGCCGACCAAGATCGTGGACGCTGCGCCCGTGTACCCCACGCTGGCGGCGCAGACACACGTCCAGGGATTGGTGATCCTCGAGGCGACCATTGACGCGACCGGAGCCGTTCAGTCGGTTCATGTTCTGCGCGGCCACCCGTTACTCGATCAGGCGGCGCTCGACGCAGTGCAGCGCTGGCGCTACGAGCCGGCCCAGCTGAATGGTCAGCCTATCGCCGTCATCATGACCGTGACTGTGCGCTTCACCCTTCAGTAGGAATCTGCCACGGGGACACGACGCGCGTCATGGCGAACACATGCGGCGCGTCGTGGCTTCGCGGCGAACTCAACCGTGTCGTGTCCGGAGGACTGGGAGAATGATGTCTGGCCGGTCGGTGATCAGGGCGTCGACACCCCAGTCGAGCAGTCGATGCGCGTCTGATGCGGCGTCCACCGTCCACACTTGGACACCCAGACCGGCGCCGTGTGCGTCCTGGACGAATCGGCGCGACACCACACGGGTCCGGCCCGCCATCTCAGGGATCTGATACCCGGCGTAAGCGACGTTTACGACCGGCCACCGGCACCACGAGCGGTAAAGGGCCCATCGGACCTCTTCGCGCGCGGCGCTCGTCGCCACGTGCGGCGCCCGCCGGCGGGCGGCCCGGAGCACGCGCAGCCCGAACGAACCAAGGCAGACCCGCTCCTCCGCTCTCGCCCCGCCCACGAGATCCAGCACCGCGTCGGCCAGCGCCACATCGTTCAGCTTGAGCTCGATGACAATCCGCTGGTCGGGATGACGCGCGAGCACCGTGGCCAGCGCCGGAACTCCCGCGCCGGCGAGCTCTGCGGCGGGCCAATCGGCGACGTTTCCGGTCAGGTTCGTCGTCCGTTCGAGCGTGGGATCGTGATGGACAACCACAATGCCGTCGCGTGAGAACCGGACGTCGACCTCGAGACCGTCGACGCCGAGCGCGACGGCGTTGTCAAATGCGGCGATCGTGTTCTCCGGGGCGAGCCCCGCCCCGCCGCGATGCGCGATGACGAGCGGACGCGCATGCTGAAAGAACGCGTGCTTCACGCCGGGAGTCTACTGCGCCGCCCAGCCTGCTGCTAGAATCGGGATATGCCGCCTCATATCCATACGCTGGGCGAGTTGCGACGACAGACCGGCGGGCGCACGCGCTCCGTCAAACAAGAGATTCGCGACAATCTGGTTCGCAAACTGCAGTCGGGGGAGGTGCTCTTTCCTGGCATCATCGGCTACCAGGACACCGTCATTCCGCAGCTGGTCAACGCCATCCTGTCGCGCCACACTTTCATCCTGCTCGGACTCCGCGGCCAGGCCAAGAGTCGGATTCTCCGAAGCCTGGTCGACCTTCTGGACGAATACCTGCCCGTCGTCCCTGGATGTGAGATTCACGACGACCCGCTCAATCCCATTTGCGGGGCGTGCCGCGCCCGCGTGGCGCGCGAGGGCGACAGTCTGCCGATCGTCTGGCTGTCGCGCGAAGCGCGGTTCGTCGAAAAGCTGGCAACGCCGGACGTCACGATCGCCGACATGGTCGGCGACATCGATCCGATCAAGGCGGCGCAAGCCGGGCTCAATCTCTCAGATGAGCTGACGATGCATTACGGCCTGCTGCCGCGAGCCAACCGCGGCATTTTCGCGATTAACGAGCTGCCGGACCTCGCCGGCAAGATCCAGGTGGGCCTGTTCAACATCCTTCAAGAAGGCGACGTCCAGATCAAGGGCTACCCGATTCGGCTGCCCCTCGACCTGCTGGTGGTCTTCACCGCCAACCCCGAGGACTACACCGCGCGCGGCAAGATCATCACGCCGCTCAAGGACCGCATCGGATCGGAAATCCGCACGCACTACCCCACCACGCGCTCCAATGCGATCCAGATCACGACGCAGGAGGCATGGACGACGAGACCCGGCAGCGCGGCGGTCGAGATTCCGTCGTACGTGCGCGAGGTGGTCGAGGAAGTCGCGTTTCAAGCTCGCTCCGACCGGAAGATCGACAAACGGTCCGGCGTCAGCCAGCGGCTGCCGATCACGACTCTTGAGCTCGTCGTCTCGAACGCGGAACGCCGGGCGCTCGCCCACGGCGAACAGGCGGTCGTGCCGCGAGTCACCGATCTTTACGCCGCGCTGCCGTCGATCACCGGCAAATTCGAGCTCGAGTACGAAGGTGAGCTGCGCGGCGCCGAGCAGGTGGCGCGCGATCTCATTCGGGCGGCGATCGGGAACGTGTTCACTGGCGTCTTCGACGGGGCCGACACCCGGTCGGTCATCGAGTGGTTCGATCTCGGCGGTACGCTTCCGCTGAGCGACGTCAGCTCGGCCGACGAGGTGCTCGCGGCCACGCGGGGTGTCCAGGGGCTCCATGAGCTCGCGCGGAAGGCGGGTGCGGCAACGGCCACCGCACCGGCGTTGGCGTCGGCCATCGATTTCGTGCTCGAAGGCCTGTGCGCGCAGCGAAAGATCAGCCGCAGCGACGAACGCGGCTACACGGCGGGCACTGACGGTGCGCAGAAGAGCCGCACGCGGCGTGAAGAGCAGGTCATGGAGGAAGAGCTGCGAATCCCGAGCGGCAAGAAGAAGTATTACAACTAGGCTTCAGGCTCCAGGCTTCAGGCTCCAGGATCCGGGCTCCAGGTTATGAAGTACAGGTACACCAAGTTCACCGGCGATCTGCTCGACGATCTGAATCTCGAGGACCTCGTCGCCAAGCTCTCCGACCTCCTGCTGTCGAGCGGCTTCGGAAATCCGTACGCGACCGACGAGGACGATCGCACGATGCAGGCTCTGCACGATGCGATTCTGGATGCGCTGTTCAACGGCGGTGTGCTGCCAGAGGAGACCATCGAGCGGCTGCTCGGCGACCCGGCGGACGGCGATCAGGAAGAGGCGCGGTCGAAGCTCGAAGAGCTCATTCAGCAGATCATCGAGCGGATGGGTACCGAGGGCTACATCACCACGCCACCGGATCTGCAGTCGGAGCGGCAGCGCCGGGCGGGCCGTGCCCCAGGCCCGGATCAGCCACCCGTGCAGTTCGAAGTCACCGACAAGGCGCTCGACTTCCTCGGCTACCGGGCCCTTCGTGACCTGCTCGGTTCGCTCGGCAAGAGCAGCTTCGGCCGGCACGACACCCGCGAGCAGGCGACCGGTGTCGAAACCACCGCCGCCCCGAAACCCTATGAGTTCGGCGATACGTTAAATCTCGACCCGGCCAGCACACTGCTGAACGCGGTGCAGCGATCCGCCCGCGAGGGCGTTGCGCCGCGCGGCCGGATCGAGGTCACCTATAAGGACCTCATGGTCTCGCAGGGCGAATACCAGAGCTCTTGCGCCACCGTGCTGATGCTGGACTGCAGTCACAGCATGATCCTGTATGGCGAGGATCGGTTCACGCCCGCCAAGCGTGTCGCGCTGGCGCTGGCGCAGCTGATCAAAACCCAGTTCCCCGGCGACGCGCTCAAGGTCGTCCTGTTCCACGATTCGGCCGAAGAAATCCCGTTGTCGGAGCTGGGCCGTGTGCGCGTGGGTCCGTACTACACGAACACGCGCGAGGGACTGCGCCTGGCGCGGCGCATCCTCGACCGTCAGCGGAAGGACATGCGCCAGATCATCATGATCACCGACGGCAAACCGTCGGCGCTGACGCAACCGGACGGGCGGATCTACAAGAACGCGTTCGGCCTCGACCCGTTCATCGTCGCCGAAACGTGCGCTGAAGTGGCCGCGTGCCGCAAGAGCGGCATCATGATCAACACGTTCATGCTCGCGCGCGATTACGACCTCGTCAGCTTCGTGCGCAGGGTCGCGCACATCTGCCGGGGCAAGGCCTACTTCACGACGCCGTATACGCTCGGCCAGTACGTGCTCATGGACTACATGGACAAGAAGACCAAAACGATTCACTGAGAAGGCAGAATGCAGAATTCCGCCGCTTGAAAATTGAATTCTGAATTCTGAGCTCTGCATTCTGCATTCTCTTCTTTCGTGTATGTCCGATCTCCTCTCCCTCTTCCCGCTGCCGACCGCCGTTCTCTTCCCGAATGTCTTTCTGCCGTTGCACATCTTCGAGCCGCGCTATCGGGAGATGGTTGCCGATGCGTTGGCGAGCGATCGGCTGATCGGCATGGTGCTGCTGCGACCCGGCTGGGAACCGGAATACGACGGCCGGCCGGCGGTATACCCCGTTGGCTGCAGCGGCGTCATCACCCACGTCGAGCGCCTTGCCGACGGGCGCTTCAACATCGTCTTGCGGGGGCTGGACCGGTTCCGCATTCTCGACGAAGACCAGACCAGGGCTTACCGGCGGGCAGAGGTCGAAACACTGCGCGAGCCTGCGGTCGAGCTCCGTGACCGGCCGCCGCTGCGCGCGCTGAGGCAACGATTGGAAGCGCTCATCGCGCCATCGATGGAACGGGGCGGGTCCGATGTGAGAACCGCGCCGGGCATGCCCGACGAAGACCTGGTGAACACCCTCTCGCAATACCTCGAGCTCGATCCCATCGAGCGTCAGGCGCTCCTCGAAATCGACGGGGTGCTGAGGCGGGCTGAAGCGCTCATCGAGCTCGTGGAGATGAAGCTGCTCATGGCGCGGACGCCCGGCGGGCCGCCGAAGGTCTCGCACTGATCAGAGCGACTGCGCCGTCTGGCGAAGGAATGCCTGCACGATCTTCTCGCCATGAAAGCGTCCGTTCTCGATGAAGATGGCGCCCGTATCCAGTCCACCGACCAGGCCGCCGGCGACGAACAGCCCAGGCACGCTTGTTTCCATCGTATCGGGATTGAACACCGGGGCTCGCCGTTCGCCGAGCTTGACGCCCGCTCGCTCGAGCAAATCGAAGTCGGGATGATATCCGGTCAGCAGGAGCACCGCGTCAGTGGCAATTTCCTGTTGATCGCCTGAGCGGAGCTCGACGAGGATCGACGTGGGCCGGATCTCCAAGACTCGCGCGCCGAAATGCGCCGTGACCGAGCCTTCCTTGATCCGGTTGTCGATGTCCGGACGAATCCAGTACTTGATCCGATCCGACAGAGTCTCGCCGCGATGAACGATCGTGACCTGGGCCCCGGCGCGATAGAGTTCCAAGGCGGCTATCGCCGCTGAGTTCTTGCCGCCGACAATCACGACGCGCTGGCGATACAGCGCGTGCGGATCGCCGTAGTAATGCGCCACGTGCGGCAGGTCCTCTCCAGGAATCTCGAGGTGATTCGGATGATCGTAGTAGCCAATCGCGAATACCACCGCACGGGCATGGCGGCCGCGGCGTACGCCACGGTCGCTGCGTGTGTCGACCACGAATAGCCGCTCACCAGCCACGTCCTCGGTCTCGACGGCGAGCACTTCTTCACCAAACGTGATCTGCAGACCATAGGCGTCCGCCACGCGGCGGTAGTAGCGCAGCGCTTCATGACGCGTCGGCTTCTCGTACGGCGTGACGAACGGCAGCTTGCCGATCTCCAGCAGATCGGGCGTGGTGAAGAACGTCATCTGCGGCGGGAAATTGAAGACCGAATTGACGAGAACGCCTTTTTCGAGCACTTGGTAGTCGACGCCGGCGTCCGAGGCGGCGATAGCCACGGCCAGACCCGCCGGCCCCGCACCGATGATCAGCAAGTCACGGACTGACATAGAAGAGCATTCTAAGCGGTCGCTCAGTCACACAGGCACCCCGCCGCTCAGCTATTTGACCCGGTGCACGTGCGGCGCGGCTGGCGTGGCGAGCCCTTCGTCAGCCGGCAGGCACCTTCTGTCAGGAAGCTCACACACCGTCCGGTCGGCGGCAATACTGTCGATGGCGAAAGGAGCAGCCGATGCTGATCATCGTCCTGACCCTCGTCGTCAATCTGGTGGTCGCCGCTGGCGAATTGCTCACCACCGCCGTCACCGCGTCGGCGCTGACGCCGGCGGTTCCGGCCGACGGGTTCGAATTGGTCGTGGGGACTGAATTCTTCGCCGGTTTTGCCGGCGACGCCAGCCGGCTGGCACGAGGCATGGCCACATGCGAGCGGTATCTCGCCGCCAATCCCAATCATGCCGAGGCCCTCGTCTGGCACGGGAGCGGACTCGTGTACCAGGCCAGCGATGCGTTCCGCCGAGGCGACCGCACGCGAGGCGGTGAGCTCTGGAGCCAGGGGCTGGCCGAAATGCACCGCGCCGTCGCCCTCG
>JBKPSC010000373.1:0-7028 GCA_046734915.1 Acidobacteriota bacterium | reverse complement strand
AGCATCGACATCGCACCGCCCAAGGGCGTGAGCGTGCCGGACTGCGTCCGCTAGTAGCGCGCGGCCGCGGCATCCGGCGCCTGACGCCAGTAGACCGGCAGGTCCAGGTACTGGCGATTGAGCGCCGCCACTGATTCGCAGCCGAGCAGCTTGAGCGTTCGCACGAGATCCGCGCGCAAGATGTCTATCGCCCGGCTGACGCCACTCTCGCCGGCAGCAGCCAGACCATACGCGTAGGCACGTCCGACGAGCACTGCCCGTGCGCCAAGGCACAGCGCCTTGGCGATGTCGCTGCCGCGGCGGATGCCGCCGTCCACCAACACGTCGATTCGTCCGCGCACGGCGTCGATGACCTCCGGCAGCGCTCTCAGCGTCGCTGCCACGGTGTCGAGCTGCCGCCCGCCGTGATTCGACACGACGATGCCGTTCACGCCAGCGTCGACGGCGCGGCGCGCATCCTCGCCGGTGAGCAGTCCCTTGACGAGGATCGGACCCGGCCACGCCTGGCGAATCCAATCGAGATCGGCCCACGTCACGACCGATTGCTCGAGCGCCGGGCCGACGCTCGCGTACCGCATGGCGCCCGTCCCGGGAAGCACCACGTTCGGGAACGTCATCAGCCCGCCGTCCCGCATGAATCCGGCCAGCCAGCGCGGGCGCGCGAGAATCTGCGGCAGGTACGGCGCCATGGTCCACGGCTTGAAGGTCAGGAGCTGCGGAATGCCGTTGCGGACGTCACGCTCGCGCAGCCCGGCGACCGGCGTGTCCATCGTGACGACGAGTCCAGTGAAACCGGCGGCCTTCGCCCGCGCGATCGCCGAGCGAGCAACGTCGCGGCCGCCGACCAAGTAGACCTGATACCAGACTGGCCCGCGTGACGCCGCCTTGACGTCTTCGAGCGCGCAGCCAGACAGGGTCGACAAGACGTAGCCGGTGCCAGCCTGCCCCGCCGCGCTAGCGGCCGCGACTTCACCGCGCGGATAGAACAGGCGGCTGCTGCCAATCGGCGCGAGCATGAACGGCAGCTCGATGGTCGTGCCGGCCACCGTCGTGCGAAGCTCCACCGAGGGTGTCGAGACGGCCGCGCGCGGCCGAAAAGTGATCTCTTCGAACACGCGGCAATTGCCACGCAGACTGACCTCGGCGTCGGCGCCTCCGTCGATGTAATCGAAGACCATGCGCGGCACGCGCCGCCGCGCGAGCTCGCGGAGATCACCGATGGTGGCGGCACGCGCGGGGTCGAAGCGCGACATCCGGCCTAGAATACGCGAAGTGCGCTCCCGCCTCTGCGCCGCCGCAGTCTGGTTTGGCCTGCTCGTCCGCGTCGCCACACTGCCTCTTCCCGGTCACGACGATGTCATCACCTGGAAGATCTGGAGCTACGCCGCCACCGAGGATCTGACCGGCATGTACGGAGTCGGCGGAACGCCGCCCGAGCGGGGCATCGTGCGCTGGGGCGAGCAGTGGTCGACGGTGGATTACCCGCCCTTCTTCCTCTACGAGTACGGGCTCGTCGGTCGCGTGTTCAAGGCAATCTTTCCCGACTATCCCGACGGGCTGCGGCTGCTCGTCGCGATCAAACTTCCCGTGCTCCTCGCCAACGCCGCCCTCGCGTGGCTGTTGTTTGCCACGGTCCGGCGCGTGACGGAACGCGATGACGCGGCCTGGTGGGCCGCGCTCGCCTATTGGCTGAACCCGGCGACGATGTTCGGTGGGGAGATGCTCGGTTACGTCGATCCGCTGCTGACGCTGCCCGCCATGTGCGGTCTCGTGCTGGCGTGGACCGGACGCCGGCTGTGGGCCGGCGTGCTCATCGCGATCGCGGTTGCTACCAAGCCGCAGGCAGTCTTGATCGGCCCGGCAGTCGCGTTGCTCCTGTGGCAGACCGCGGGCGTCTCGGGAATCGTCGGCGCCGGCGCGGCGTTCATGGCGACGCTCGCCGCCGTCGCGCTGCCGTTCGCCGTGCGCGGCGCGATGGGCAACATGTGGCTGGCATTTGGATCGTTCGTCGAGCGTCGCGACACGATGTCCGCGTTTGCCGCGAACGTCGGCTGGCTGATCAACTGGGCGCTACGCTCGTCGATGGGCGTTCCCGAATTGGGATGGCGCGCGTACTTGCAGGTGGTACCACGGCCCCTGGCGATCTCACGGTTTGAGGAGCTGGGCTATCCAAATCCGCGGCCGTTCTGCGCCGTGATCATCGCCGGCGTTGTCGCCTGGGCGATGTGGATGGTGCATCGCACGAAAGACCTGGCGGCCATCGCCGCGCTCGGCGCGTTCACCGTGCATGCCTTCTTCGTGCTGAACGTCGGCATGCACGAGAGCCACCAGCTGTTCGAGATTCCGCTGCTGGTGCTGGCCGCGGCGTTGCGACCCGGACTACGGCCGCTGCTCGTTGCCGTCAGCGCCATCGTCACGCTGAACATCAACTTCTATTACGGCATCAGCCTGGGTTGGGGCTGGGCGATCCCGAGACAGATCACCGGCATCGACGTAAGCGTCGTCCTGGCGTTTCTGAACGTGGCCACGCTGGCGTGGTTCGCGACCCAACTGACGCGGCTTCAGCTCGAGGAACCCTGGCCGACCGCTCGCGCATAGTCCTCGGGTGTGTCGATGTCCATGAACGCCCCGTCATCGTCGATCGGGACGTCGCCAGCCGCGGATACGTGAGCGCGCACGATTGGTTTGGCGCCGCTGGCCGGACTGGCTGCACGCAAGGCACCGAAGAGCGAACGGTCGATGAGAACCGGGTGCCCATGCGCAGTCCCCCGGACGGGTCTGACGATGGGCGCGCGAGTCGCCTCGTAGCGGGCGATCACTGCCCGAACCGTGGCGGCCGAGACGAGCGGCGCATCCACGAGCATGAGCAGCACGGCTTCGACCTCTGGACCATCGACCGCATCCAGCCCGGTCAGCAGCGACGACAGCTGCCCAGCCTCGAACTGCTCGTTGACGACGACGCCGGGCCGGAGACCCGCATTCGAAAGATCCTGCCGCAGGCGTTCCGCTTCGTGCCCGAGCACGACTGTCACATCATCGACGCCAGCGGCATGAAATGTCCGCACGATTTGCGTAAGGAAGGTCTCGGTGTCACTCAAAGGCAGGGACGCCTTCAGGCGTCCCATGCGCGTCGACTTTCCAGCGGCCAGAATGATGGCGGGGATCACGAGGCCATCGTATGTCCGGCTGGCTGGACTGCGCTAGAATCCCGGGCATGAGCGACGTCGACCTCAGGATCCGGTGTCAGCGCTGCGGCGCCGATATGGAGATGCGCGACCCCGGACCCGGCATGCCCTGGACACCGGATCAGTTCTGGGTGTGCCCGAAATGCGGGCGTCATTTCTGGTCGACCTACCCGCCGCCCAACCGCGAAAAGGCCAAACCGTCAGCCGAGCCCGCCCCTAAGGCCCCGAGTCCTCAGGCTTGACTTCCGTTCGGCATCCTGCCTAGACTGGCCCGTTTTCCAGCTCATCAGAGAGCTGGATCGATTCGGCTGGCGACGTCTACAGTGCGTGTACGGCGGCGGCTAGCCGAACTACCCGGGGGATTTCACCTTCGGGGAACGGGGAGGGTTCGGGTATGCCGACCGGCACAATCGCACGGCTCCTGATCGACAAAGGGTTCGGTTTCATTCGCGACGAAAGTGGAATCGAACACTTCTTCCATCGCAGCTCAGTTCGGCAGGCAGTGTTCGAACTGTTGAGGGAAGGTCAGCGCGTCGAGTTCACTCCAGAGGATTCCGGCAAGGGTCCACGAGCTGGTGACGTTCGTCTGATCGAAGGCTGATAATCCCTCCGCGCCGGCCCGAACCGCAGTTTGGGCCGAGCGTTTACACCTCTCGTCGGGCCCCGCCGCTCTCGCGGTGTGCTACGTACCGCGCGTCCGCTCCCGAAACCCTACCGCTCTGCTTCGGCTGTCCCACCATCGATGGTGGCCATAACACGTGCGATGTCACTGAGATCAGGGAGAACGGTGTCCGCGCCGGCTTCGCGCAGCACGCGCTCGTTGAAAGATCCGGTGGCGACTGCCAGAGCGTGCGCGCCAGCGCCGACCGCCACGGAGACATCCAGTGGCGTATCGCCGACGATGACGATGTCGGTGGCGTGAAAGCTACATCCCGCGTGAGCCTCGACCGCTGCCAGCGCCTCGACGAGCAGTCCTGAACGATCGGTGGCCGCATCGCCGAAACCGCCGCACGGAAAATGGCGCCAGAGATCGAAAAACTCGAGCTTGATTTTCGCGCCTTGCTGGATGTTCCCGGTGAGCAGAGCCACAAAAACATCGTCACGAGCGGTGAGCGCATCGAGGAGGGTCTCGACGCCCGGCAGAATCCCCTTGGCTGGACCGAGCTCGTGGATCTCGCGACGCAGGTGCGTGAGATAGGTATCGCGAATCCGCTCGAGCGTAGCCGCGTCGGTCGCGACGCCATGCCGTCCAGCCAGCTCCGTAAAAATCCACTGGTCGGTGCGGCCGGCCATCGACAAGCCTTCGAACCCGTCGATGCGGAACAGTTCCACGAACGTCCGCGCCATCGCTCGCCCGCCGGCGCCTCCCGTCAGAACGAGCGTGCCGTCGATGTCGAACAGGACGAGTTTCTTTAACCTTCGCTTCGAACGTTGCCCGCCCGCGGACCCTTCGCCGACGGTTCTTCCTCGAAGCTCACCCGCTGGCCCTCGTTCAACTGGTCGAAGCTGCCCTGCACCGAGCTGCGGTGGAAGAACCACTCCTGGCCGCCGTCGTCGCGAATGAAACCGAACCCCCTGTCCCGGACGAGTCGCTTGATCGTGCCGCCTGGCATTCCAGTCTCCTTGGACACGCGTTGTGTCCAAGTTCGAATAATCAAAGTTCATTCCGTACATCACTGCCTGGAATCGCCAATGAATCGTGGTCGAGTTTGTAAGCTCAACGCAGGCGCGTTTCATTCGAATACGGTCGTGTCTGAAAAGCCGATGCGCCCCAATGCCACTAGTGGCGCCAGGGCCGCCAGGCGCGACGGTGCACTCTGAGCGCACCGCTCGCAGGATCCCACGTGACGACCTGCTGCGAGACATTCTCGGCAAACATCTCGTCGGCGGTGAGCGTGAGCGCAGCGATCCCGCGCCGCGCGATGACCTGTTTGACGTCGGACGCGAGGTGTCGCACAGCGTCGCGCGGCACGTCCGCCGTCGGATGCTCCATGAGAATGAGCGCGGGATCGAGCGAGACCGCTCGCGCGATCCGCAGCCGTGCCCGCAGATCGCCGGCGAGATCGCCGACGGGCCGCTCCCACGACGCAGATGGCAATCCCGCTTCGGACGCGAGTCGCGCCGCTCGCTCCCGCACATCGGCGGGCGGCGGCTCGATGTCGAGGGTGAAAGGCATCGCGAGATTCTGGATGACGCTCAGTCCATCGAGCAGCGCGGCGCGGTTGGTCACGATGCCGATGCGATCCACGAGCTCGAGCCACTGCGTGCTGTCCGCGATATCGGCCGTCGACGTGCCGAGCACACGAATGGCGCCGGCGTCGGGTACAGCGGCACCGGTGATGAGCGTCGTCATCATCTCGGCGGTGGGTTCGTCGAAGCCGAGAATCGCGAGCTGCTCGCCGGCCTCGAGCGTCAACCGCTGGAGCCGGAGCGGTCGAAGCCCTCGGTAGTCCTTGACGAGAGCGGCGATGTCGAGAGCAGGCAGGCTCACGCGCCGAGAAGCCTGTTGACCTCATCGACGACCCGGCTCGATTCCGTCAGCGCGTCGATCTCGATTTTCAACGCCGCCAGGTTGCAGGCCACTGCGCCCCAGGCGATCATGGCGTGCACCATCGGCGGCAGCATCCCGGTGTCGACGCTGGCGCCGAGAAGCGCCGCGAGGATCGTGGCCGCCATCGCGAACGTGCTGATAGAGAACACCGGCTTGCGAGCGGCGGCGATGCGGCGGAAGTAGTCCCCGGTCAGATTGCCTTCGGCCATGGCGTCCTTGACCGCCTTGCCCTTGCCAATCAAGTAGAACATCATCATCGAGTGCGCCAGCAGCGTGATCATCGTCGAGAAGATCGCCAGCGTGATGTGCCGCGAGATCGACGGTCCGTCGGTGACGCGCAGGCCGAGCACGGCACTGACAATGAGTCCCAACAAGCCGGTGCCGATGGCCGTGAGCAGGGCTGGAGCCAGAAGGCCTCCTCAAAACTGAAATTCTGAAGTCCTCAATCGTCAATCTTCAATCTTCAATAATTCTATTGCCGTCCGTCATGTCGCCGTCACCGTTCGTCGTCGAGTGGGCTCTGCGGACGGCATCCGAGCTGCCGGCCGGCGCACCGCGCGCGCTCGATGTCGCCGCCGGCCGCGGCCGTCATGTTGCGGCGCTTGCCGCCGCCGGCTTCCGCGTGTTCGGCGTCGACCGCTCGTTTGAGGCCCTGCAGGACGCCGTCACCGTGGCACGCGCTGACGGCGGTTGGCTGCGCGCATGGTGCGCCGATCTCGCAGCCTGTCCCCTTGTCGAGGATGCCTTCGACCTCGTCCTGGTGACGCGTTACCTGCAGCGCGATCTCTTTCCGTCCCTTCGGCGCGCCGTGACGCGCGGCGGCTTTGTGATCTACGAGACGTTCACCCGGCGGCAGCTGCGCCACGACTGGGGCCCGCGATCACCGGATCACCTGCTGGAGCCGGGTGAGCTGTTGTCGTACTTTTTGGACTTCGAAGTGATCTTCTACGAAGAGTGCGACGAACCTGAAGCCGTGGCGCGGCTGGTCGCTCGCCGGTCGAGTTGACCAGGGGACTCAGCGGACGCGAGCGGCGAGGCGCTCGAACGCCTCTTGTGGCAGTGACACCGCACCCGGCGCGGCAGGACCGTGGGCATCGCCGCCGTGAAAGTCCGAGCCGCCGGTGACGAGCACGTGCAGCGTCTCGGCCATTGTCAGGTAGCGCCTCGTCGCCTCGGCGTCATGGCGGCTGTGATACGCCTCGATGGCGTCGAGCCCAGAGTCGACGAACTCGGGAATCCACTCGTCGATCGCCGTGAGGCCGGGATGGGCGAGCGACGCGACACCGCCCGCC
>JBKPSC010000372.1:0-13875 GCA_046734915.1 Acidobacteriota bacterium | reverse complement strand
GGGGACGAGCGACAGCGGATTGCCCGTCATGAGGGCCAGCGCCTGGACGCCGACATTACCGTAGACGTGAAAGAGGGGAAGCGGCAGCATGATCACGCTGTCGCCGTTTCCCAGCACGGCCGAGAACCACGCGCGGACCTGTAGTCCGGTGACTGTATACGCGCCGTGCTTGCCCAGGACGCCTTTCGGAATGCCGGTGGTGCCTCCGCTCATCAACAGCACGGCAGGATCGTCGGTCGTCAGCGGCGCGCGCTTGACGTGGTGTGCTCTATGCCGCTCGAGGAGCCTGGCGTAATCGTGGTCGCCGGCGGCGATCGTGATGCGATCA
Source organism: Acidobacteriota bacterium (assembly GCA_046734915.1). Taxonomy (GTDB): domain Bacteria; phylum Acidobacteriota; class Vicinamibacteria; order Vicinamibacterales; family CAVVIG01; genus VFZL01. The sequence continues at coordinate 13,547 of JBKPSC010000372.1, read as the reverse complement.
CCTTCTTTCTTCTCACGAAAGAGCGTGAACAGCAGGCGAAGCGTGAACGGAAAGTAGTGCTTGATGTTCGTTGTGATGACTCGCTTCAGCGGCGTCTTCGGCTGCACGCGCTTGACGCGTTGATAGAAGCGCGTCAGGGTGACCATGGTTTCGATGCCGTTGTCGCGGAGCGGGCCCTCGAGCTCGTGCTCCGTGTAGATGGGGTTCAGCGGCGCGACGATCGCGCCGATTTTCCAGGCGCCGACCTCGGCCACGAAAAACTGCGGGCAGTTTGGCAACAGCAGACCGACGCGATCACCGCGTCGAACGCCGAGGGAGACGAGCGCCGCGGCGAAGGCGTCGCTGTCACGATCCAGGTCCGCGTACGTCACCGTCGCGCCTTTGAAGAGCAGGGCGGCGCTCGACGGCCGCTCCCGCACCGCGTCGTCTACGTAGTCGAGCAGCGTACGGTTGGGGTACGAACCGATCGTCGACGGCACGCCGGCATCGTAGTGGCCCAGCCACGGAGTGGAATCACGCATGCGGACCGGGATTATACCGGGCCTGGGGGCTGGGGCCGACGACCAGGACTGACGACTACCCAGCTTCTTCGGGCGAGAGGAAGCGCGCGACGATGGCGCGGGTCTGATCCCATTCTTTCGTTGCTCGTTCGAGGCGGCGCCGGCCGGCGCGCGTCAGCGTGTAGTACTTCGCCTTGCGGTTGTTGTCCGAGACGCCCCACTCAGACGAGATGTGCCCTTCCTGTTCGAGCTTCAAGAGCGCCGGGTACAACGTCCCGTAGTTCAGCTCCAGCAGATGACCGCTCGTCTGTTCGATGCGCCGGGCGATGCCGTAGCCGTGCTGCGGCCCCATCGCTTCGAGCGTCTTGAGAATCATCAGCGCCAGCGTGCCCTGCCACACCTCAGCTTTGGGACTCATGATGCTCCTGCCTACTCGTCGACCAACCAACCGTCGCGCAGATGAATGACCCGGGATCCGTACGACGCGTTCTCTTCGGAGTGCGTGACCTGAACGATCGTCGTGCCGGCGCGATTGAGGGCCTGGAAGCAGGCCATGATTTCCCTTGCCTGCGTCGAGTGCAGGTTGCCCGTCGGTTCGTCGGCGAGCACGACCTGCGGGCTGGCGATGACGGCGCGCGCGATGCCGACGAGCTGCTGCTGGCCGCCTGAGAGCTGACCCGGATAGAGATCCTTCTTGCCGACGATCTGAAAGCGGTCGAGGACGTCAGCGACCAGCGCCTGTCGCTCGCGGCGCGGGATGTCGCGGTAGGAGAGTGGGACCTCGAGGTTTTCGTACACGGTCAGGTCGTCGAGCAAGTGGTAGCTCTGGAACACGAAGCCGATGTACCGCTTGTGCAGCTCGGTCCGCTGCTTTGGCGACAGCCGATGCACCGGCTGACCGAGGAACTCGTACTCACCCGTCCAGCCCGCATCGTGCATCCCGAGAATGTGCAGCAGCGTGGATTTGCCGGCGCCAGACGGGCCCATCACCGATACGAACTCTCCCGGCTCAATCGCCAGCGATATGCGCCGCAGCACGAAGACCTGGCCGGCGCCCTGCGGATACGCCTTCTCGAGGTTCCGAAGCGTGATGAGCGGCGCCGCGGCCACGGCGCGAGCCGCTTCGGCCGGCATCATCCCGCGGTGACCAGTTCAGCCGGCGGCTCAGCGACGACGCGTCCGTCGAAGAGGTGAATGTGCTTGTCCGCGTGCCGGGCGTAGCGCGGATCGTGCGTCACCATGCAGATGGTGGCGCCGTTCATGTACAACTCGTGGAGCAGCTCCATCACCGACTCGCCGCTCTTGGAGTCGAGGTTTCCCGTCGGCTCGTCGGCCAGCAGAATCACCGGCTCGCCAGCGACGGCGCGCGCTACGGCGACGCGCTGCTGTTGTCCGCCTGACAGCTGGCTAGGCAGGTGCTTGGCACGATGCGCCATGCCGACGCGCTCGAGGGCTTCCGAGACGCGCTGTCGCCGCTCGGCGGGCCGCATCCCGCGGTATGTCAGCGGCAGCTCGACGTTCTCGAAGACGGACAGATCGCCAATGAGGTTGAAGCTTTGAAAGATGAAACCGATTTCGCGGTTGCGGACGCGCGCGCGTTCGAACGGCTTCAGTGACGCGACCTGGCGGCCATTCAACTCGTAGCTCCCGCTGCTCGCCGAATCGAGCAGGCCGAGAATCGACAGCAGCGTCGACTTGCCGCAGCCCGACGGCCCGGCAATCGATACGTACTCGCCGCGTTGAATCTCGAAGCTGACGTCGGAGAGCGCGTGCGTCTCGACTTCGTCGGCGTGAAAGATCTTGGTGACGCCCTGCAGCTTGATAACGGGAGGAACAGTCATGCGCATCGGCTCCTGAGCTACTTCATCCGCACACGATCGAATGCGTCCCACGTTGACATATCCGACAGCACCACCTGATCTCCGACATCGAGCCCCGACACGACCTCGATGGTGTTGACCGAGCTTCGGCCGAGCGTCACCTGCACGCGCGAGGCTTCGCCGTCCGGCTGGACCTTGAACAGCCCGACGGCGCTTTGCTCCTGACCGAACGCGGGACGACCCACGAACAACACGTCAGGAAGCCGCTCGAGCTCAATCGTTCCGTCGACGCTCAGGTCGGGCCGCGCGCCGCGGGGCAGTTCGCCGGTGATCGCGACGTCCACGGTGACCGTGCCGTTCTGAACGGCCGGGTCAATCCGCGAGACCGTCCCGGCGACGACGCCGTTGCGGGTGTCGATCGAGGCAGGCTGCCCGAGCTGAATGTCTTTCGCCTGCGTTTCCGCAATACGGAGCTCGGCCTTGAGATGTTCCGGATTGGCGACGCGGGCGAGGTTCGTCCCTGGTGCGACCTGCTGCCCGACGTCCACCGGCACGAGCTGCAGCACGCCGGCAATGCCGGCCCGCACCTTGAGCTCGTTCACCTGACGCTGACGGAGCTGCATCATCGCGCGCGCCTGCTCGACTTCGGACTCCTGAACGGCCAGCCGCGCCTGCGTCGATTCGTTTTGACTCTCGAGCTGCCGTTTGGCGATCGCCAGACGCTGGGCGAGCTGCTGCGCGTCGAGCGTGGACTGCTGCACGATGATCGACGAGATGAGCGACTTCTCGGCGAGCTGCTGGTTGACCTTGGCCTGCAGGGCGGCCTTCTCGTACTCGGCCTCGATACTCGCCGTCGCGGCTTGCTGCGCCAGCGAGTCGTTCGTGAGCTGCACCCGCAGGTTCGCGAGGCCAGCTTCTGAGCCTTTCAGCTTGAGGTTGGCTTCCTGAAACTCCTGTTCGAGCTGTGGATTGCTGAGCTCGAGAATCACCGCGTCCGGCTCCACGACGATACCCGGACGGAGCACGATGCGCTCGACGCGGCCCATGGTCGTGGCCGGAATCCAGCGAATGTCTTCAGGCACGAGTGTGCCGAGGCCGTGCACGGCGCGCAGCATCGGCCCGCGCTTGACCGTGTCGATCCAGACCGTCGACCGCTCGACCGACGGCGCCGCCGGCTGGAGCCGTGACAGGCCCAAAGTCAGTCCGGCCAAGGCGACGAGGGCGGCCACCGTATACCCGGCCCGCCGCAGGCGGCGTTTCCGGACGTCGACGGGGCGTGGGATGTCCATGTGGGTATGCCATAGGGAGCCTGTCACAGGCCCATATGGGAAGGCAATAGAAAAGTTGCGGCGCCGCCACCTGCCCTGTTGACAATCAACAGAAGCCGCCGTAGGCTCCTGTGGCCCCACTACAGGGCCGCGAACGCGGCGAGGGCCGCGAAAGACCGCACGAGCGGCGCTCGGAGGAAGGACAAACGATGAGCCCGGTTACCGAGATTCCCTACGGCACCCTCGATCTCATGGTCCTGAAGACGCTTCAGACGCTCGGGCCGCTCCACGGCTACGGCATCGCCCGCCGCATCGAGCAGGTCGCCGACGGAACGCTGGCGCTCAACCAGGGCACGATCTACCCGGCGCTGCTGCGGCTGGAGCAGAAAGGATGGATCTCCAGCGAGTGGGGCAGCAGCGACAACAACCGGCGGGCGCGCTTCTATTCGATCACTCGTGCCGGGCGGCGGCAGCTGGCGGTCGAGACCGACATCTGGGAGCGAACCGTCGCGATGATGAGCCGTGTGCTCGAGGAGCCGCGATGACGACCCTCCGCGTTCTCCTGCACCGCCTCGCGGGCCTGTTCACGAAGCGTCGCGGCGAAACCGGCTTGAACGAGGAGATCGATACACACCTCGACCTGCTGGTCACCGAGCACCTGCAGAACGGCGCGACGCCGACGGAAGCGCGCGCGGCGGCGAGGCGAGCGTTCGGTGGACCGGCGCTGGTGCGCGAAGCCTACCGAGACCAGTGGGCTTTGCCGTCTGTCGACGCGCTGCTGTCCGACACGCGCCGCGCGATCAGCTCGCTTCGCCGTTGGCCGACGTCCACGGCGATCATCATCGCCACGCTGGCCATTGGCATCGGCGCGACAACGGCGATCTTCACCATCGTCGACGGCGTGCTCCTTCGCCGTACCGGTATCGACGGCTTCGACCGCCTCGTGATGGTCTGGGAGACCGATCGAAAGAGCGGCACCACGAGGGAACCGGCGTCGCTGCCCGACTTCGTGGACTTCCGGAATGACAACCGCGTCGTCCAGCCGCTCGCCGGAATCATGGGCGCCGAGGCCAGCCTGGCGAGGCGAGGCACCGATCCTCTCCGCCTGGCCGCGATTCGGCTGTCGCCGAGCGGACTGGAGATGCTCGGCGTGAAGCCGATGATGGGTCGCCGCTTCGACGAGGCCGACGATCGACTCGACAGCCCTGGCGTAGCGATCATCAGCGAGTCGCTGTGGAACCGCGCGTTCGGCCGCGCGACCGACGTCATCGGCATGGCCGTTCAACTCGACGACCAGCCCCACACCATCGTCGGCGTAGCGCGGGACGGCGCCGATCTCGGGATGATGCAGATTCTGGCTGCCGGCGCCTACGCGCGCGGATTCGTCGACCGCGGAGACGTGACGCACGTCGACGTCTGGCTGCCGCTGCGCGGGAATCCGCAGGAGCTGCCGCGGAGCACACATCCGCTCTTCATGATTGGCCGCCTGTCCCCAGGCACACCGGTCGCTGACGCTCAGGCCGCGCTGTCGTCGATGGCTGCCTCCCTTGAACGGGCCTACCCCGAGAACAGCGAGCGAGGCGTGTACGTCGAACGTCTCGAGGACGTGGTCTTTGGCTCCGTGCGCCCCGCGCTGCTCGTGCTGCTGGGCGCCGTGGTCCTCGTCCTGCTGGTTGCGTGCGCCAACGTGGCCAATCTCCTGCTGGCGCGCGCCATTGTCCACACTCGAGAAGTCGCCGTGCAGACGGCGCTCGGCGCGTCACTCGGCCGCATTGCCCGTCAATTCGTGATCGAGGGTTTGCTTCTGACAATCGCCGGCGCTGCCGTCGGCGTGGCTCTCGCCATCGTCGCCGTTGGTGTGCTTCTCAGTGTCGCCCCGGCTGGCGTGCCGCGGCTGGCGAGCGTCGGCGTCGACATGCGCGTTCTGCTGGTCACGATCGCCATCTGCGGGACAGCCGGACTGCTGTTCGGCATGGTGCCGACCTTCCAGGCTCGCGCCACGGATCTCCAGGGCGCTTTGAAGAACTCAGGCGGGCGTTGGGGATCCGCGGGACGTGGTGCGTCGCATCTCCGCGCCGCGTTGGTCATCGGGGAAGTGGCGCTATCAGTGGTCCTCATCACAGGTGCCGGCCTGCTCATCCGAAGCTTCTGGCTGCTCCAGCAGGTGGACCCGGGATTCCGCGCCGACCGCGTACTGAAGTCGGAGTTTCAGCTGCCCGCATCACGGTATCCGATCAGCTTCAAGGCGTACCCCAACCTGAAGGAGACGCATGCGTTCACCAGCACGCTGCTCGAACGCATTTCAGCGCTGCCTGGCGTCGAGGCGTCGGCCGTCGCCGGGAATCACCCGCTCGATCCCGGCTTCACCAATTCGTTCGTCATCGTCGGACGTGAAGCCGAGTCGCGCAACTTCCCCGAGATTTCGGTTCGGCGCGTGACATCGGGCTATCTCGCGACCGTGGGTCAGCCACTCATCCGCGGGCGAGGCATCGAACCGGCCGACACGACTTCGTCGCAGCCGGTGATCGTCATCAATCAAGCGGCGGAGCGGGCCTTCTTCGAAGGCCGGGAAGCGATCGGCGCGATGGTTCGATTCTGGGGTACGTCGCGCCGCGTTGTCGGAGTTGTCGGCGATGAACGCATCAAGGGGCAGGCGTCTGCGGCGCCGCCGGCCGCCTATGCGCCGATCGCTCAGGCGCCGTCCACGAACGGCGCCTACGTCCTGATGGTGCGGACGAGCGGCGACGTCGAGGCCATCATGGGGTCGGTCCGCGGCGTCGTCCGCGGGCTCGATGAGTCCGTCGCGGTCTACGGCGTCGAAGCGCTCGAGCGGACGGTCGTGCGATCGCTGGCCGAACGTCGCTTCGCGCTCATGATCCTCGGGCTCTTTGCCGGCGTCGCCCTGCTGCTCGCGGCGCTGGGCATCCACGGGGTCTTCAGTTATCACGTCGAGCAGCGATCTCAGGAGATGGGCGTGCGGATGGCGCTGGGCGCGCAGCCGTATCAGGGCCTTCTGTTATTGCTGCGGCAGGGCGCCGGCCTGGCGCTGGCCGGCGTCGGGCTCGGCATGGCCGGCGCCTATGCGTTGACGCGGCTGATGACGTCGCTGCTCTTCAGCGTGACCCCGACCGACCCGGTGACGTTCGGTGGCGCGATCGCCGTGATGATCGCCATTGCCATTGCCGCCACGCTCATCTCATCGCGGCGAATCATGGCCGTCGACCCGGTCGTCGCGCTGCGAGTGGAGTGACCGCGCTGACCGCCCGGCGCGTCAGCTGCGTTGGGCGCCAGTGAGCAGCGTCAGCAGCAGCGCCTTCTGGCAGTGGAGCCGGTTCTCCGCCTGATCGAAGACGACCGACGCCGGCGACTCGATCACGTCGTCGGTGACCTCCTCGCCCCGATGCGCCGGCAAGCAATGCATGAAGAGCGCCCCCGGACGCGCTCTCGCCATGAGATCGTCGTTGACCTGGAAAGGCGCAAAAACATGGCGCCGGATCTCGGCCTCTGGTTCCTGGCCCATCGAGGTCCAGGTGTCCGTGTACACGGCGTCGGCGCCGGCGACGGCGTCCGCGGCTTCGGAGAACAGCCGGAGACGCGCGCCGTGGCGAGCCACGGCGGTGGCCTGCTGCACGGCGGATGTCGGCAGATGATAGCCTTCCGGGCTCGCGACGTGCACGTTGACACCGAGCAGCGCGCACGCGTGCACCAGCGAGACGGCGACGTTGTTCCCATCGCCGACAAAGGCCACGGTCCGCCCGCGCAGCACACCCCACCGCTCGCGCAGCGTGAGGCAGTCCGCGAGGATCTGGCAGGGATGCTGTTCGTCGGTCAGAGCATTGATCACGTGCAGCCGCGGCGCCGACGCGGCGAATTCCTCGAGCAGCCGTTGCGAGAATGTCCTGATGACGACTGCGTCGACCCATCGTTCGAGGTTCCGCGCCACGTCGGCGACCGGCTCGCGCTTTCCCAGGGCCGATTCGGGGTGCAGCGCGATGACCTCACCGCCGAGCTCGCGGACGGCGATCTCGAACGTCGATCGCGTCCGCAGCGACGGCTTCTCGAACAGCATGGCCACGTGACGGCCGCCGAGCGCGTCGACCGTCGGCGCCTCGCGCCCGAGCACCCGATCGATCTTCACCTGCGCCGCCAGCTCGAGACATTGATCGAGCTCGAACGGATCGAAGTCCAGCAACGACAGAAAATCCTTGTGGCCTCTCGGCACCGGTGGAGCCGGGATGGCGGCGGCGCGTCTCGTCGAGCTCACGTTCGATACTCCGCGTTGATCCGGACGTATTCGGCGCTCAAGTCGCACGTCCACACCGTGGACGACGCGCGACCCGCACCCAGGTCGACGACCAGGCTGACGTCGTCGTTGCGCAGGTACTTCGCCGCCTCGGGCGACGCTTCGTCGTAAGGCCGTCCGTCTTTGAACAGAACGATCGAGCCCATGCTCACTGCCGCGCGCGACAGGTCGAACTCGACGCCGGCTCGCCCAGCGACCGCGATGAGGCGGCCCCAATTGGGATCGCCGCCGTGCACCGCGGTTTTCACCAGGGGCGAGTTGGCGATGGCCTTGGCTGCCTTGCGTGCTTCGGCGGCGGACGCCGCTCCGGTCACACTGACGGTTACCAGCTTGGTCGCGCCCTCGCCGCCGCGGACGATGCCGAGTGCGAGCCGCAAACAGACGGTTTCGAGCGCATGCGCGAACGCATCGTAGCTCGCGGCGTCGATGGTCACGCCGCTGGCGCCGTTGGCGAGCAGCATGACGCAATCATTCGTCGAGCACTCGCCATCGACGGTGATGGCATTGAATGTCGTGTCGACGACTTCGCGCAGCGCCCGCTGCAGCAACGGCACCGGCACGGCGGCGTCCGTGGTGACGAAGCCGAGCATGGTCGCCATCATCGGCTCGATCATGCCCGATCCCTTGGCCATGCCGCCGACGCAGACGTCGCGCCCGCCGATGGAGATCCGCATCGCGGCCTCCTTCGGAAACGGATCCGTGGTCATGATGGCTTGCGCGGCCAGCGACCCTTGATCGGCCGCCAGTGCCTGGGCGGCGAGCGGCAGACCGGCGCGGATCTTGTCGAGGCTCAGATCCACTCCGATCACACCGGTGGACGCCACCAGTACCTGCTCCGGCCCGCAGCCGACGAGCCGCGCCGTTTCAGCCGCCATGCCGCGGGCGACGCCCAGGCCAGCGTCGCCGGTGCAGGCATTCGCACAGCCGCTGTTGACGATGATGGCTCGAACGATGCCGTTCGAAGCCGTCAGGTGCTGACGCGAGACGAGAACCGGCGCCGCCTGCGCCTTGTTGGTGGTGAACACCGCGGCCGCCGTGGCCGGTCGATCCGAGACGACAAGGGCCAGGTCCGGCTTGCCGTTCGCCTTGATCCCGGCGCTGACGCCGGCGGCGGTGAAGCCAGCCGCCGTGGCAATGCCACCGCCGATCATCTGGAGCGTGGTCGGAGTCGTGGCGCTCATGCGACGTGCAGGGCGATGGTGAGGGGTCGATCCGCGATCTCGACCGGTGACTCGAGTGGGAGCACCATGGCGAACTGGCCGCAGGTTCTGAACTTCGGACAAGCCACGCAGTCGGTGAAGACTTTCTCCGGCACCCACAGGTGCGGCACGATCGAGAACCCGAGGTTGGTGAAGTATTCCGGCGCATGCGTCATCACGCAGAGCTGCTCGTAGCCGGCGAGTCTGGCGCGGCGCTGCAGCTCGTTCACGAGCTGGGTGCCGACTTTCTGATGACGGGCCTGCCGATCCACGGCGAGCGACCGGATCTCCGCCAGGTGACCACCGAGCGGCGCGAGCTCGGCGCAACCGACGACCTTCCGGCGGCGCACCGCGACCACGAACCTCGACGCATGCACGGCGAGCTCCTCGAGGCGACGCGGCAGCAAGTGGCCCTCTTCGAGATGACTGGCAATGAGCGTATGCAGCGCCTCGGCGTCGGATGGTCCCGCCGCCCGCAATGTGATCGAATTCGTTGTCTGGTTGGCTCTCCGCGTCATCCCTGTGCCTCCACCGCGCCCAACGCTCCGTCCAGCCGATCCAGCGCCTCGTCGAGCTCGCGTTCAGTGATGACCAGGGGCGGCAGCAACCGCACCACCGTCTGCGCCGTCCGATTGACGATCACCCGACGCTCGAGCCCGGCTGGCACCACCGCTGCGGCATCGTGGGTGAGCTCGAGGCCCCACATGACGCCGGCGCCGCGCACTTCCTTGATTGACGGGTGCTTTGCGGCCAGCGCTCTCAGTCCGGCTTCCATGTGTCTGCCGACCTTGCCTACGTGCGCCATGAGCCCGCCGCCCACCAGCTCGTCGAGGACACAGAGCGCCGCGCGGCACGCCAGCAGGTTGCCGCCGTAAGTCGTGCCGTGGTCCCCGTACGAAATCGTTCGAGCGACTTCCTCGCTGATGAGCACGGCGCCGACCGGCATGCCGCCACCGAGGGCTTTGCCGAGCGACACGAGATGTGGCTTGAGACCGATTGCAGCGAAGTAGAACGGATACCCGGTCCGCCCGGCGCCCGACTGCACTTCATCGGCGATCACGATGGCCCCGGTCTTGTGCGACGCTTCATTGATCGCCGCCGCGAACGCCGGCGAGACCGGTCGCACGCCGCCCTCTCCCTGTATCGGCTCGATGATGATCGCAGCGGTGTCGCTCGACACGGTCGCGAGCAGACGTGCCGGGTCGTCGATGGGGAGCCAGGTGACGCCTGCCAGGAGGGGCTCGAACGGCTCGCGGTAGTGCTCGTCGGACGTCACCGACAGCGATCCAATCGTCCGTCCGTGGAACGACTCATCGAACGCGATGATCTGCGATCGTTTTTCGCCGCGCGTGTGCCAGTACCGGCGGGCGAACTTCAAGCACGCCTCGACCGCCTCGGTGCCGCTGTTGCAGAAGAACGCGCGCGGCAGGCCGGACAGCGAAGACAGGCGCTCGGCCAGCTCGCCCTGCAGCGGGTGATAAAACAGGTTCGATGTGTGCATCAGCGTCTGTGCCTGCTCCGCCAGGACCCGCGTCAGACGCGGATGACCGTAGCCGAGGGATGACACGCCGATTCCCGACAGCAGGTCGAGGTACTCGCGGCCATCGACGTCGTACAGACGCACGCCCTCGCCGCGCACGAAGGTCACCGGCTGGCGGCGATAGGTTTGCAGCACATGCCGCGATTCCCGAGTCTGAACGTCTTCTGCTACCGTCGTCATCGCGTCCTCACAATCCCGACCGTCGCGGTCACCTCGTCAGCTTTGCCGCACCCACCAGCCGTGTCGCGTTCGCCGGCGGCGCAGCAATCGCCGCCTGTTCGAGCCCCGACCGGTCACGTCCATTGACAATCACGACGTCGTCCACGCCGCCGGCCAGAGCGTGAGCGCACGCGCGAAGCTTCGCGACCATGCCCGCCGTCGCCGTCCGATCGTTGATGAGGCGATCGACTGCCGCCGGATCGAGCAGCGGCAAGGTAGCGCCGCTTTCGTCGAGCACGCCTGCCGTCGTGCCGGCGATCACCAGCCGTCTCGCGCGCAGCCGCGACGCGAGATGTCCGGCAAACGTATCGGCGTTCACGTTGAACAGCCGACCGTCGCCGCCGACGCCGATGGACGCCAGCACCGGCACGAAGCCGCCGCTGATGAGCGTCGTCAGCAGGCGAACGTTGGCGGCGTCGCTCGGGATGCCGACGCGCCCGAGGTCGACGATCCGCCCGTCGACTGTCTGATGCGGCGGCGCTGCCTCCGACAATCCGCAGCCGTCGTCGGCGCCGGTGAGCCCGACGGCGGCACAGCCAGCGGCGTTCAGCGAAGCCACCAGCCGCGTGTTCACCGAGCCGGCCAGGACAGAGACGACCATGTCGAGCGTCGGTTCGTCAGTGATCCGGAGGCCGTCGACGTGCCGCTTCTCGATGCCGGCCGTCTTCAACGCGGCATCGATCTCCTTTCCTCCACCGTGGACGACGACAAGCGGCGTGCCCTGCGCGGCCACCCGCGCCATCGACACGGTGACGACTTGAAGACGCGCGGCGTCTTCCAACAGCTCTCCGCCGAACTTGACGACGAGCGGCGCCGGCATGTCAGCGGACAGCGTCAGCCGCGGCAGACGGCCGGACGTCATGACGCGCCGTCACAACAGCCCCGCCTGCTCGGGAAAGCCCAGCATGACGTTCATGTTCTGGACGGCCTGACCGGCCGCGCCCTTCACGAGGTTGTCGAGCACCGAGACCAGAATCACGCGACCCGCCGAATCGACCCGCCAGCCGATATCGCAGAAGTTCGTATGCACGACGTGCTTGATCTCGGGCAGTGCCATGCCCGTCAGCCGCACGAACGGCGCATCCGCGTACGCCCGTTCGTAGGCGGCCGCCAGCGCCTGCTCGCCGGTCCCGGGCGGCACCCGCAGGTAGATCGTTGCGAGAATGCCGCGGTCGATCGGGAGCAGGTGCGGGGTGAACGTCACCTCGCGCCCGAGCTCCTGCTCCATTTCCGCGCCATGCTTGTGATTGAAGACGCCGTACGTCGACAAGCTGCCGTGCACTTCTGAGAAGTGCGTGCGTTCGGTCGGCGCCTTTCCGGCCCCCGACACGCCGGACTTGGCATCGACGATGATGTCGCCGCCGGGCCCGAGCAACCCCGCCTTGAGCAACGGCAGGAGCGCGAGCAGGGCCGTCGTCGGGTAGCAGCCTGGATTTGCGACCATCCGAGCCGCCGGGAGCGCCGGCCGGGCCCACTCTGTGAGGCCGTAGACCACGCCAGGGACCAGCTCACGCGTCTCGGGATACCAGCGCGCCCGCTGCGCCGCGTCGCGGAGCCGGAACGCTCCCGACACGTCGATCACGCGGACACCGGCAGTCACCAGCGCCGGCGCCAATTCGGCCGCCGCTTTGTCCGGCAGCGCCAGAAACACGACATCGGCCTCGCGGACCAGCGCGTCGCGATCGAGCGGCGTCAGCGTCCCCGTCCAGATCCGCGCCAGCGCCGGCAGGCTGCGCGCCGCCGACTCCGCCGTCGACGAAGTGGCGAGAGTCAGCCGTACCCGCGGGTGCCGCGACAGCACCCGTAGCAGCTCCTGGCCGGCATAGCCGGTGGCCCCGGCCACCGCGACCCGGGCCGTCGCCGTCCGCTCCGCGATTGTGGTCGAATCGGTGAGCTCAGTCGTATGCATGCGAAAGAATAGATATACAGGTAAAGCACGATTCGATCAATGAAAATCGATGAATATTTCTTCCTGATGAGGGTGGATTTGGTTGTATCCTGAGCGGACAGGTGTCATGAAATCGCGCCGCCAAGGTCTCATCCTCGAGCTCATCGAACGCGAACCGGTGGTCAGCCAGGAAGCGTTGCGCCGAAAGCTGAAGGCGCACGGCTTCGTGGCGACGCAGGCAACCATTTCGCGCGACATCAAGGACCTCGGCCTGGTGAAGCGAGCCATCGACGGCGCGTATCAGCCGCCGGGCGCGGCCGCCGCGACCACCCGGTCGACGATGAGCGCGCTCGAGCACACTGCCGCCGAGTTTCTGCGCACCGTGTCGCGCGTGAAGCAGCTCGTTGTGATTCGCACGGGCGCCGGACAGGCCCAGCCGCTCGCCGTCGCCATGGATCGCGCCCATCTGCCCGAAGCCGTCGGGACGATTGCCGGCGACGACACCATCCTCGTCATCGCGCGGGACGATCGCCGCGCCGCGTCGCTCGTGAAGCGCCTCGAGGGTTACGCCGGGCGCTGAGCCTGAGATTTCACCATGCGGATCGTTCTGGGTTATGCCGGGGGAGTCGATGCCTCTGAGGCGGTGCACTGGCTGCGTGAGACGCACCGCGCCGACGTAATTGCGGTCACCCTGGATCTGGGCCAGGGCCGCGCGCTCGAAGCGGCCCGGGATCGCGCCCTGGCCGCCGGGGCGGTCCGTGCCCACGTCATCGACGCCCGTGAAGAATTTGCCCGACAGTACGTTCTGCC
>JBKPSC010000371.1:0-11372 GCA_046734915.1 Acidobacteriota bacterium | reverse complement strand
GGATGACGGACCTCGACGCCGTCGTCGTGCGCGAGGGCAAGAACCTCAAAGGACGCGTGCTCGGGTTGGTCCTCGGGACTATCGGCAGGGGTGTGTTGGAAAAGGCCTTCAAGAACACGGTCAAGGCCGTCGAAACCCGAAACGCCGGGGCGAAAAAGGGTGCCGCATGATTCTCGTCACTGGTGCGACGGGAAATACTGGATCTACCGTTCTGCACGAGCTCGAAACGCGCGGTGCCGTCGTTCGCGCAATGGTTCGCTCCCCCAAAGACACAGCGCGACTGCCGAACACGGCGGCTGCGGTTGTCGCGGGCAACTTCGATGATCCTCGATCTCTCGAAGCGGCGTTGGAGGGCGTCACCCGCGCATACCTGGTCACGCCATCGACTCCCGACGCAGAGGCTCAGCAGGTGCGATTCGCGGAACTTGCGGCAGCCGCCGGTGTCGGACGTCTCGTGAAGCTCTCCCAGTTTGCGGCGGACGAGACATCTCCAGTTCGCTTCCTCCGTTACCACGCGGCCGTTGAACGGCGCATCCGCGAGCTCGGCATCGCCTTCACATTTCTCCGCCCCAACCTCTATTTTCAGGGTCTTCTTGCATTTCAACCGATGATCGCTTCGGAGGGACACTTCATCGCGCCGATTGGCGACGCGCGCGTCAGCGCGGTGGACGTCCGTGACATTGCGGCTGTCGCCGCCACCGCACTCATCGAAGAGGGGCACGAAGGGAAGACCTACACCATCACAGGGCCTGCGGCGGTGACACACACAGAGATGGCAGGCGCCCTCTCGAAGGCGATTGGACGATGGGTGACCTTCATGGACGTGCCCTCGGAGGCATTTGCCAGCGCTCTGAAAGCGGCGGGTCTGCCGCCGTGGCAAGTCGACGGCTTGGTTGAGGACTACGCGCACTACGCGCGCGGTGAAGCGCAAGCGACGTCACCGCACGTCCGCGAGGTCACAGGTGTTGACCCGCGTGACGTGGGCAGGTTTGCTCAGGACTATGCGGGCGCGTTCAGTGGAGCCCGGACAACATGAGAATCGACGCAACTCAAGGCCGGACAGCTTGTGCGAGGGACCGCCCCAAACACCGTCGCCGCCCGCGGCGCGAGCGCCACAGGCGGCTGACGGTCCACCGGGTCAACGAACCATGTTGATGATCACCGCCCCGTAGACGCGGTGCACGTATTGCGTCTCCCGGCCGAAAAATGCCGGCGCGTCGTTCTTCGACTTCGTGGCGCCGAACCGATAGTCGCCTCGGACTCCCCATCGATTGTTCGGCGCGTACCACTTTACGCCGCCGCCGACATTGCCGGTCAGGAACGTCTCGTCGCTCGTGACTCCGAGCTCGGGCCGTTCGAACATGGTCAGTCCGCCCGCACCGCCCGTTGCGTACGGGACGAAGGAGTGGCCCGTCCATGGCGAGACGATAACGTTCGCCTGGTAGTTGAGCATGTTCGGCGACTTGATGTTGTGATTGAGATCGCCGAACTGCAGATCCGACGTCGTCGCGATCATCGCTCCCAGCTCGCCCTCGACGCCGACATACCGGTTGACATTGAAGGTAACGGCCGTGCCGAAGCCGTAGTTGCCGAAGCTCGGGGAGTTGCCCTGAGCCGTAAAGAATGCGGCTCCGGCGGGAATGTAAGTGACTTCGACCGGACCCGGACCGACTTGCGACTCCTGCGCCGGGGTGTCGGCGACACTGAACAGAATTCCGAAAACGACGAGCGCCGCGATCTTGCCTGACATGTGCTCTCTCCTCTCGCCGCTGAAAGTGACCGGCGTCGCATTCGCTTCGCAACGTTCATCGCGGCGACATCAGGCAAGGCAAAGTGTGTTCCGGTTGGCACGGAAGGAGTTGCGTCGAAAAACGCGCCACGATCGAAACCGATTGACGCGACGCGCCTGTTATCACACATCGTCTGTGTGCTCGCACACACTGCAGAGTCACCGCTGCGTTGATCGGCGTCGACACCCTATACCTAGGTATGATGGACGCTTTGCTTCTGAATCGGCCATCCTCCGCCTGCGCATCGGGAGTATGGAAGGGCCGCTCACCCTATGGAACCATTGATCGAGTCGGTGTTCCGCGGAGGCGGCGAGATGGGCGAACGCATGCGCGCGTTCGACTGGTCAACGACTGCGCTCGGACCGCTGGAGCAGTGGCCGCAATCGCTGCGACTCAGCGTGCGTATCATGCTGGGCTCGGGCTATCCGATGGCGATCTGCTGGGGGCCCGATTACACGCTTCTGTACAACGACGCGCAACGGGCACTGTTTGGAACAAAGGACAGAGTGGCCCTGGGCCGCAGCACCAAAGAAATATTTCCCGAAGCGTGGGCATCCGTCGGTCCGCTGTACGACCGGGTGATGATGCAGGGCGAGGCCTACACCACTCTTACCGACCAGCTGTTTCCTCTGAACCGGTTCAACTACCTCGAAGAGTGCTACTTCACACTTTCGTATAGCCCGATCCCGGATGATAGCGGTCACATAGGCGGCGTGTTCGTGACGGGAATAGAGACGACGGAACGGGTCATCGAGGATCGACGGCGACAAGTGCTGCGCGATGTCGCATCCCGAACTGCAGAAGCACGATACGAGGACGACGTCTGGCGGGTCAGTGCGGACACTGTCGGCGAACATCGCCTGACCATTCCATTCGCGCTCCTCTATGCGTGTCGCGCCATTGACCGTCAAGCATACCTAGTAGGTCCCAGCATCGAACCGGACGCGTTGGATCCTCCGGTCATCGACTGCACGAGGCAGAATATCTGGGGATTCGACCCCGCACTGCCCCGAGAAGGAATCGTGATCGAACTTGGGCCGCGCGCTTCCTTGGTGCCGGACACGAGTTGGCCAGCGCCTCCGGGTCAGGCCGCAGTTGTGCCGATTCGGCTCCGCGCGGAGAGCGACGCGGCGGGGTTCCTCGTTCTCGGAATCCATCCGGGCCGAGCGTTCGATGATCGCTACAGCCAATTCGTCCGTCGGATTGCCGAACAGATTGCTATCGCGCTGACGAACGCTCGCGCGTACGAGCAGCAGCGGCAGCGCGCGGACGCGCTGGCCGAAATCGATCGCGTCAAGACTACGTTCTTCGGCAACGTCAGCCACGAATTCCGCACGCCGCTGCAACTGATGCTGGGTCCGCTCGACGAAGTGCTGCAAGAGGCGGAGGAGCGTCTCGGCCCGGAACGTCACCAACAGTTGCTGACGGCGCGCCGCAACGCGTTGAGACTGCTCAAGCTCGTGAACACGCTCCTGGATTTCTCGCGTCTCGAGGCCGGACGCGTGAAGGCCGTCTATCAGCCGACCGATCTGGCCGGCCTCACGTCGGACATCGCCAGCATGTTCCGTTCGGCGATGGATAGCGCCGGCCTGCAGTTCTCCGTGGAATGCCAGCCAATCACGGAGCCAGTCTTCGTCGATCGCGGCATGTGGGAGAAGATCCTGTTGAATCTTCTTTCCAATGCTTTGAAGTTCACGTTCGAGGGCGAGGTGGCGATTTCGCTGAAGCCCGTGAACGGCGCCGTGGAGTTGCAGGTCCGCGACACTGGCGTCGGAATTCCAGACGACGAACGCGAGAGGGTGTTCGAGCGCTTTCATCGCATTGAGCGCACGTCCGCCAGGACGCATGAAGGCACGGGGATCGGACTGGCCCTCGTTCAAGAACTCGTCAGGCTGCACGGCGGAAGCGTGGCGGTGAACAGCGCCGTTGGCGTCGGCAGCATGTTTACGGTGACCATCCCGCGCGGCAAAGAACATCTGCCTGCGGAGTCTATTCGCGCTGACGCCGCACCCCCCTCGAGCGAAACTCGGGCCGAAGCGTATGTCGAGGAGGCGCTCCGCTGGTTGCCCGATGCGCCGAGCGCGTCGGTCGATGTGGCGACGCAGCTGTCGGCACCCGATTCCTCGCGGGAAGCGGTAGTCGGGGTAGAACGGGAATTGATCGTCCTGGCCGACGACAACCGAGACATGCGCGAATACCTCACGCGACTGCTCGGCGACCGCTATGAGGTGCAGCCGGTTGCCGATGGCCGCCAGGCGCTGGAGGCTGCGCGCCGTCTGCGTCCTGCCTTGGTGTTGGCCGACGTCATGATGCCGCAGCTGGATGGCTATGGCCTGCTCCGAGCCGTTCGCGAGGATCCGGCCCTCTGCAGCACGCCGGTGATCCTGGTTTCTGCGCGAGCGGGCGAAGAGTCGCGTGTCGAAGGACTGCGGGCCGACGCCGACGACTATCTCGTGAAGCCGTTTACGTCGCAGGAGCTGCTGGCACGTGTGGCAACCCATGTGAAGATGGCCGGGTTGCGTCGCAGCACCGCGGAGCGCGAGGAGCGATTGCGCGACCTCGGCGAACGCGAGCGCGAGTCGCGGCTGATTGTGGACAGCATTCCAGGGTTGATCGCGACCTTTACGCCGGCCGGTGAGCTCGAATTCGTCAACCGTCCAAGCCTCGATTACTTCGGCAGAACGTTCGAGGAGCTGCAAGGCTGGGCCGCCGGTGGGATGACGCATCCCGAGGATCTTCCACGCATCCTGGAGCGCTTCCGCCAATCGATTGCGTCCGGTGACCCCTTCGAGTTCGAATTACGCGCCCGACGTTACGACGCCGCCTACTGCTGGTTTCAAGCACGAGGATTTCCGCTTCGAGATTCGAACGGACACATCGTCCGCTGGTATTACCTGCTCATTGACATCGACGACCGGAAGCGTGCGGAGGAAGCTCTGCGCGAGAGTGAGCGCAGGTTTCGACTACTCGTTGAGACGATCCCGGCACTCGTGTGGATGGGTAACCGTGACGGCGAGCTGGACTACTTGAATCAGAGGGCTGTCGAATATCTCGGCCACACCGTCGAGAGCTTGGCAGGCGGCCGGTGGATCGAACTCGTTGATCCCGATCACCGCGATGCCACCGTACGACGGTGGCTGGATTCGGCGGCAACCGGATTGTCGTACGACGATATCTACAGGCTGAGGCGCGCGGACGGTCAGTACCGGTGGATTCACTCCGTTGGGGAGCCTTTTTACGACGGTCAGGGCCAGATCGTTCACTGGTACGGCTTAATCATCGACATCGACGACCAGAAGCGGGCCGAGGCCGCGCTTGGGGCGCTGAAGGATCAGCTCTACAAAGAAAATCTGGTGCTGCGCGACGAGGTGGACCGCACCTCGATGTTCGAGGAGATTGTCGGGACGTCCGCGGCGTTGCGGCCGGTGCTCGCGCGCGTGGCCAGAGTCGCCCTTTCCGATTCCACCGTGCTGATCACCGGGGAGACGGGCACAGGCAAGGAACTCGTCGCTCGCGCGATCCATCGGCGGTCGCCGCGTGCCGCACGGGCCTTCGTCAGCGTCAACTGCGCATCCGTGCCGCGCGACCTCATCGCGTCGGAGCTCTTTGGCCATGAGAAAGGGGCGTTCACGGGAGCCACGCAACGGCGGCTCGGCCGCTTCGAGCTGGCGCACGGCGGCACGATCTTCCTCGACGAAGTCGGGGAGCTGCCGTTGGAGACGCAGGTCGCGCTGCTGCGCGTCCTGCAGGAGCGCGAGTTCGAGCGGGTCGGCGGCAGCGCGTCAGTTCGCGTCGACGTGCGCGTGATCGCCGCCACGAACCGCGACCTGCAAGCGGCGGTCGAGGCCGGCGCGTTTCGCAGCGACCTTTACTACCGCTTGAACGTCTTTCCGATCGCGATGCCTGCGCTTCGCGAACGCGCCGATGACATCCCGCTGCTGGTCGAATACTTCATCGACCGCTACGCGCGGAAGGCCGGCAAGACGATCCGACGCGTCAACAAGCGGACGCTCGATCACCTGCGCTCATATCCCTGGCCGGGCAATGTGCGGGAGCTGCAAAACGTGATCGAGCGGTCGGTGATTGTGTGCGACACCGACGAATTCACGGTCGATGAGAGCTGGCTGTCCGCCCGCCCGGCGATCGAAGGCACCCATGCGTTGACCGGCACGGTCGCCGCTCACGAGAAGACCCTGATCGAGGAGGCCCTGCGGGCATGCGGCGGACGGGTCTTCGGCCCATCGGGAGCGGCGGCGCGCCTCGGCATTCCGCGTTCCACGCTGGAGTCGAAAATCCGTGCGTTGCGGATCAACAAGAACCGCTTTCGATCCCGATCAGCCTGAGATCCAGTCAGTCGATTGTTGTCCAGGTTTTCACCATTGGCGAGATCTCGCCACTAGTTGATCCCTACAAACCATTCAAATTCATCAGGTTATGCTGGATTAGCAATTGCTTGGCTGCGCGTTGAGGACGAATGCTGAAAACCGTTGCGATGGTCATCGGCCTTCTTGTCGTCGTCAGCTCGCTGGAGGTGAGTGCTCAATCGGCTTCGACTGGAGCATTGACCGGCACATTGACCGATCCAACCGGTGCCGTTGTGCAGAACGCGCAGATCTTGCTGCGCAACCGCGGCACCGACGAAACGCGCACCGCAACGACCGATCGCGATGGGTCCTATCGTTTTTCCGTGCTGCCGCCGGGAGTCTATGAGCTGACCATGGAGGCGGTCGGTTTTGCGCCGGTCGTGGTTCGCGAGGTACCGATTCGGATTACCGAAGTCAGGAGTATCGCCACACAGCTGACGGTCCAGGGCGTGAGAGAGGAAGTCGAAGTCCAGGCGCCCATGACACAGACCGACAACGTCGCGCTCGGCAGAGTGATTGCGCGCGAAACGATTGAGACCTTGCCACTCGTGAATCGCAACTACACGCAGATTCTGGGTCTGACGGCCGGCACTAATACCGATGTGGTGGACGCGACACTGCTGGGAGTCGGGAGCCAGGAGATTCGCGCGAATGGCGCGCGCAGCGGCGACAACAATTTCATGTTGAACGGCGTGGATGC
Organism: Acidobacteriota bacterium; assembly: GCA_046734915.1. GTDB lineage: Bacteria > Acidobacteriota > Vicinamibacteria > Vicinamibacterales > CAVVIG01 > VFZL01. The sequence goes on along the minus strand of JBKPSC010000371.1, from coordinate 4,518 downwards.
GAACAGCTACGGCGGCAACATGACCGAGCCTACGAACAACAGCGGAGGTGGGCTGGCGATCCCGGCGCCCGATACGATTGAGGAGTTCAAAGTTCAGAATTCGCTCTACGACGCTCAATATGGCCGCGGAGGCGGCGCCAATGTCCTTGTAGAGACCAGATCGGGCACGGCACAGCTCCATGGCGCCGCGTACTACTTCGGCCGAAATGATGCCCTGAACGCGAACAACTTTTTCGCCAATGCGACGGGAGTACCCAAAGGCGAGTTTCGCCGCCACCAGCCGGGCGCTACCCTCGGCGGGCCCTTGCCGTGGCTGACGAAGGGCGGCTTTTTTTTCGCGTCGTACCAAGCGACACGTGACGTGAATGCCGCGTCACTCGTGAGCAGCGTGCGATCGCTCAGTCTGCCTTCTATTCCGGCCACGCGCACGGCCGCCTCTTTGGGAGCGATCTACGGCGGGCAAACGGGGCTCTTCGAAGGTGTGCCGATCGCGCGGGATGGATCGAACATCAATCCGGTCGCGCTCGCTTTGCTGAACGAGAAGAACGCGGATGGATCTTTTGTAATCCCCAGCCCTCAGATCGCCGGCAGCGGTGTCAACTACACGGCTGTTCTGCCAGGCGATTACGACGAAGACCAGTTCAATACCAACATCGATCTGAATCTCGGTGACTCGGACAAACTCTCCGCGAAGTTCTTCTTTTCGAACTCGGATCAGATCGTGCCGTTTTCCGGCGCCAGTGTTCCGGGGTTCCCGGCGCTTCGCGACTTCGATAACCGGAACCTGGCCGTCGCGCAGACTCACATTTTCTCTCCGAATGCCGTCAATCAATTCCGCGTGGGCTTCTCCCGCATTGCCAGTCGAAGCGCGGCGCCAAGCCCGCTGACGGCTCAATCAGTCGGGATTACGCGTGCCAACGATCCCACAGCGAGAAGCCTGCCTCACATCCAGATTCTGGGCGCTTTCCAGATTGGCAATGCGGCCAATGACAAGAACGAGACGACGAACGACAACTTCTACGTGTCGGATACGGTCTCGTTGTCGCGAGGCAAGCACAGTGTCCGTTTTGGAGCCGAGATCTTCCATAACCAGTTCAAGAATGGCCCGGACAATACGGACGGATCGATCCTCTTCCTTTCGTTTTCCGATTTTCTGCTTGGCTTACCGGCTGGACCCGCCGGCGCAGGTGGCAATGGCACACCGCTGTCCAATGTTTACCTGGCATCGAGCAGTGCGATCGTCCCGCACACTGACTTGCGATCGGCTGCCGGCCATTTCTTCGTGGTCGATGACTGGAGGATCTCGGCCGCTCTCACCGTCAACGTCGGGCTCCGCCTCGAGGTGAACGGCCAGCAGAGCGAAGCCCACGGACAGATAGCGAACTTCGACCCCGGGTTCCACGTTGCACCGCCGCCGGGTGGATTTTCAAACTCCAGCACAACCGGTTTCGTTCTGCCGGACAACTACGAAGGGTCGGCTCCGGAAGGGTATCCGCGCTCGAATTCAACACTCGTCCGTAACCCGGTTCAACTGCATCCACAACCACGCATCGGTCTGGCGTGGAGGCCATCGTCCTCGCGCGATATCGTCCTCAGAACTGGCTACGGGCTGTACGCAAACCGCGTCAGCTTCTTTGGATCCAGCGTTGACCTCGGGTTCAATCCACCATTCCAGTACAACAGGAACCTGGTCGGCGCCGCCAATGCCGCATCGAGCCTGCAACAGCCATTTCCCACATTGCCGTTGCCGTCATCTTTTCCGTACTTCGCCGGGCTGCCAGGTCCGCCGTACACAGGAGATCACGTTCCCCTGCTCGCCATCGCGACCGATCCGGACTTCAAGGACGCAACGATTCAGCACTATGGTGTGGAGACACAGTATCAACACGAAAGCTTCCTGTTCTCGCTCGCCTATGCAGGTGCCAAAGGCAGCCACCTTGCCGTGTCTCGGAGCAACAACCAACCCGCGCTGGCCAGTCCAGCCAATCCGGTCAACGGGTTGAACAACAACTCCGTCGCCAATGCCGCCGAGCGGGTCCCGTTTCTCGGCATAGCCCCGCTTGTGTTTGGTGTCGAGAGCATCGGCACATCGAGATACGATTCGATGCAGGCCACAGTCAACAAGCGAGTGACCCATGGCTTTCAGTTCCTGGCGGCTTATACGCTGTCGCGATCTGTTGACACAGCCCAGGACAGTCTCGGCTCTGCCGCGTTCGGTGTGTACGGCGCGACGGTGTTCGGCGAGCAGGTCTTCAACGATCAGAATGATGTCGCGGCGCAGCGAGGCCCGTCAGACTTCGATCGCAGACACAGGTTCGTTCTCAGCGCAACGTGGGAATTGCCAGAGCCGGGGACTGATCGTGGGTGGTCGTTAAGCACATTGGCCGCAGGTTGGGCAATTTCAGGAGTCGTGACGCTCCAGTCCGGGCTCCCGTTCAGTATTCTCGACAGCGCGGCAGGCACGCTTTTCGGGCCCGCCACGTACTTCACGACAGCCAGTCTGGCACCTGGGAAAACGCTGGAGGATGCGGCTCTGCCGGGCAGGGTGAGCAGCCGCGTCAATCAGTTCTTCAACACCAGCGTCTTTGTTCCCGCGCCATTCATTGCTGATGGCGTTTTGATCGATGGGAAATACCCGGTGGCCGGCGGCGGAACGATATTTGGAAACCTGGGAAGGAATGTTCTCAGAGGACCTGGCCAGCGCAATGTGGACCTGGCGCTCATCAAGCGCACGAGATTCGGCGAGAAGACCATCCTGGTGTTCCGGTGGGAGGTCTTCAACGTCTTCAACTGGTCCAATTTTGCGAATCCCGCGAGCGATGTCTCGAGTCCGAGCACGTTCGGACGAATCAGCGCGATGAGCGTGAATCCTCGCATCATGCAATTCGGGTTGAAGCTTGAGTTTTGACGCGCCACTGGACGTCCTCTGGGAGGATGGCGAACGCCTGTACCACAGAATCTGGCGCGACATGGACGACGGCAGGCATCGCGAATTCCTGGTCGTTGAGCCCTGCGCCGAACACCCGACGCCCGGCACGGTCAATCGTCTGGCGCACGAGTATGGGCTGAAGCCGTACCTCGATTCGCAGTGGGCACTCCGTCCCCTGGAACTGCTCCGCGAACGCGGGCGGACGATGGTGGTGGCCGAGTCCACGAAGGCCAGGCCGCTCGATCAGATCATCGGCCAGGGCCTCCCGGTCGGGACATTTCTGCGACTTGCCAGCGCCGTGGCGAACGCCGTGGCGGGCATGCATCGGCGCGGACTCGTTCATAAGGACATCAAGGCCAGCAACGTCCTCATCGATACGGAGAGCGGCGACGTCCGGCTCACTGGTTTCGGCATCGCGTCACGCCTTCCACGCGAGCGCCAGACGCTCGATCCGCCCGAGCTCATCGCTGGAACGCTCTCCCACATGGCACCGGAACAGACCGGGAGGATGAATCGTTCCATCGATTCCCGCAGCGACCTCTACTCACTCGGCATCACGCTCTATCACGCGCTGACCGGCAGCCTTCCGTTCACCGCCAACACACCGATGGAGTGGGTGCACTGCCATGTCGCCAGACAGCCGGTCCCTCCGAGCACGCACCGCGCGGGCATTCCGTCCCAGCTCTCAGCCATCGTCCTGAAACTCCTCGCGAAGACCCCCGAGGAACGCTACCAGACCGCCGCGGGAGTCGAACGCGATATCAGGCGCTGCCTCGACGACTGGGAACGCCGCGGTGTGATCGCCGAGTTTCCGCTCGGCGAGCGCGACCATTCCGATCGGCTGCTGATCCCGGAGAAGCTGTACGGACGCGAGGGCGAGATTGAAGCCCTGCTCGCCGCGTTCGACGCTGCCGTGGCCGCCGCCACGCCGCAGCTCGTGCTCGTGAGCGGCTACTCAGGCATCGGAAAGTCGTCGGTGGTGGGCGAGCTGCACAAATCGCTGGTCCCGTCACGATGCTTGTTCGCGTCGGGCAAGTTCGAGCAGCTGAAGCGCGATGTTCCGTACGCCACGTTGGCCAAGGCCTTTCAAACTCTGATCCGTCAGCTTCTCCGTAAGCCTGACGCCGAGCTCACCGAGTGGCGAGACCAACTGCGTCAGGCGCTCGGCCCGAATGGCGCGCTGCTCATCGACCTCATTCCGGAGCTGAAGTTCATCGTCGGCGAGCAGCCGCCGGTTCCGGACGTCCCGCCGGCGGCCGCGAAGGACCGCTTTCAGATGACGCTTCGCCGGCTGATCGGCGTGTTCGCACGCCCCGAGCATCCCCTGGCATTGTTCCTCGACGATCTGCAATGGCTGGATGGGGCGACGCTCGATCTCCTGGAGAACATCCTGGTCCGCCCCGAGCCGCAGCATCTGCTCCTCGTCGGCGCGTACCGGGACAACGAGGTTGGCGCGGCGCACCCGCTGATGCGGACGCTCTCGGTGATCCGCGCGTGCGGCGAGGTCGTGCACGACTGCGTGTGGCGGCCACTCGAGCGTCGAGAGCTGACGCACGGGTGCTCTGAGGCAGGTGTGTGTCCGTCCGATC
>JBKPSC010000370.1:0-7299 GCA_046734915.1 Acidobacteriota bacterium | reverse complement strand
CGACATGTATGTGGGCAATGCCACCGTCATGGCGACGGGTGGTCATTGCTCCGCTCCAGCACGACCTCGCCGCTCGCAGTATGCGAATGTTGACCGCGCCGGTTGTGGCATGGGCTCTGCACGGTGCCGTCCTGTGGATATGGCATTTGCCTATCCTCTACAACCTCGCGGTACAGAGCGAACCTGTCCACGCTATCCAGCATGCGATGTTCGTGGGAACGTCGATGTTGTTCTGGAGCGGGCTGGCGTACGGCCGGTACGGACGATCAGGATACGGCGCCGCAGTGTTCTTCGTGTTTACCACCGCCGTGCACACAGGTCTCTTAGGGGCGCTTATCGCTGTGTCCAGAATCCCCATCTACTCCGTGTACGCCGATTCTCCCGGCTCGAGTCACGACGCCGCTTTGGCGGCCCAGCCGGCCTCGTGATGTGGATTCCCGCCGCCCTTGTTCTGACGTTCGTCGGGATTGCGCTGTTCGCTGCGGCTGGGGGAGTCACAACGCAGATTGCGACTCACTCGTTACGACCTGCGCTCGCGAGCTCGACCCTGACGCCCTGCATCAAGGCCCAGCCGCGCTCAGTGGCTGACCGCTTGCAATTATGTTTGCCATGCTCAACGGGTTTGTCGCTGGTGCCGTCGGCGGACTGATCGGTACGTGGGCGATGAGCGAAGCGCAACGTCTGTGGACGCATGTGGTGGACGGGAAGGCGCCGGAGTCGGCAGGCGGCCGGCATGACGCGCGCGACTGGCAGGAGCGGAGCGAACATCAGAATTCGAACGAGCTGGCAGCCCAGGCGATCGCCCGCTACGTCCTCGGCCGCCGCCTTACGAAACACGAGCTACGAGTGGCCGCGCCGCTCATGCATTACGTGTTTGGCGCGTCCGTAGCTGCGGTCTACGGCGCATACGCACAACGTAAGCAGAGCCAGATGTCAGGCGTGGGATTCGGCACAACGGTCTGGCTCGCGGCCGACGAAATCGCTATGCCGTTGCTTGGTCTGTCGGATTCGACGAGTCGCCGGCCGTTCGAAATGCATCTGCAATCGCTCGCGGCGCACTTCGTATATGGCACGGTGACCGAAATGACGCGACGCTCGGTGCACGCGCGGCTCGCGAGCCGGCGGCAGCTTTTCGCTGAACGGCTGAATTCGATCATCCCTCTGATCGCGAGAAACGGGAGCCGCACGAGGACTTCGCGCACGGCGCGCGATAGTCTTGCGCGGCAAGGTCGCGCTGATTGCTGGCGGCTCGCGCGGGCTCGGCCTGCTCATCGCGCGGGAGCTCGGACGGCACGGCGCACAGGTCGTCCTCGCCGCGAATGGGATCGACGCATCGGTACTTGTTGCCGACGTCGGGTCAGGCGCGGACGCCGATCGGATCGTCGCGGACGTCGTGCAACAGCATGGCCGCATCGACGTGCTCATCAACAACGCCGGCGTCATCCAAGCCGGTCCCGTGGACCGTATGTCGCTCGCCGATTTCGACGAAGCGATGGCAGTGCATTTCTGGGCGCCGTTACGGACCATGCGGGCAGCAATTCCGCACATGCGGCGCCAGGGAGGGGGCCGCATTGTGAACGTCTCGTCTATTGGCGGCAAGGTGGCCGTACCGCACCTGGTGCCGTACTGTGCGAGCAAGTTCGCGCTGACCGGGCTGTCGACAGCGATGCGCCGGAGCTCCTTCGCGACAACATCCTGATTACAGCCGTAAGCCCGGGCCTGATGCGGACCGGTTCGCCATTAAACGCCCGCTTCAAGGGTAGGCGTCGTCAGGAATTCCGTGGTTCGCAATCGCCGATTCGATGCCGTGGCTGTCGATGAATGCCGAGCGTGCCGCGCAACAGATCGTCGAAGCGGCCCGGCATGGCGACGCGGAGCTGATCGTCAGTCTTCCCGCGAAGCTTGTCGTCAATGGCGTACGGCCTGGCGCCGGACTTCATCGCCCTTGCGACGGGTCTCACCAATGCGCTATCGCCACGCCACCGACGACGCCGGCGACCGCGCGCGCACCGGCTCGCAGAGCGCCTCTGCCGGGGCGCCCTCGCCGCTCTCGAGGCTAACGGAGAGGGCGGCCGCGCGAAACAACGAGTTGCCGGGTTCTCAGTGAACAATGACCCCTCAGACTGCCGGTCTGACGCACGTCTCTCAGCGGTCTCTGCCGCCACGATTTCGTTGAGCTTGAAGTAGATCGTCCGACCATCCTTGTCGAGAACGGTGAGTGGCGACCACCATCAGCCGACTTTCATTTGACCACCAAGAATAAGTTCGGTCGTAGTCTCGTCCAGTTGTTCGTTGAGACGCGCCCGCGAGTCGCTCGCCGAGGGCCTATCCGGCCCGACGTGAATCCGCTCTGGTCTCCACGTAGCGCCGACCGCACCGTGTAGCCCTGTCGTTCGAAGAGCTGCACCTTTTTCAACTCATACGGCAGCACCGAGTAGGGAGATAGGGCGAAATCGTTTTGTCTCCAAACCTTCTCGAGGTCCCGGACCCACTCGTGAAGATCGATGGGCGCTCTCAGTGTGGACTGCCACTTGCAGCGTCGCGACGATCGTGCCGTCTCGCGTGACGTCAATCGTGCAGCGCCGCAGCAACATCGATGTCGACGTCGATGGAGTCACACCAGAACACGACCACAGAAAAGGTAAACCATATGGCAAATCCCAGTAGCGGTTCACCCGTCAGAGCCCGCAAGCCTGAGCGGACCGAAGAATCCTCAGCTCGTGGTGCCCAACCGGCGGCTCCCGGACAAACCGCCGACGCCAGCCGCCCGTTGAAAAGCGCATCTACCATCCCCTCATCAACGCCGGCCGAGACCCGCGATTGGTCTGAATCAGCAGCACGGCACGCTGAGACGACGTCCGGGGGGAATGGCATCGCAGACAAATTGCGAGAGCAGGCGAAGTCACGACTCAGCTCGCAAAAGGACCGGGCCCTCGACGGCGTTGGAGGGGTCACGGAAGCCATTCGCCAGACCACGCAGTCGTTGCGCGATCGGCAGCACGACACGGTTGCTCGTTATGTGGAACGCGCCACCGAGCAAGTCGACCGAATAACTCAACGGTTGAAAGAGAAGGACGTTGTCGAGTTGCTCGAGGATGCGCAGCAATTGGCCCGTCGCCAGCCAGCGCTGTTCGTCGGCGCGGCGTTCGCGCTGGGACTGCTTGGCGCGCGCTTCCTCAAGAGTTCCCCATCAGACCGACGTCACGAGTTCGAATCGGCGCGATCGGCTCGGGAGACGGGCACCTGGCGCGGGAGCGCACCTGCCACCGGGTACGCGTCGTCCACATCGACCCGCCGCTGACCACTGGAGGTGTTATGGCTGACGGCAGCGACGACCGTTCACTCGGCGATTTGCTGGCCGAGCTGTCACGCGAAACCGGCGTGCTGGTACGGAAGGAACTGGACCTTGCGACGACCGAGCTCACCGCCAAGGCGCGCAAGGCGGGCGCGCAGATCGGCATTGCGGCCGCCGGTGGTGCGTTGGTGCATGCTGGCGTGCTCGTATTGCTTGCCATGCTGGTCATGGCCCTCATCGGCTTGGGATTGGCGGCGTGGCTGGCGGCGTTGCTGGTCGGCGTTGCCGCGATCGCCATCGGCTACCTGCTCGTGAACCGCGGCCTGTCGGCCTTGCGCAGCACCAGCATCACCCCGCACCAGACGATCGAGACATTGAAGGAGGAGGCACGATGGACGACACGCCAAGGCGCTTGAGCGACGAGGAGCTCGGGAACACGACCGGTGCGAAGGACGAGGACCTCGACGAGGACAGCGCGCGAACCGTTCGCGAGCTGCGATCGGAGATTGCACAGACGCGGGCTGACATGTCCGAGACCATCGATGCAATCCAGGAGAAGCTTCGTCCCGGCCATATCGCCGCCGCGGCGGCCGATCGCATACGAAATGCCGCAACGGCGGCAGCACGAGACGTGGCTGCGACGGCCACTGAGAAGGCAGAGGACGCTATGGAGACCACGAGACGCATGGCTGACAGACTCGTCGACGATGGGCGCATGAACAGGCTCGCCGGCGCCATGGTTGGTATCGGAGCCGCATGGCTGCTGATTGAGCGCTGGCGAACTTCAACTCGGGAACAGTCCTGGAGACGCGAGCACGGAATGAACGACGACGTTCAGTCCGGTGCATGGTCTCGTGAGGGCGTTGTCGGTGAGAGTTACCAGCGCGCGTCTGCGACCGCCCGCCAGATGGGAGACCGAGCCGCGGAGACGGCGCATCGCGTCCGCAGCGGCTTCGAGCGGCTGCTTGACAGCAATCCGTTGATGGTTGCTGCCGCGGCGGTTGCCGTCGGTGCGACCGTCGGCCTGGCACTGCCCGAAACAGACACCGAGAACGAATGGTTAGGAGAGACCAGGGACACGATGGTCGAGCAGGCGCAGGAAGTGGCGACGCAAATGCGTCAGGCGGCCGGAGACATTGCGGGTCAGGTTGCCAGTGAAATGGTCAGCGGCCGGCAGGATGAGAGCCGTTAGGTGTGCATTCGCTCGACGCGTCGAGGCGCACGATGAGGCCGTATCCCACGGCCTCCGAATTGTCGACGTACAAGGCGATGTCTGACTCGCACCCGATGCCTGGCTTGTTGTTGCACCGAGCCAGGCTTCGGCAAGGCGCTAGCGAAAGAGTGCTCTATCGCCGCCGCTCGAAAGGTTTACGATCATGGCTTACACATCCCCCCTTTCTGCGAGAAGACAGAGATCCAGCCAATTTCGGGCACTTGTCGTCGTGCTGCTCAGCGCGTACGCGATGACTTTGACATTCGCGCAGCAGCCGCCGGCATCGCCACCATCCCAGGACGCAGTGGCGAGCGCGCAGCGGCCCACTCCGGCTGAGGCCGTCCGTCCGGAGCAGCGCAAGTCTGATCACGATCGGTCCGGCGTTTTCGACGCGCCACAAGCCGAGCCCGCATCGCCAGTCTTCGAGAAGCAACCCAAGGAAGGGAAGATCTCGGGCTTCGATTTCGTGAGGGATCCACTGAACGCAGATAAACCATTCGAGAAACTCGAAGACATCATCGCGCGCGAAAGCGCCGCGAAGCCCGCAGTTATGCAGGCCCAGCAGACACTCTTGCAACAGCGATACAATCTCGAGCCAAGGCTCGACCCCGACGCGAAGATGTCACGCGGCAAACCGCTTGCCGTTGGCCCCACGGCACGGCTCCAGGATGGAATGACATGGGACAAACTCGCACAGATGCCTCCCGACGATATCCGCGCGCAAGGAATCTTTCCGTACCTAGCCTTGCCGCATCCGCTTCAGGTCAATGGTGGGCAGGTCTTTCCTCGGATGCAGCTCCAGATGTTCCCGCGCCTGGAGCGCTTCGACGTGGAGTTCGATCTCCCGGAGGCATTTCTCCCTGAGTTTCCGCCAGCGGTGTTCCTGATCAACCGACCGGAGCTTGGCGACGTGTCGCGTGGTGAGGTGATCTCCATCAACAACTACTATCGGTTGTTCAAAGGTATCCTGACGCCAGTGCAGCTTGACGGCCTTCGGTTGCTGCTGACGCCGTTCCCGCAAGAAGAATTCAACCCGACCGACGATCGGAAGACGCTGGAGCCGAGCTTGGGTGTGACGTGTCTTGATTGCCATGTGAATGGGCATGCGACAGGGCAGTTCCATCTCACGCCCGACATCCGGCCACAGGAGCGCCGGTTCCGCCTCGATACGACCAGCCTGCGCGGCGTATTCAATCAACAGATCCACGGATCAAAGCGCAGCCTCCGGTCGGTGGAAGATTTCACTGAGTTCGAGCAGCGCACGGCGTACTTCAACGGCGATGAGATCCACGCGGCCAAGAAAGGCATGAACATCCTCGATCGCATCCAGGTGAGTCACATGGCGCAGATGCAGAACATGTTCGGGTTCCCGCCAGCGCCAAAGCTCGATCCTGCCACCGGGCGACTAGTACGTGAACGGGCGACGCAGAGCGAGATGCGGGGCGAAGAGGTCTTTTTCGGCAAGGGACAGTGCGGGACGTGTCATCCCGCGCCCTTTTATCTCGACAATCGCATGCACGATCTTCGAATCGAACGGTTCCTCAAGCACGAGCCTGGCGACGGTCCGATCAAGGCGTTTACATTGCGCGGCATCAAGGAAAGTCCACCGTATCTGCACGACGGCCGATTGTTGACGCTCGAAGATACCGTCGAATTCTTCAACCTGGTTCTCGAGATCAAACTGACGACGCAGGAAAAGCAGGATCTGGTTGCGTTCATGCGGCAACTGTGAGCGCGCCCGCACGGCGTCACGCCTCGAGAAACCGCAGTCTCGCCAAGCGACGCTTGCAGTGCGATCGGTGACCGAGGCTTCCATCGACAGCCCCGGTCTGACGACAAGCGCGATTCATCCGTCCAGCAGACAGCAACCGAACGGCTAACGCAAAAGGGATTGGACTGGCCTTCGCGTTGCACCTCCGCACGTTGGCGATTGTGCCGAGTTCGGAGGGGCCAATGATCAAGTTTCCACTCGTCCTTCTCGTCGGTGTTGCAGTGACGATCTATCCCAACGAGGTTCGCGCTCAGCGAGCGCCCTCGGACGGCGACCGCGCGGTAGCCGCGGCAGATGACAGTCAGGAGAAGCAGTCGGATCAGCGCGCACGGGCCCAGCAGGAACCGAATACACCGCCGGCCGCGCAACGGGCCCAAGCCGGTGTGACGCGCGCGGCCAGGCAATTCAACCTCGGGATGCAGGGCGGCGCCGGCATCGATCCGGAACTCGTCGATGTCGGCCTGCATGCGATCGTCGGCCCGATCTTTACCAATAACATCGCGTTCAGGCCTGTATTTGAAATCGGCGCCGGAGAGCTCACGACGCTGCTCGGGATCAACCTCGATGTGATCTACACCTTTCCTGGCTCCAGCAGTGATACGCGATGGATGCCTTACGTCGGAGCGGGGCCGCAGTTCGGTTTGATTCATAAAGGCTTTGAAACGGACGATCTCAGCAAGGTCAATATGGATGGCGTGACCATCATCGACAACCGCACGACCGACCGCAACCGTTTCGATTTCAGCGATACCGATTTCAACAGCGGCCTGAATTTCATCGTCGGCATGAGGAGGCAGAATGGTGCGTTCTTTGAGATGAAAGCAACGGCGTGGGGTGTTTCCACCATTCGGCTGTTAGCTGGCTTCAATTTCTTCAGTCGGGGAGGAGGATCGCAGTAGAGACACTTACGTGCGCTTGGCCGGCAATTCATCGACTCGCGCACTGCGGGCGCGCAGGGCCCGCGTGCCGTGCGCGGGCAGCATGGTAAGGAATGCACGAGGGGGGAGGGCCGGGTCGCCG
>JBKPSC010000369.1:0-18563 GCA_046734915.1 Acidobacteriota bacterium | reverse complement strand
CCGCCAGGGCAGCTCACCGTCCCTGCCGAGGACGGGTGCGAGCGGCACTGCGATCGGCCTCCTCGCCGAGGCCGGCGGGTTCCTGACTCCTCGTGTTGCGCTCGGCGCCGAACTCAGCCTCCCGGCGCGGTACACGTCTCTGCAGGAAACGGACTACTTCCGTGTCTTTCAGCACGAGAGCCGCCACCGCGACATGGCGATATCCGGCGTCGTCCGGGTCATCGTCAATCGATCCGCGCGCGTGAAATTGGCAATTGTCGGTGGCGGCGGGTTCGTGCAAGAGAACACGAAGCAACGGCGGCGCGATCAGGTCGGATTGATCCCCGCCACGCCACCCGTGTTCGGGCCCTGGTCCGAGGAGATGTCGTTCACACGCTGGACGGCCGCCGCCGTGGCCGGCGCTGATGCAGACTTCGCTATCTCGTCTCGCCTGGCGATCGTGCCCGCGCTGCGCATCCATTTCGTCCCAAGAAGCGACGATACTTCGGAACCAGGGTGGTTCCTCGGCCTCAGCTCGATCGTGTGGCGGCCGTCTGTCGGCGTGCGGGCCACGTTTTAGGAGCCCCGGAAGGTGAGTTCCATGTTCAGAGATGGCGCGATGTCTCGAGCCGTTCCCCTTGCCCTCGTCCTGCTGGCCGCGACTCAGACCACCTTCACGCAGCCGCCACGTGTGCATGAGCTCGCGCTGGCGCCGGCGAACGTCCACTGGGGCTACTACGACTCGCGGGTGGCGCCCGTGCTCCGCGTCGCGTCCGGCGACACCGTGCGTGTGGAGACGATGGTCGCCGGCGGGCTGCAACGGCTGATTCTGGCCGGAGCGACGGACAGGGAGATCCCAGACGCGTTGAAGTCGGTCGAGCGCAGCGTCACGGAACGCGGTCCGGGCGTACATCCGATGACCGGACCGATCTTCGTCGAAGGCGCCGAACCGGGCGACACGCTCGAAGTTCGCGTGCAAGCCATCGAGTTCCTGCATCCATTCGGCGTCGTGGCGTTCAATCCCGGCACCGGGACCCTGCCCGACGACTTTCCTTACGCACACTTTCGACTTCTGCGCTGGCAGCCCGGCGCCGACCGCGTGGAGTTCAAGCCGGGCATCTCTTTGCCCCTGGCGCCGTTTTTTGGCTCGATTGGCGTCGCGCCGCCGCCACTCGCCGGCCGCATTTCGAGCCGGCCGCCCGGATGGCACGGCGGCAACCTCGACAACAAGGACCTCGTCGCCGGAACAACGTTGTATTTGCCGATCCACGTGCAAGGCGCGCTGCTGTCCGTGGGAGACGGCCACGCGCTGCAGGCCGACGGCGAAGTCACGGGGACAGCGCTCGAAACGTCGCTCCGTGGAACACTCGGTCTGCGGGTGCGCAAGGGCCAGCGGCTTCGCTGGCCGCGTGCCGAGACCCCGACCCACTACGTCAGCATGGGTCTCCACGAAGACCTGGATGAGGCCACTCGGCTGGCGACGCGCGAGATGATCGATTTCCTCGTCGCCGAGAAGGGTCTTTCACGCGATGAGGCGTATGCTCTGAGCTCTCTGGCGGCGAATCTGCATGTGACGCAGTTCGTGGATCAGACGAAGGGCGTGCACGCGATGCTCGCGAAGTCGATTTTCAAGTAGGCGCTCGTGGCGCTGTCCAGCGGGGCTCGCCTTGGCGTGTATGAGGTGACCGCTCTCGTCGGCGTGGGCGGAATGGGCGAGGTCTATCGCGCACGTGATAACAGGCTCGGACGCGACGTCGCGCTGAAGATTCTGCCCGCCGAGTTCCTCCACGACGCCGATCGCGTTGCCCGGTTCCAGCGCGAAGCGCACGTGCTCGCCTCGCTCAACCACCCCAACATCGCCGCCATCTATGGCCTCGACGAGACAGACGGCGCCACCGCGCTCGTTCTGGAGTTCGTCGAGGGACCGACGCTCGCCGATCGGATCGCGCAGGGCCCTCTGCCGGTCGACGAGGCGCTGGCGATTGCCAGACAGATCGCCGACGCGGTGTCCGCCGCACACGAGCAGGGTGTGGTCCATCGCGATCTGAAGCCGGCGAACGTCAAAGTGCGGCCGGACGGTACGGTCAAGGTGCTTGATTTTGGATTGGCGAAGGCGCTCGACCCGGCGATTGGGTCGGCGGGGCTTTCGTCGGGCGTCTCATCGACGATGACCAGTCCAGCCGTGCGCACCGGCGCCGGCATCATTCTCGGCACCGCTGCCTACATGTCGCCCGAGCAGGCGAAGGGAAGGCCCGTGGACAAGCGGAGCGACATCTGGGCGTTTGGCTGCGTGCTCTACGAGATGCTGTCGGGCCGTCGAGCCTTCGACAGTGACGAGGTCTCCGGAACACTCGCGTCCGTTCTGGCACGCGAGCCGAATTGGACGGCGCTGCCGGCGACGCTGCCGCTTCCGCTGCGCGAGATCTTGAAGCGCAGCCTGGTAAAGGACCGGCAGCAGCGGGTAAAAGACATATCTGTAATCCAGTTCCTCCTCGATGAGGCCTCGCAGCGCGCCCCGGCCGAGGAGCCGGTGACCACAGCCCGCGCTCAGAGCGCCGGTACAGCCCGCCAGGCCACCACGCTGCTGTTTGCGACGGCATTGGGGGCGGCCATCACGTACGCGGGCATGACGATGATCACGCGGACGCCGTCGCCGCGTGTGGCGCGCCTCAGCATCAACACGACCGGCTCGACCTCGCTGTCGGGCACGCCGAACAGTGCTCGCATGTTCGTGATATCGCCTGACGGGGCTCACCTGGCGTTCGTCGGCGGGCGTGACTCGCGGTTGTTCGTCCGCTCGCTCGACCGATTGGAGCCGGCGCCGCTCTCGTCGACCGTTGGTGTGCGCAGCCCGTTCTTTTCACCCGACAGCGAGTGGATCGGGTACTTCGACCGGGCGATTCGGAAGGTCGCAGTCAACGGCGGCGCGGCGTCGCTCATCGGCCCCGAACCGCCAACCGGCGCGGCCTCTGGGACATGGGGGGAAGACGGCACCATCGTCGTCGCCAGCAATCCGGGAGCCGGGTCCGGGTTGTGGAAGATCTCGGCCGACGGCGGGAAGCCCATGCCACTCACCACACCTGACGCGGGGCGCGGCGAGCTGGCGCACGCGTGGCCGCGCTTTCTGCCGGGCGGGCAAGCGGTCCTCTTCACCGTTCTCCGCGGCAGTCTCGTCGTCGACGAAAACTCGCGGATCGCGGTATTGGATCTGCGCTCGGGCGAGCGCAAAGATCTGGTGTCGGGCGGGAGCTGTGCGTACTACATGCCGAGTGGCTATCTCGTCTATGGCCGCGCCGGCGCCCTCGAAGCTGTCGGCTTCGACACCGGGCGGCATGAGGTCGTTGGTTCGCCGGCTCCGCTCATCGCCGACGTGTCGATGCGCAGCAACGGCGCCTGCGATTTCGATCTATCCGCAGAGGGGACCCTCGTCTATCTCAATGCCTCCACCCGTTCACCGCGCCGTACGCTCACGTGGGTCGATCGCAACGGGCGCGAGCAGCGCATCAACGCGCCACCAGCCGGCTACACGACGCTCCGCCTGTCGCCGGATGAAACGCGCGTGGCGATGGACATCGACGACGGGCAAAAGCGGGATATCTGGATTCTCGATCTGACGCGTGAGGTCATTCAGCGGCTCACCAACGACCTGAGTCAGAACGTCGTTCCCATCTGGACACCAGACGGCCGAAGCGTCGTCTATAGCGCGGGACCCGCCGGCAAGGGAAACCTATACCGGCAGCCCGCTGACGGCAGCGGCGCGCCCGAGCGGCTCACCCAGAGCCCGAACGGGCAATATCCCTCAGCCGTGCTTCCCGACAATCGCGTCTTGTTCCGCGAGGAAATTGGCAGCGATCGAGACCTGATGGTCGTCGCGCTCGAAGGTGACCGGAAGCCGACGCCGATCGTCCAGACCCGGTTTGCGGAGATGAACGGCGAAGTGTCGCCGGACGGGCGCTGGCTCGCCTATCAGGCGAACGACTCCGGACAGTTCCAGATTTACATCCGGCCGTTCCCGAACGTCGAACAAGGGCGCTCGCTCGTGTCGACCGGCGGAGGCATCAGGCCCGCCTGGTCGCGCAACGGCCGGGAGCTGTTCTATTTCTCGGCTGACGGCGCGCTGATGGCGGTGCCCGTGAACGCCGGCGTGACCTGGTATGCCGGGAAGCCGGTGAAGGTCCTCGATCGCGGCTATGTCGGCGAGGGAGAGATGGGCGCACGGTCTTTCGACGTGTCGGCAGACGGCAAGCGTTTCCTCATGATTCGCGAGGATCCGAGCCTCGATTCCGGCATCGAGATCGGTAGCCTGGTGGTCGTGTTGAACTGGGCGACCGAACTGCGGTCGAAGGTGCAGGTCGCGAAGCCTTAGCAGTGGCGGCGTTCGCGCCACTGCCCGTACCGGCGAACGAGCGCCGTCCGGATGGCGTCGACGCTGTCGGTGGGCACGATGTCGCCGTTGACGCCGCGGGTCACGAGCTCCTTCGCTCCGGTGTCCTCGGTCACGACGACCGGCACGCCACAGGCCAACGCCTCCGCCACGGCATAGCCGAAACCGTCCTGATAGCTGGGATGCACGTAAACCTGGGCTTTTTGCAGATGCGGCAGCGGGTCGCCGGGAGCGACGCGTATCTGGGCGTTCTGCGCGCATCTTGCCTCGATGAACTTCCGCATGCCGCGGCTGCCGGTCGATCCGACCAGCGTCAGTTTAGCGCGTTCTCCGGTCAGCCCCTCGAACGCGTCGAGCAGAAGCGGCACGCCTTTCACGACGCTCAGGGCTCCCGTATAAACGATCCTGAACACATCGTCCGATGCGGAGCGTTCGTGAGTGGCCGGCGTGAAGCGGCGGTCGGCGGCAACGGAAAGACGACGAAGCTTTGACGGGGGAACCCCCTCGCGGACGAACGTGTCCCAGGCGTAGGCCGTACCGACGTGGATGACGTCGGCCATGGCGTACTCCGCGAGCGCACGTTCGAGGTGAGCACGGTTCAGCCAGTCCCGCTCGATCGAGTATCGGCGTGCCGCGAGGCGATGCTGCCGCCAGACATGACCGAGGTGCCCGGTCGCCGAAACGAGTTCGAGCCGGGGACAGCCAAGAGAGCGCGCGCGCTTGAACGTGTGCAGCGCCTGGCCCGCCGATCCGACCAGCGACCCGATCGGCGGCGTCGACAGCTGGTCCAACCGCTTCGCGACCGCGCGGTCGAAATGCTCGAAGGCGAGATGCTGCTGCCATCCCATGTCGAACCGGATCGGTGGGATACGAGCGAGCACGTCCGGCAGCCGAGGCCTGACGCAGGTCACCGCCGTTCCGAGCGAGCCGCCCGTCCCGACACCAGTCGCGTACACGCGGAACGGCTGGCCGTCCGCGCAGAGAGCGTCGGCCGTATCTGACAGCGTGCGCCCAAGGCCGCCGACGCCGTACGGGGCACAACACGTCAGCACGACCACGGTCCCCTTGTTCTTCGTCGCGATCTGGCCACCCGCCGGCATCTGCCTGCCGTTATCGGCCTCGGCGCCTCTCTGACGCAGACCTGCAGCAACCGGCAGTGGAATGCAACGGCGGTAGGAGCAGCCACTTTGCGCGCTGTAGTAATGTTGGCGGCATGCGTCCCAGCCGCCTTGTCGCTGCCCTGATCGGTCTGACGCTCACCATTGGCCTTCACGCGCAGACGCCGGCCCGCGGGAGACGCGCGACGCCGGCGCCGGAAACGGCAGAAGCGCGCGCAGCGCGCATCCACCGCGAAGCCATCGTGCTTGACACCCACATCGACACGACGTCGTTCCTCGGCCGTCCTGGATGGGACTTCATGACCCGCCATCCAGCCGGGCGCACGGATGACGACAGCCATGTCGACTACCCGCGGATGCGCGAAGGCGGGTTCGACGCTGCATTCTTCTCCATCTATATGCCCGGCACCGTGACAGGGCCGGAGGCGGTCAAGCGATCACTGGTGCTCATCGATCGCGTCCGGCGGCTGGCCGAACAGCATCCGAACGAAATTGTCCTCGCCACGACGGCTGCGGACGTGCGGGCAGCGCACAAGGCAGGGAAGATCGCCGCCCTGATGGGGATGGAAGGCGGCCACATGATCGACGAGAGTCTGGAGGTCCTGCGCGACTACCAGCGTCTCGGTGTCCGCTATCTCACGCTCACGCACAGCGTGAACACGACGTGGGGCGACTCGTCCGGCGACAAGCCGGCGCACGACGGCCTGACGCCGTTCGGCAAAGACGTGGTGCGCGAGTTGAATCGCCTGGGCGTGATGGTGGACATCTCGCACGTCGCCGACAAGACGTTCTGGGACGCGCTCGAGACGAGCCGCGCGCCGATTATCGCATCGCATTCCTCGGCGCGGGCGCTGTCGGGACATCCGCGCAACATGTCGGATGACATGATCAAGGCGCTGGCGGCGAAGGGCGGTGTCGTCCAGATCAACTACCTCGATCAGTATCTGGACGATGGGCTCTACAAGGCGACAGTGGCCCGGCAGTCGCGCGTCCAGGCGCTCCGGACCGAGCTCGAGCAGCGCTTTCCGGGTGAGGCGAATTCGGCGCGAAGGCAGCAGGAGCTTTCGGCGGCACAGGCTGCGATGCCGCCTTTGCCGGCGGTCTCGTGGGAGCGGATCATCGACCACATCGACCACGTCGTGAAGCTGGTCGGGGCGACGCATGTCGGTCTTGGATCCGATTTCGACGGCGCGACGATGCCGCAGGGCATGGAGGATTGCACGGGCCTGCCCAAGATCACCCAAGCGCTCCTGGCGAAGGGGTATTCGGAAGTTGACGTCAAGAACATCCTCGGGGAGAACCTGTTACGGGTGATGGAACAGGTCGAGGCGCTCAAGGAAGCGCCTGCGGCCACGCCGAACCGAGGGAGGGCAAATCCGAGGTGAGGCGTCGATGTCAGATCGCGGCGGGGATCAGCCGCTGATGGGTTAACCTCTAAGGTCCATGAAGGCGAACCGGCGACAGCATGTGCGGGTAACGGGGCCATTCGACGGCCGGCGAGTGGGCCTCATCGAAACCCCCGTCCAGATCTACGACCTCAGCGAAGGCGGCTGCTTCGTCAATTCGATGCAGGAGCAGACCGAGGGGCGGGAGGTACAGCTGGAGATAGTCCTTCCAGGGGAGGGAACCATCACCGTGACCGGTCAAACGTTGTACTCGCGGCCGGGCTTCGGCTTCGCGGCACGGTTCACCAAGGTCGACGACGGCGCGATGGCCAAGCTAGTACGAGAGCTCGATCGCCTGAGACAGAAAGCCGCGCAAGTCTAACCACACCTCTTCCGGCGGGAGAAAGTCATGCGACACTCGCGTTTCTGCCGGGCTTCCTTTGTCGTCCTTCTATCCGTGATCACCGTCGGCGTCGCCATCCATGCCGAAGAAGGCATGTGGACGTTCGACAACTTCCCGATCGCCCGCGCGAACCAGGCGCTGGGAACACGTATCGATCAGGCGTGGCTGGATCGAGTTCGCCTGAGCTCGGTCAGGCTCGACGGCTGTTCCGCCGGCATCGTCTCGGCCGACGGTCTCGTCCTGACGAACAACCATTGCGTCGCGACCTGCGTCGCGAATCTATCGACGCCGGCAATCAACTACGCGCACACTGGTTTCACGCCGCGGCGCCGCGAAGAGGAGAAGAAGTGCCCGGGCGCCATTGCTGAAGTTCTCCAATCCATTGCCGACGTGACGTCGCGCATGCACGCGGCAGGCGGCACGCTCACCGGACAGGCGTTCACCGCGGCGCGTGACGCCGAGGCCGGCCGCATCGAGAGCGAAGTCTGCGGGCGCGACGCGACCCGCCGCTGCGCCGTCGTCTCGCTCTATCGAGGTGGACAGTTCAAGCTCTACGTCTACCGTCGTTATACCGACCTGCGGCTGGTGTACGCGCCAGAGGACCGTGTGGCGACTTTCGGTGGCGATCCGGACAACTTCAGCTTTCCCCGCTTCGCGGTCGACGCGGCGTTCCTCCGGCTATACGAGAATGGCCAGCCAGCGTCCACGCCGACGTACTTCACGTGGAACGCCACGAGTCCGAGCGAAGGACAGCCGGTATTCGTGTCCGGCAGTCCAGGTGCGACGCAGCGGCTTCTGACGCAAGAACAACTGGCAACTGTCCGCGACGTCGTCCTTCCACTGGACCAGTTGATCGCGTCGGAGCTGCGCGGCCGGCTGCAGCAGTTCAGCGCGCAGGGCGAAGAGCAGGCCTTTGTTGCGATGGACCAGTTGGATAGTCTCGAGAACACCTACAAGAGAGGTCGCGGACGGATGCGCGCGCTGGTCGACGCCGCGTTCATGACCAGGCGCAGCCAGGAGGAGGGGGAGTTCCGCCGCCGCGTTCAGGCGGACGCGGCGCTCTCGCAGAAGGTGGGCGACCCGTGGGCCGATTTGGCCGCGATCCAGCCGAAGCAGCGGGAGCTCTATCCGGCGTACTCGCTGCTCGAAGGCCGTGCTGGCGGTGGATCGCTCCTCTTCGGCTGGGCGATGACGCTCGTGCGTGGCGCACAGGAGCGAGCGAAGCCGTCAGATCGGCGCCTCCCAGAGTTCAGCGACAGCCGGCTGGCCGGCGTCGAGACGCGGCTCTTCGCCGAGCGCCCGGTCCACCCGGCGCTGGATCAGCTGCAGATCGAATGGTGGCTGTCGAAGACCCGCGAGTGGCTGACCGTCGATGATGCACGAGTGCGGACACTGCTCGGAAGGGAATCGCCCGAAGCGCTCGCGGGGCGCGTGATCAGGAGCACGACGCTGGCCGACGCCTCGGTGCGGCGCGCGCTCTGGCAGGGTGGGCTGGCGGCGATCGAGGCGTCGACGGATCCGCTGGTTCGCTACGTTCTGTCCATTCAGGTGCCGACGCGCGCGGTGCGAAGCGAGTGGGAAGACACGGTGCAGGCGCCGACCGATCGGGCGTCGGCGCGACTGGCAGACGCGCGGTTCGCCGTCTACGGTGACAGCGTCTATCCCGACGCCACTCTCACGCTGCGGTTGACCTATGGCCGCATCGAAGGATCCAACGTGGCGGGGCAGCGGTTCGCGCCGTTCACGACGTTCGCCGGACTGTGGGAACGAGCGACCGGAGCGCCGCCGTTCGACGTTGCGCCGAAGCTGCTGGCCGCGAAGTCGCGCGTCGATCCGGCGACAGTGCTCGACATGACTGCGTCGACCGATACGATTGGCGGCAGCTCGGGCTCGCCCGCCATCAACGCCGCCGGCGAGATCATCGGCGCGAACTTCGACTCGACGGTGCTGACGCAGCGCAACGCCTACGGCTACGACCAGGATGTCAACCGCAGCATCATCGTGACGAACGCCGCCATCACCGCGGTGCTGCGCGACGTGTACGGCATGCACTGGCTCATACACGAGTTGGGAGTCCGGTAGCGAGCCGGCTTCGCCCGGCGCCGCCTCAGAAGCCGCCGGCGCCCGGACGAAAGATACCTCGCGGCTCCGGCGTCGGCAGGAGCACGACGGCTGAGCCATTGACCCCGACCGAGTCGCCGGACGAGATCGCCGGCGCGAGCTGCAGCGCCTCGAACGCCACGATCGATGACTGATAGTCGAGCGACGCTTGGAGCAGGCTGACCTCGGCTTGCAGGAGGTCGCGCTGCGCCTGCGTCACCAGGAACGTCGTCGACAGGCCGACGTCGAAGCGGCGGCGCTCGGCGGCGAGGCGCTGCTGCGCCAGATTCGCTCCAGCTCGGGCCGCGTCCTCGCGCTCGGCGGTGCTGCGCACCTGTCGCGCCGCCTGCCGGATGCTCTCGGCGACTTGGAGCTGCAGGCTGGCAACACGATGCGCGGCCTGCCGCTGCTCGATCTGCGAGCGGACGTAGCTGACCTTCTCGTAGCTGCGCCCGATTGGATAACTGACGGAGAGGCCGAAGCTCCACGTCGGGAAGTCGGTCGTGAACATCTGCCCCAACACGTTGCCGAACCCCGTGTTCGAGCGGCCGATGATGGAACCGGGGAACTCGCTCGTGCGCAGCAGCTGCGTGCCGCCGAGACCGCTGCCCTGAAACGAGGCTTCGGCGCGGACGTCAGGCAGCTTCTGGTTCCGGTAGAACTCGACATTGGTGGCCGCGTTGCTGACCTCGGTTCGCGCTCGCGCCACGTCGTACCGCTCGTCCATCGCCTTCGCGATGACCGTGTCCACGTCCGGCAGGTCGGTTCGGCCAGCCGGTTCGTCAACGGGCTCCAAGCGGACGTTCCAGAACGAGACGTCGCCTGGATCCATGATGAGGCGCCTCAATCGATCCTCGGCGTCCTCGGCGCCAGCCCTGGCGCGGATCAGATTCTCGCGCCGCTGTGCGACCTCGGCTTCGACCTGCGTCAGGTCGAGGGGCGGGGATTGACCGAATCGGACCCGCAGCTGGTTTTGAGTGACCAGCTCTTCGGCGAGCTCGAGGGAGCGCTGCTGCACCGTGACGTTGGCCAGCAAGGCTTTCAACGTCCAATAGGCCTGCTTGACCGCGGCAACGGTCTGAACGACCGACTCGCGAAACTGGATCTCCGAGCTGTCCTGGTTGCGCTTCGCGATGATGTACTGCTGGCGGGCGGCGTCGATCTTACGGTCCTTCAGCAGCGGCTGCGAGAACGCGAACAGCAAGCCCGACTGGACGAGCGGCTCGAAGCTGTTGATCGGGCTGTTGCTCGTCGTGTGCGACGCATCCCACGACACGTTCCAGGTGCCGGAGCCCCACGGCAGACGCTGTCGGATGCCCGTCGACGAGAACCAGTCGTTCGTGTCGACGCCGCGGGTGCCGAGAAACGAGCTCAATGGCGGCGCGACGTTGCTCGAGCGTCCCAGCGTTGTCGAGAACACCGGCAAGTAAGAGCTTTCCGCTTCGCCGACGTGAGCCGCGTCTACTTCGGTGTTGAGCCGCACGATGGCCAGATCCGGGTTGTGATCGACCGCGCGGCGGACGGCCTCGTCCAACGTCAATTGAACGGCCGGTTCGCCGGCAGTGGATGCCGTCGGCGGCTGATTGATCTGCGCCGATGCGGTGGCCGCGCCGAGGACTGCCGCGACGGCCCACGCGCCGGCCATGGTTCGATGATGAGTGGTGATTGACATGATTACATTGCCCCAACAAGTTCAGGCACGCGCTCGTCGCGATCGACGTCACGCGCCGCTGGCGCCTCGGCATGGTGCGTCCGCGCGACGAGCACATAAATGGACGGCACGACAAACAGGGTGAAGAGCGTGCCGATGATCATCCCGCTGACCAGCATGATGCCGATGCTGTTGCGCGCACCCGCGCCGGGACCGGTGGCGATCACCAGCGGGAAGTGACCGACAACGGTCGCGGCCGTCGTCATCAGGATCGGCCGCAGCCGTGTTTCTGCCGCCTCGAGGACCGCCGCCAGCTTGCTCTTGCCGGTCTCCTGAAGATGATTGGCGAATTGAACGATCAGGATCCCGTTCTTCGAGACCAGGCCGACGAGTGTGATGAGGCCGACCTGACTATAGATATTCAAGGTGGTCAGCTCGAGAAACGAGAACAGCAGCGCACCTGACACCGCCAGTGGCACCGAGCCGGCCAGGATGATGAAGGGATCGCGGAAGCTCTCGAACTGCGCCGCGAGCACGAGATAGATCAGGATCGCGGACAGCAGGAACGTGCCGAGAAACTTGCTGCCTTCGGTCCGCAGCTGACGCGACTCGCCGGCGTAGTCGATGACGAAGCCCTGCGGGAGAACGGCCCTCGCCTCGTCCTCGAGAAAGCGAAGCGCCTTGTCGAGCGGCACCGGCGGCGGTGTCACGCCCTGGATACGGATGGCGTTCAGCTGCTGGAACTTCTTCAGCTCGCGCGGCTCGGTCGTCGTCCGCAGCGACGCGAAGGTCGACAGCGGCACCAGCTTGTCCTGCGACCCGGTGACGTAGATCTCGGACAGCTGCTCCGGCGTCAGCCGCTCCACTCGCGCGACCTGCGGGATGACTTTGTAGCTCCGGCCCTGGATGCTGAAGCGATTGACGTAGTTGGCCCCGAGCAGCGTCGACAGATCGCGCCCGGCCTGACCCAAATCCACGCCTTGTGAGCGAAGCTTGTCACGATCGAAGACCACCTCGGCCTGTGGTTGATCGAATTTGACGTCGGCGTCAGCAAAAATGAACAAGCCGCTGGCGAACGCCTTCTGAACGAGCTGTGTCGCGAGATCGTTCAGCTGCTGGGGCTCGCCGGCCGTGGCGATCACGAGGTCGACGGGGAAGTTGCCTCCGCCCGGCAACGGCGGCGGCGCCTGCGGGATGACACGTATACCCGCAATCTTCGACAGCGGACCCATCGATTCCATCAGCAGCTGCTGCGTCGTCTTGCTCCGCTGGCTCCACGGCTTGGTCGTCATGCCGCCGAAGCCGCCGTTAGGGAACGTGATCTGAAAGATGCTGCCGCTCTCGGGGAAAGATCGATACACGTCGTGGATTTGATCGGCGAAGAGCTTGGTTTGGTCGAGCGTGGAATTGGCCGACGACTGCACGACGCCGAAGAAGAATCCCTGGTCTTCGTACGGCGCCAGCTCCTGCTGAGAGAACAGGTAAAACGGGACGATGAGCAGCGTGACGATCACCCACAGCGTCAGCACCACGGGACGGTAGCGGAGCGTCGCCGCGAGGGCCTGCGCATAGCCGCGTCGGATGGTATCGAACCGCCGATTGACCCATCCCTGGAACCCACGGTTGGTGTCGCCGGCCCGCAACAGACGGGCGGCCATCATCGGCGACAGCGTCAGCGCGACGATGCCCGACACGAGGACGGCGCCGGCAAGGGTGAAAGCGAACTCGCGGAACAGCGATCCGGTCAGGCCGCCCTGAATGCCGATCGGCGTGTAGACGGCAGCCAGCGTAATGGTCATCGCGACAATCGGTCCGACGAGCTCCCGCGCCGCGTCGATCGCCGCCTGAATCGGCCGCTTACCTTCGTGCAGGTGACGCTCGACGTTCTCCACCATCACGATCGCGTCGTCGACAACGAGGCCCACCGAGAGCACGATGGCGAGCAGCGTCAGGAGATTGACCGTGAAGCCGGCGACGAGCATGAGGAACACGGCGCCAACCAGCGAGATCGGAATGGCCACGATCGGGATGAGCACTGATCGGAATGAACCGAGGAACAGGAAGATGACCACGACAACGATGAGCAGCGTCTCGGTCAGCGTGCTGAGCACTTCCTTGATGGCGTCCTGGATGTACTCGGTCGAGTCATACGGGATCCCGACGTTCATCCCGGCCGGTAGCTGGGCGCGAATCGCCGGGATGGCCTCGCGCACCTGGCCGATCACCTCGAGGGTGTTGGCAGTGGGCAGCACCCAAACGCCCATGAAAGTCGCCGACTCGCCGTTGAAGCGGACGTCCTGCTCGTAGTTCTCGGCGCCGAGCTGGACGTCAGCGATCTCGCCCAACCTGACCACGACGCCGTCCTGCTCTTTGACGACGAGCTGCCGGAATTCTTCCGGGGTGCGGAGGTCGGTGTTGGCGACCAGATTCACTGAGACCATCGACCCCTTCGTACGGCCCAGTGCGGACAGGACGTTGTTTCGCGCGAGAGCATCACGGACTGCCGACGGCGCGATGCCGCGCGCCGCCATGCGATCGGGCTTGAGCCAGATGCGCATGGCAAACGTGCGCGCGCCGAGGATGTCCGCGCGCTGGACGCCGCTGATCGCACTCAACCGCGGTTGAACCACACGCGTGAGGTAGTCGGTGATCTGATTGGGATCCAGATCCTTGGCGGAAAACCCAAGGTAGATCGCGGCGAACTGATTGTCCGCCGTCTGCAGGTCGATCACCGGCGCCTCGGCTTCGGGCGGCAGGTCGTTCCGGACCTGCGCCACCTTGGCCTGAATCTGCGTGAGGGCGGCGTTCGTGTCGTAGTTGAGCTTCAGGTGCACGGTGACCGTGCTCAGCGCCTGCGCGCTCGACGACTCCATGTAATCGATGCCGTCAGCGCTCGCGATCACTCGCTCGAGCGGCGTGGTGATGAAGCCGCGCACAAGATCGGCGCTGGCGCCGACATAGACCGTCGAGACAGTGATGACAGCAATGTCGCTCCGTGGATACTGCCGGACGCTCAGCGCGCGAATCGACTGCAAGCCCGCAATGAGGATGACGAGATTGACGACGATGGCCAGGACGGGCCGCTTGACGAACAGGTCGGTGAACTTCATCAGCTGTTCTCCGGCTTCGGCGCCGGATTGTTCGCCGGCCGCACCTTGTTGTTGACTTCGACGGCGGCGCCGTTGCGCAGCTTGAACACGCCAGACGTCACGACCTCGTCACCAGGCTTGATGCCCGAGATGACAGCGATCTGGTCGCCGCGTGCGGGCCCGAGCTTGACGAACTGTTGCCGGACGCCGCGGTAGGTCTGTCCTTTCGGGTCCTTCAGATCGGCGAGCACGAAGACCGAGTCGCCAAATGGCGCATAGCTGATCGCCGACGCCGGCAGCGCGATGATCGTGCTGGCCTCACCGAGTTTCACTGCGGTCTGAACGAACATCCCCGGCCGCAGCTTTCCGCCCGGGTTGGCAAGCGTCGCCTGAATCTGAATGTTGCGCGTCGTTTGATCGACGATCGAATCGATGGCCGTGACGCGTCCGTCGAGCTCGACGCCAGTCGAATCCCCGGCCGTGATATGCACGTTCTTCCCGACACGGATCTGTCCGGCTGTCTGCTGAGGCACGCCGAAGTTCACATAGATCGGATTCAGGGATTGCAACGTGACGAGCGCGTCGCCGCCAGACAAGTACTGCCCCAGGTTGACGCTCCTAATGCCGAGGACGCCGGAGAACGGCGCGCGAATCGTCTTGCGGGCGATGGCCGCGCGGATTTCACCGACGCGTGCTTCCGCCTGGCGGTGCTCGGCGTTCGCGCGATCGAATTCCGCCGGCGAGACGACGCGCTCGGTGAGCAGACCCTGCATCCGCTCGAAATTCAATCGGGTGAGCTCGAGCTGGGCCTCGGCCGCCGCCAGCTGTGCGGATTCCTGCCGCGTGTCCAGCAGCGCGAGCACGTCACCCTCGCGAACGAACTGCCCCGAGTCGAATGCGATGCGATCCACGGTCCCCGGAAGATCGGCGCTGACCGTCACACCTTGCACCGCCGCCAGTGTCCCGATCGCCGTCAGCGTCGCCGGCCACTGTTCCTCCTGCGCGACGATCGTCGTGACGGCATCCGGCGGCGGTTGAAACGCGGCCGCCTGCCCGATGGCCGTCTGCACCTGTCTGAACTTCACGAATCCGAGGCCAGCGACGATGAGCATCGTCGCGGTCAGCATCAAGATCATCCGTTTTGCCATGAGCTCTCTCTTCTCTTCCTACCTACGTAACGACGATCGAGGACGTTCGCATGTGACAGTGCTTCTTCGACAATCTCGCTTGATTGGACGAGACGCACAATCGAGCAGGTGCACGATTCCGCGTTGTGACGAGAGCGGGACGGGAGAGTCCGCCGTTCTGGCGAGAGCGATCTACGACTTTTGGACGAGAGGTGTAACGACGGTGTGTTGAGGCGGGCTCGCCGGTAGTAACGCTAGCGACTCAGCGCGGACGATAACGCGTGTCGTTCACGACATCATCGTCGCGCTTACAATGTGACGAGCGACGACGCGGCGGCTGCCTCGGCCGCGTCCCCGCTCAGAAGCTCGAAGAGACCGAGCAGCTCCAGCGTTTCGCGAACGTGAGGCGCTGCATCGACAACGTGCAGCTTTCCTTGCGCCGCGCGCGCGAGGTTGTAGACGTTAATCAGCTCGCCGACACCGACCGCGTCAATCGCCGGTACGTGCTTCAGATTGAGCACGATATCGCGCCGTCCGTCGCGCAGCAGCCCTCGCACCGTCTCGCGCAGATGGTCGTCTAGCGGGGCCTGCAGGGGCCCGTGGATTTGCAGATTAGTCGGACACATGTGACTGCCTCAATCGAGGTTCACGGGTTCACGGGAGCGTCCGAGAGGTGACGAGGAACCCGCGCACCCGTGAACCGGTGAACCCATGAATTGTCTTTTGACGCCGCTTGCCCGCTTTTGGGTGCATGAGGTGAGAACTCAAGATTGTGAAAGCCGTCACCGTCTCCGGGCCGGCTTTCGGCTCCCTTGACACATTCCCATATGGGAATATATAAGTCAGTTCATGCCGCGCGCCTCGACGACGTCCGATCCGTTCAACGCGGTTGCCGAGCCGCGGCGTCGGCACATCCTCGAGTTCATCGCGGCGGAGGAGCGCTCGGTGGGTGAGATTGCGGATGCGCTCGAGCTCGAGCAACCGTCGGTCTCCAAGCACCTCCAGGTCCTGCGAGACGTCGGTCTCGTCACAATGCGTCGCGACGGCCGGCGAATGCTGTACCGCACCAACGCCGACGCGCTTCGCACGATTCACGACTGGTGCGGAATGTTCGCGCAGCACTGGCGCGGGCAGCTCCGGCGCATCAAAACACATGCGGAGGAGAAACGATGAGCACGACAGCACCTGCGTCGGAGGCCCAGACCTTCACGATCACCGAAGAAATCCACGTGCACGCGTCAGTCGAACAGACGTTCGAGTCTCTAGTCGTTCAGATCGGACGGCAAAACGAAACTCCTGATGGCACACCCCTGCCGATGATCCTCGAACCTTATCCGGGCGGCCGCTGGTATCGCGACCTGGGCGGCGACAACGGGCACCTGTGGGGCTTTGTGCAGAGCATCAAGCGGCCGGCGCTGCTGGAGATCTGGGGTCCGCTGTTCATGTCGACCGCGGCAACCTCGAACCTGCTCTACCGATTGAGCGAGACGCCCGAAGGCACCCTCATCAAGTTCACACACACGCTCGTCGGGCCGTTTCCAGAGGAACACCGGTCGCGCCTGGCGTCAGGATGGTCGGCACTGCACGCCCGCGTGCGCAAATCAGCGGAAGCCGGAGCGAACTAGGAGGATCCCATGAAGATGATCGACGGATTCCTGGCCGAACTCGAACAAGAAGCCGTCACGACACGGCGGGTGCTGGAGCGGATTCCGCAGGCGCACCTGTCGTGGAAGCCACACCCCAAGTCGATGTCGCTGGGGCAGCTCGCGCTGCATGTGGCCACCGTGCCGGGAAATGTCGCCGAGCTGGCGGCCATCGATACCGTCCCCGAGCCACCGGCGTTCGTCCAACCGGAGGCCGCAACCGCGACGGAGCTCGTGCCGTCGCTCAACGACAGCGTCAGCCGGGCGAAGAAGGCGCTCGGGGGCTTCGATGACGCGAAGATGAGTGCGATGTGGCGGTTGCAGAGCGGCGGCAAGGACATCCTGGCGATGCCGCGCGCCGCATTCGTTCGGGCGATCATGCTGAACCACTGGTATCACCATCGCGGTCAGTTGCTGGTCTACCTTCGACTGCTCAATCAGTCGGTGCCATCGGTTTACGGTCCGACGGCCGACGAGAATCCCTTTGCCGCCGGATTGGCGGCAGCCGGGGCAAAGGCCGCGAGCGCGTGAGTTGCCGCTGATCGGTGTAAGACACTAAGCTGTCATCGAGCCGGTCGGGGCGTCAGACGCGCGTGGGGCGCCGCGCCCCGACCGAGGAGCTGAAGGCGATGACGACCAGCGGCAAGACGAAGGCGGCCCTTGCGACCTTGATGGTGGGCGTTCTCGTAAGCCTGATGCCAGCGGTGCTGGCCCAGAACACCTCGAAGGCCGTTATCACCGGGCCGGTGGGCTCCAGTCCTTACGATGTCATTCGCGGCTGGCATAAGCCGTTCGCGGAAGCCGGCTTCGCGTTCGGGGGCAACTCCGGTGTGTTCGCCGAATCACCGAACCGTATCCTGGTGGCGCAGCGGGGTGAGACCCGGCTGCCGAGCCCGGTGCCGCCGGAGTTTACCGGTTTTGCCGGATCCATTGGCATCAACGTTTTGACGGCGACCGATCGCCGCATCTGGCGCAATTGTCTCTACGCGCTCGACGGTGACGGCCGCGTCAAAGAGCGCTGGACGCAGTGGGATTCGCTCTGCGAGGGCGCGAATGGTCCAGGGCCGCATCGGCTGCGGATCAGCCCCTACGACCCCGAACGGCGCGTGTGGGTCGTCAACGAGACGTTCCACCAAATCTACGTGTTTTCGAACGACGGCAAGAAGCTGCTCAAGACGCTTGGTGAAAAGAATGTGCCCGGCAGCGACGGGAAACACTTTGCCAAGCCGCAGGACGTCGCCTTTCTGCCCGATGGCCGCATTCTCGTCGCCGATGGCCTCGACAACCACCGCGTCCTCATCCTCGATCGCGAGGCAAACTACATCTCCGAGTTCGGCGGCATGGGCACTGGCCCCGGCCAGTTCAACGGCGTTCATGCCGTGGCCGTCGGGCCCGAGGGCCGCATCTTCGCGCTGGATCGATCGGGCGGCCGCATCAACGTCTTCAAGACCACACCGGATCCGGCAAAGGTCGAGTTCGTGGAGGCGTTTCCCGGCTTTTCGCTCCCGCTCGACATCATCGTCAACAGCGATAGCTTGTGGGTGACCGACCTGAACCCGCTGCGCTTCACCAAGCTCGATTTCAAGGGGAACCATCTCTACACCTGGATGGTGCCGAGAGACCTGCCGGACGGTTATCTCGAGGTGCACACCTTCAGCGTCGACTCCAGCGGCAACATGTACGG
>JBKPSC010000368.1:0-9019 GCA_046734915.1 Acidobacteriota bacterium | reverse complement strand
GGCACCGGCCCGCCAGTGACGATGTTCTTCAGCAGGATCGGCATCATGCCGTTCGCCACGTCCGGCGGCAGGTCGAGCCGCTCCGATTCCACTTTGTCCGCGCCCTTGTCGTCCTTGTAGCGCACGGTGACCTGGCCTGATGCCGCGTCAATCGACATGTCCAGTGGCTGCTCGAAGGTCGGCCCCTTCTGAACCATGCGATCCGAGATGAGCCGGAAGGTACCGCGCTGCGAGAACACTGTCGTTTCGTCGTAGGTCGAGCCGTCCTTGAAACGGTAGGTCAGGCGCGTCGTCACGCGGTCGCCTCTCGTGTGTTGCACGAGATCGCCGGTGGCCAGTAGTACGCCGTTTAGCGTTTTCAACGTCAGAAATCCGTGGGTGAGCCCTTCTCGATGCCGTACTGGGACGGGGTCGGCGCTGGCGCCGCCAACCGCTGCCAAGGTCCAGGCCACGAACAGCAAAGATGTCCAGTTCCGCACCTCAATCTCCCTGCTTTCTCCCCAGCCGCCTCCACAGAGGCCCTCCGTGGCGGCAAGATTCGATAAAAGCAACATCGCTGCCTGTCGTCCCATGAGCTTGACTCTCATCCGCACGGCTGCTTCGATCTGAGCGGCGTCCACCCTTCATCGATAATCGTGGAGAGCTCGCATGCGCATCCTTCTGCTCTCGATGCCGGATTCGTTCGAGCACACGCCGACCATCGCCGTGCGCATGCCGAACGGCGCGCTCGCGTCGCTCGCCGCCAACCTCGACCCGCGCCACGAGGTCGCTATCGCCGATCTGGTGCTGGCGCAATCCTCAGTGCGGCGGACGATCGAAGATCTCCTTCGGCGCGTCCAACCGGATCTCGTCGGCCTCTCGGTGATGACTTTCCAGCGCGGCACAGCGCGGCGAATCATCTCGCTGATCCGGGCGCTGACACCTGGCGTGAGAGTCGCCGTCGGCGGCTACGATCCGAGTCTGGCGCCAGACTGTTGGACCCATCCCGAGCTCGGCGTCGACTTCATCATTCGCGGCGAGGGCGAGCTGACGTTCCGGGACCTCCTGCGAGCACTCGAGGCGGGGACGCCCCTGACCGCAGTCAGCGGGCTCTGGTATCGTGACGGCGCCGAGTTTCAGAGGAATCCACCCCGCCCGATTGCGGCGATCGAGAATGGCGAGCTTAAGCTACCGAGGCGGGACGCTCGTGTACTTTCGGGCTACGCCATGCTCGGGCGGCAGGTAGAAGTCGTCGAGACGTCGAGGGGATGTACGTTCGATTGCAGTTTCTGTTCGATCATCGAGATGCGCGGCCGCAACTTCCACCGCTTCCCGATCCCGCGCGTGCTCGAGGACATCGCTGACGCCCGCCGGCGCGGCGCCCGCGTCATCTTCTTCGTCGACGACAACATCACGATTGACGTCCCGCGCTTCGAGGCCCTGTGCCAGGCCATCGTCGACGCCCGACTGAACGATGTCGATTACATCGTGCAAGGCATGACCGCGCCATTTGCCACCTACGGCGCGACGCTCGTGCCGCTGATGAAGAAGGCTGGCTTCCGCTACGTCTTCCTCGGCATCGAGAATGTCCTGGCCGAGGACCTCGCCTTCCTGCGGGCCCGCGCCAAGAACAGCCGCCATGAGCCGGGACAGCGCGCCGGCAACGCCACCGTGGACGCGATCGAAATCCTGCACAAGCACGGTCTGCTGGTGGTCGGCGGGTTGATCGTCGGCAATCCCGACGACACGAGGGAATCGGTGCAGGCGAATCTGGCGTTCGCGCGCCGCTACGTGGACTGGCCGTACATTCAGCATCCGACGCCCTATCCCGGCACACCGATGACCCGGGACTTCGTCGAGCGGAATCTCATTGTGAACCAGAGGACCGACGAGTACGACGGCACGACCGCCGTCACACGCAGCACGCAGCTCGACGCCGAAGACATCGAGTTCATGCGATGGCGGGAAGAACGCTGGATGAAGCTGCGGCACATGCCGGTCGCGGCGAGACACGATCCCGCGTTCGTGCTGAAACACGGCCGCCAGATGATCGCCCATACGTTTCGCGGGACCACGTGGCGATCGGCGCTCGGACTCGAAAGCGCGCGCGAGGTGTTTCGCCGGTACCGCGCCATCCGGCGGCGCGAGCGTGAGTACCTCGACTGGCCCGATCCGCTGCCGTCGGCGTCTGTCGCGGGAGATCATCGCGATCCGGCCTTGATCCCGATGTCCCAGCTCGTGGCAAGGTAGCCGTGGTCGATTTGAGCCGGCGGGCGATCGAGCCCGAGCAGCTCGACGAGGGGGTCTCACGGGAAGAGGCGGCATCCAGCCTTGCCGATCTCCGGTTCGTGAACGACTGGCTCGGCAACCGGGATCGTGTGCTCGACGCGATTCGGCCGTATGTTCGAGGAGGCGACCGCCCGCGATTCCGGCTGCTCGACGTCGGCTGCGGTTCGGCGGACCTGCTGGTCTGGCTGCGTCAGCACACATCGCCGCCGATCGGGACCGTGGGCGCGGACTTGAAGTGGCTGCACCTGACGCAGGCGCCCAGGGACATTCCCTGCGTCGCCGCAGATGCGCGCTCGCTGCCGTTTGCCCCGGGGACGTTCGACGTCGTCACGGCGTCGCTCTTTCTGCACCATTTCGACGGTCCAGATGTTGCCGCCGTGCTGCGCGAGCTCTTTCGCGTCGCCCGCCGCGCGCTCGTCGTGAACGACCTGCGGCGGGCGTTCGTCCCCTATGCGTTTGGCCGCCTGGTCTTTCCGCTCGTCTTCAAGTCTCCGGTCAGCGTCGCCGACGGGCTGACCTCGATTCGACGGGCCTTCACGCACCACGAGCTGGCGGCGGCGTTCGCCGACGCCGGCATCAACGTCCGCATCGAGCGCACGTGGCCGTACGGGCTCATGGCCATCGCGGGGAAAGCGGCGTGACGTCGAGCGTGCGCGACGTTGTCGTCGTTGGCGGCGGCCCGGCTGGATCCGCTACCGCGATCCTCCTGCGACAGCAGGGGCACGATGTCGTGCTGGTCGACGAGGCCGTGTTTCCGCGCGATAAGGTCTGCGGAGAAAGCGTCTCGCCGGAAGCGTGGCGGCTGCTCGGCGCGATCGGAGCGCGCGACCCAGTTCGAGCGCTCGGTCCGTATCCGCTGCGCGGCATGCGGCTGGTCTCCTCGTCTGGAACGGCGTGCCGCGGAACCTACCACCGCGACGGCGATGAGCTCGGCTTCGCCATTCGCCGCGACGTACTCGATCACACGCTGCTTCGTGTCGCACGCGAATCTGGCGTCGATGTGCGGGAAGGCGCCAGGGCGCGCGACATCACGCGGGCCAACGGGATGGTGAGCGGCGTGTCGATCGAAGACGCCGGTGGACCGTCGCGAGTGGACGCGCGGCTCGTGGTCGGAGCTGATGGCCGGCGTAGCGTCGTTGCACGCCGGCTGGGTCTGCTGCGCGAACATCGGACGTGGCGCAAGTTCGCCGTTCGCGGGCATTGGCAGGGCATGGAAGACCTCGGCCCCTGGGGAGAGATGCACGGGAGCGGCAAAGGCGGGTACTGCGGCGTGGCCCCGCTGGGTCCGGATCGGGCGAACGTCACGTTCGTCCTCGACCGGCGCGAAATGAGCGAAGCATCGGCAGGTCTCGAGTCGTTCTACCGCCACGCGATCGCAGCGCGCTGGCCGCGCCTTGCCGAACGGCTGAGAAGGGCCGAGCTCGTGACGCCGCCGAGAGCGATCGGACCGCTTGCCATCGTCGCGCGACGCCTTTCAGTGCCGGGAGCGCTGCTGGTTGGTGACGCTGCCGGCTTTTATGATCCGTTCACCGGTGAAGGCGTGACGCTGGCGTTGCGGAGCGCAGAGCTCGCATCGGCTGTTGCGGGCCGGGCGCTGACGTCAGCCACGACACGCGATCTCGCCGCGTACGATCGCCTCCGTCACGCCGCGACGCGCGACAAGTTCCGGCTCAACCGCATTCTTCAATATGTCGTCTCCTGGCCGGCTCTGGCGGACGCGGTTGCGCGACGGCTGGCGGGACGGCCGGACCTCGCCGATCGCCTGGTCGGTATCGCCGGCGACCTCGTCCCCGCCCGATCGGCGTTTGGCCCACGGTTCGTGTGGGACCTGCTGACCGGCTGATCCCTGTAACACCACGCCGGCGCCCGCCACTAGTCCGGTGGCAACGACATGGTGTCTTCGTCCAGCGTGACCAGATTGATCCATCGAGCCCAGCAGGGCGATGCCGAGGCGGCTGACGCACTCTATGCCGAGCTGTACGGCGAGCTGCAGAAGCTGGCCCGCTGGCGCCTGCGAGCCCGGAGCAAGCTGACGCTGCTCGACACGGGATCGCTGGTGCACGAGTCGTTCATTCGGTTCGCCGCGGCCTCCGACGCCAGGTTTGAAAGCCGTGTGCACTTCCTTCGCTGGGCCGCCCAGGTCATGCGGTCGGTGATCGTCGACTTTGCGAGACGGCGTTCGGCCGGCCGACGTGGCGGGGGATTGCCGCGCGTAGCCATGGACGCCGATATCGCCGCCGCCGACGGTGCGGAAGAGGAGATTCTGGGTGTTCACCAGGCCCTCGAGCGCCTCGCCGCCGTCGATGCGCGTCTCGGCCACGTCGTGGAGATGCGCTACTTCGCCGGCATGTCGGAGCCGGAGATCGCCCAGTCGCTCGGCGTCACCGAGCGAACGGTTCGCCGCGACTGGCAGAAGGCACGTCTGCTGCTGAAAGAAGCACTGGCGTGATCGGATGTGTCTCAGCTCGACGAGACCCGTAACGCCTGGGCATCACTGAGCGCCCTGCTGGACGAAGGGCTCGACCTGCCGCGCTGCGATCGAACCCGCTGGATCGACAGTCTGCCGCCGCAGCACGACGCGATTCGCCCCCGGCTGCGACGCCTGCTGGCCGGCGTCGATTCCGCCGGCACTGACGCGTTCCTGACGCACCCTGCCAAAAGTCGATTTCACGAACGGCGTTTCGGGCCATACGGACGTCGAAGCCGCTGCGCCCCCTCCCGAATCCATCGCGCCATACCGCATCGTCAGGCTTCTCGGCAGGGGCGGCATGGGCGCGGTGTGGCTCGCCCACCGCACCGACGTCATGGTGAACCGCCCAATCGCGCTGAAGCTGCCGCGCACGGTCTGGCGCGGCGTCGGGCTCGCCGGACGGATGGCGGAGGAGCGAGAGATTCTGGCCGCGCTCGAACACCCGAACATTGCGCGCTTGTACGATGCTGGTGTTGCGGGCAACGGCCAGCCCTATCTGGCGCTCGAGTACGTCGCCGGCCGTCCGATTGATGAATTCGTCAAGGCGAAGCAGCTGACGATTCGGAGGCGGCTGAAGCTCTTTCTGCACGCGGCGCGCGCCGTCGGGCACGCGCACGGCCGATTGATCGTGCATCGCGATCTCAAGCCTTCCAACATCCTGGTGACCGAGGAAGGCGAAGTGAAGTTGCTCGACTTCGGCATCGCAAGACATTCAGCGCATCGTCTGGAAAGTTGACCTCGACAATCTCGAGCGTCACGTCCGTCTCGGGATAGGTTTTCAAGGCCTCAGTCATGTCATCGAAGAAACCCATACAGAACATCCTCCTTGCAGCAAGCGATTGGGTGACGGTCGACTGACGACTACCTTCGCTTTGTAATTACGCAAGGAGAACGAGAATCCGGACATGAACCTGTGAACCGGTGAACCGACCGTCGTGAACCTGAGGTTCACGGGTTCAGGGGTTCACAGGTTCACAGGCTCACGGTTATTGCGCAGGACAAATGAGCCCGTGTCCGGTGCACGAAGAAGGAGTTGGAGGGACGGGCTCGATCACTTCGGCCTCGGCAAGCCAGGTGGCTCGAAGCCGCTCCTCGAGCCTGCTACGCAACCGCGCGCCCTGCCTACGGTCGAACCGCCACGCCGGGTCTCCTTCGCGGTTGATCGCCGTCGCGGACCATGTGGCACGCATCAATCCGGTTGGTGAATGGCTCGACGTGCCCAGGAGCAGATGGCCGACTTCGTGCGCAATTGCGCGGCCGATCAACGCGCCCGCATCTCGGTCCGCGACCGCAGCCAGACGCCGAATGCGATCCACGTACACAGTCGCGTACGAACCTGCCGCCAACGCGGTGTCGACGTTCGCCTCAGCCAACGCACCCTCTGTCGCCGCCGGCGGCGCCGTCGTCAGGCGGAGAATCACGTCCTGGGCCTTCGGCACCTCGTTACAGAGAAGGGGGGCTGCCGGTTCGGGCCGGCAGGTGACCAGCGAGACGTCTATTTGGGCGCGGCCCAGGACATCAGCGACGGTGCGTTCCGCGGCGGCGATCTCGTGCGGCGAGACACCGGTCATGTCATAGGCGCGTAGAACGAGGAGCAGAGCCAGGACTGTGCCGTTCATGGCCCCACTCTGCGATCGCGCCGTGGGTGCCTCAATGATGGGTAGGTAACGAGAAGGTAATCAGTTGGTGACTTCGACAACGGAGTCCGAATTTGGCTGGTCCCGGACCGCTTTTCGAGCGATCCTGAAGGCTGCTTCAAACGCGCAGAATCTGCGCCGAGTGAAAGCCGGACGGACATGCAGCGAGTGGACAGCCTCGTACGTTTTGCCGACTTCGAGGTCGATCTTCGAGCGCGGGAAGTGCGAAAGAACGGCGTGCGCGTGCGGCTCCAGGATCAGCCGTTCCAGATCCTCGCGATGCTGCTCGAACGCCCGGGCGATGTGGTAACCCGCGATGAGCTAAGGGCACGGCTGTGGCCCGAGGGCACCTTCGTCGACT
The DNA here is from genome assembly GCA_046734915.1 of Acidobacteriota bacterium. GTDB lineage: Bacteria > Acidobacteriota > Vicinamibacteria > Vicinamibacterales > CAVVIG01 > VFZL01. The sequence continues at coordinate 2,283 of JBKPSC010000368.1, read as the reverse complement.
TCGAGCATGCGCTCAATGCGTCAATCAAGCGACTGCGGCTCGCCCTCGGCGATACGGCAGAGAATCCGCGGTTTGTCGAGACGCTCCATCGCCGCGGCTATCGGTTCATCGCTTCGATCAACGGCGCCAGCGACAGCGGCACTCACCTTGGCGACCGAGCCCGCAGACAGCTCCGCTCCCGCCTCATGGTTTTGCCATTCACCAACCTCAGCGAGGCCGAGCAGAGCTATTTCACCGATGGTCTGACCGAGGAAATGATCACGCAGATCGGACGGCGCTGCGCCGGCCGCATCGGCGTGCTCGCTCGCGCCTCGTGCTGGTTGTACAAGGAGGGCGTCCGCGCCGCGGGCGACATCGGCCGCGCTTTGCAGGTGGACTATCTCGTTGAAGGCAGCGTGCGCCGCGAAGGGGATCGCGTGCGCATCACCGCGAAGCTCATCGAGACCAGCGGCGAGACCCAGCTCTGGGCCGACAGCTACGATCGACGCCTCGAAGACTGCCTGGCCGTCCAGGCCGACGTGGCGTCGCAGATCGCGCAAGCGCTCGCGCTTGAGCTGCTCCCAGCGCCGGCGTTGAAGGATCCAGGCAGCAGGCATCCCGGCGCTTATCAGGCGTTTCTCCGCGGCCGCTACTACTGGAACCTCAGCGGAGATAGCGGACTGAACGAGGCCATTCGCCACTACGGTCAGGCAATTGCACTCGATCCGGAGTTCGGCAAGGCGTACTCGGCGCGCGCCCGCGCCGGTCTGGCGCTCTGCGAGTACTACCGCGCCGAACCGGTCGCCGTCCTCGAGGGTGTCCGCACCGATGCCACTCGCGCGCTGGAGCTCGACGCCGGCGACGCCGAAGCGCTTGTCGTCCTCGGCGAGGTGCATCGCATGCTCAATTGGGACTCGTCGGGGGCCGAGGCGATGTACCGGGCGGCGCTCGAGGCGAATCCGAACAGCGAGTCGACGCACCGCTACTACGCTTTGTTTCTGGCCTCACGGGGACGGGCCGAGGCCCGGCGCATCGTCGATCGCGGGTGGGAGCTGGATCCGCTCTGCTCCGTCAACAACACCGCCGCCGCTTCCGTGCGCTTCTACGCCGGCGACTACCAGGCCGCGGTCGAGCGATGCCTCGTGACACTCGACATGGATCCGACCTTCGGGCCGGCGCGGCGCCGGATGGCCTCGGCTCTCGCCGAGTTGGGGCGCTTTCGCGAGGCGCTCGACGAGTACTCGCTCATCTCGACAACGAGGCTCGATCCGGTGTCGCGTGCGTGGATGGGCCACACGCTGGCGCGTTCCGGGAACCACGCCGCCGCCCGCGCGGTAGCCGCGTCACTCGAGAGCGGCGTCGACGGCCAGACGGTGCCACCATTTCATCTGGCGATGTTGTATGCGGGGCTCGACGACCGCGACCGCGCCTTCGAGCTGCTGGAGCGCGCCTGCGCGGCGCGCGACCCATGGGTCGACACATTGGAAGTCGATCCGCGATTCGCCAACCTCAAGGGCGACGCTCGATACGGCCCGATCGTCGATCGTTTGCGCTTGAGGTCGAGGCTCGTCGAAATCTGACCCGGTGAAAATCAAGCTGCCGAGAGCTCGTCGAGGCTGAAGATGGTTCCGTACGAATGGCTCGTCTGGACGGGAGGATTGCCAGGCCGGATAACCAAACGCACATGCAATCCTGCCTGATTGGCCGCCTCGAGCTCACGGGTCGCATCTGATAGGAACAGCACAGAGTCAGCCGGCAGGTCGATCGTGCGCGCGATGCGGTGATAGCTCTCTGGGTCGACCTTCGCGCCGACGTTCGTATCGAAGTACCAGTTCAGGAGGCTCGTCAGATCGCCAGCCGACGAATAGCGGAAGAGCAACTGCTGCGCGAGCACGCTCCCCGAAGAGAAGATGCCAACCTGCACGCCCTGGCTTCGCCAGCGATCGAGCGCCGGGCGCACATCCGCGAATACCTGTCCGATCAGGTCCCCTCGCTGATACCCGTCCTGCCAGATTTTCCCCTGCAGCTCCTTGAGCGGCGTGAGCTTGCGATCCTGGTCCATCAGCCACTCGACGAACGCCACGATCGTCGTCAACTGGACGGCGTCGGGTTCTTCCGCCGGCGCGGGAACCGGTTCGCCGCTGCGGCGCGCCGCCAGGTATTCGTCGCCGAGACGCGTGATTAGTGCATGGTACTCGGGCGCGTGGGCGTGCGACTCGAGATGCGATCGCAGATGCTGCCGCACGTACGGGAAGAGCACCTGCGTCACGAACGCGAGAGGCGTCGTCGTCCCTTCGATGTCCA
>JBKPSC010000367.1:0-4279 GCA_046734915.1 Acidobacteriota bacterium | reverse complement strand
GGCGCGTCCAATCGGTTAGAATAGGAAGTTCGCTTTTCAGAGGAGTGGCCGTGAAGGAAGGTATCCATCCCAAGTACCAGGTGGTCGAGGTCCGTTGCGCCTGCGGAAACACGTTCAAAACGCGGTCGACGAAGCCAGAGTTGCACCTGGAAATCTGCTCCGCGTGCCACCCGTTCTTTACTGGTCGCCAGAAGCTCATCGACACGGAAGGTCGAGTCGAGCGGTTCACCAAGAAGTTCGGAGCGCAGACGTCGGAGCAGCGTAAGACAGCCGCCAAGGCGGTCAAAGCCAAGGCTGCTGCGACCAAGAAGACTGCGACCAAGACCACCAAGGCGTCCGCCTCGGCATAGTCCTGCCGGTAGAGACCTCTCGTAGCGCGGGGGCTTTCCTGTCCGCTGTAGCCTTCGGCGAAGGTGAAAGCCCCCGCCTCACTGCGCAGGCTTGAGCCTGCGCTCTACGATTTCGATTTCACTTCAAAACAGCGGAAGCAGCACGGGTTCGACGCGAGCCAGCTTGCGGTCGAGCCGCGCGAGTCTATGCTCGATCGCCTCGCGCCGCGCCATCGTCGCATCGAACTGAAGCGACCGCATCGCGAGGGTGCGCGCCGACAGCAGGCTTCGCAGCCGGTGCTCGTGATGCACGGCCAACGCCTGGGCGGCTTCCCGTTCCAGCCGCGGCGGACAATCGCTCAGGTCGAGCAGACGCTGCCACACGTCGGCCGCCGCAGCGTAATGGCGAATGCGCCGCAACAACAAGGCGTGCGCATACAGCGCCTCCGCGCAGACGCCCGGCCCCATATCCGCGGCCCTCGCGTAACAGGCGAGCGCATCCGCGGTCATTCCGGATCGTTCGTACAAGCGGCCGATCCCGAGCGCCTCGCGTGCACTGTTGGCCGCTGTCACTCCGTCGTCCAGTAACTGCGCGGCTCTCGCGGTCAGCAGCGCAAGCGACAGCAGGTCGCGTCGATTGTGTTCGAGCACTGCATCGAGCGGACGCGCGTCGCCCGTGCGCACGAAGTGGAAATAGCGTGATGGGATCTCGAATCCGGGAACATCGCCCTCGCGCTCGTGTCCGAGCAGGGAGGACTCGAGATGGCTGAGACGATGGCCTTCGTCATGACCGTGCCAGAGGCGCCTGGCGTGGTGGAGCATGTCGACGTGCGGCATCTCGGCAAACGGAGTCGACAATCGGTTCAGCGCGTACCGCGTCTCGATGAGCGGAAGGTCGAATGATTTGCCGTTGTACGTGACGACGGCATCGACGTCGCTGGCAACCTCTCTGACTGCTTCGAGCAAAGCGCGTTCGGACGCAAAGCTCGAAAGCAGAAACTGCCGCACATGAAAGCGGCCACGATCGAACCAGGCGCATCCGACGAGAAACGCATAGCTACCTGCCCCGCCCGCAATGCCGGTGGTCTCCAGATCGACGAAGAGCAGCCGTCCGCCACAGGATCTCCCAGCGAGCAGAGCCAGCCTCGACCAGCCTTCATCGGGAGGCAGGCTGTCGGCGATTGAGATCGATCCGTGGCGATGGCCGGGCGCGTAGCTGCGCTCAACGACGAGAAAGCGGTGCGTTCCGGTCTGCCTCCATTCGCCCTCGAGTATTTCTGCCGGGTCCATAGGACCCGGCCTACGCTGCGGGGAGGCGTCCTCTTGGAGACCGCAGGGCGGGTCCTGCTTTATGGACCCGCCAGGGTTCTCCGCCTCCGCTCGCGAGTTCTGCTCGCGAGCTGCGGCGAGACCGCCGGCACGAACAATCCCACGCAGGCGATCGGCGATCGAACTCACGCCGGCAACTCCGGAAAGTGAGCGCCGATCAGATCGAGCATTCGCAAGGCAACCGTCTTGGCAAGTGGGCCGGTGTTCCCGATCGGCCCCACACATGTTGGGCAGCCGTTCTTGCACTCACAGCCGGCGATAAGCTCGCGCGTGCGACGCCGCAGCTCGTCGTCCATCGCAAACAATGGCTCACTGAATCCGATCCCCCCAGGATAGTTGTCATAGATGAAGATACGCGGCTCGTCGGACAAGGTCACCGGTTCGCCGGTTCGCGTGAGATCCGGGACGTCGGCTTCGTTTCCGCTGCCGATCGAGATCCCGATGTCCTGCCGATCGCACATCAGCAGCAGTTGCGCGATCTGCCGCATCGCGAACGACAATCCCACGACGCCGTCACGACGGTCATCGGGCGCAAATGGCAGCGCCGCCATTACCGTGGCGGGCACCGTCAGCCAGTATGCCGTCGTGTGCATCTGCTGTTCGGGAAGATCGAGCTCGCCCGAGCCCACGTTCTCATTCGTGTAAAACTTGATCTTCTTGAAGCCAACGACGCGAGAGGAGACGTGAACCTCGCCGTGCGAAGCGGTCCCGGTCCGGCTGAAGCCGGACACGACGTCTGAGTTGCTCGCGAACGTTTCCAGCACTGTGACCTTGCTGTAGGTGATCGCGTCCGTGTAGTAATCGCAATCGATCCGCCGGACGTACGCCTTGCGTCCGTCGAAATCCAGCCTCTCGACCTGATACAGCACCCCCTCGACGAGATAGATCGCCTTCTCGTGCAGCGTCGATGGCCCGCTCGTGAAGCTCGTCTCCCCGATGACGTCAGATCCATTCGTCGTGTCGACGACGACGAAATTGTCCGACGAGATCGATCTGAGGCTGACGGCATCGGCCGGATACGATTCGTTGGTCCACTGCCAGATGCCCTCTCCATCGCCGGAGTCGGTGCGATGGAGAAAGCCGCTCTCCTCAAGCACGCCAAGTACCTCCTGCACGTCATGGCGACCGTACTGCTCGGACGTCGTGAACGGCAGCTCGAACGCCGCGCATCTCACGTGATCGACGAGGATGTGCAGGTTGTCCGGGTTGATGAGGGCATGTTCAGGTGCCGCATCGAAGAAATACGACGGGTTGCGGACCACAAACTGGTCGAGCGGCGCGCTGCTCGCGACGAGAACCGCCGCCGAACGGCCGGTTCGACGACCGGCGCGACCGGCGCGCTGCCACGTCGCGGCGATCGTACCCGGGTACCCAGCCATCACGCACGCGTCAAGCGCGCCGATGTCAATCCCGAGCTCCAGCGCGTTGGTCGAGATGACGGCGCGTACATTTCCCTCGCGCAGCCCCTTTTCGATCTCACGGCGGCGCTGCGGCAGGTATCCTCCGCGGTAACCACGAATCTGATCGCGTGTGCCGGGCGGCCCTTCGAAGTCGTCTTTGAGATACGTCGTTAAAATCTCTGTCGACAACCGGCTTTGCGCGAAGACGATGACTTGAAGTCTTCGCTTCAGGAACTCGGCGGCGAGGCGGCGAGTCTCGGCCAGGTACGATCGACGGATACCGAGCTGCTGGTTCACGACCGGCGGATTCACGAACAGGAACCACTTCTCGCCGCGCGGCGCGCCGCTCTCGGAAACCAATTCGAAGGGGCGTTCGACGAGTGCCTCCGCCAGCTCACGCGGGTTGGCAATGGTGGCAGACGAACAGATGAACGTCGGATTCGAGCCGTAATGCTGGCAGATGCGCCGCAAACGCCTCAGCACATTCGTCAGGTGACTGCCGAAGACGCCGCGATAGGCGTGCAACTCGTCGATGATGACGAACTGGAGATTCTCGAACAGCTTCGCCCAGCGGGGGTGATGCGGAAGGATCCCCGAGTGCACCATGTCCGGGTTGCTGAGGACGATGTGAGCACGGCCGCGGATCGCGCGCCTGGCATCTTGCGGCGTGTCGCCGTCGTAGGTGAAGACGCCGATTTCGAGGTCGTTTCTGCGCGACAGCTGATCGGACAGCTCGTGCAACTCCGCGAGTTGATCCTGCGCGAGCGCCTTGGTCGGGAACATGTACAACGCGCGCGTCGATGGATCCTTTAGCACCGTACTCAGGACAGGCACGTTGTAGCAGAGCGTCTTGCCCGATGCTGTCGGCGTCGTGATGACGACGTTGCGGCGACTCAAGGCGTGTTCGATCGCCATGGTCTGGTGCGTGTAGAAACCCTGAATTCCCCGCTCGCGCAGGGCGGCTCGGAGCCGTTCGTCGACGCCAGTGACCTCGTCGCCAAATTGCGCCTCACGCGCCGGAAGGCGACGGACTGCCGTGACCCACGCATCAGGCGAATCGGGACGTTCGAGAGCGCCACCGGTCAGCCGGTCGAGCACGAGCGTGAGCGCTGGGTCACCACCCTTCGACGCCAAGCCCCTGGCGAGATGGTCAACCTGGAACGGGGACAGCGTCGCCTCGGTAGGTTCCGGCGGCATGACGGACGATCATAAGGCGAAAGC
>JBKPSC010000366.1:0-6845 GCA_046734915.1 Acidobacteriota bacterium | reverse complement strand
TGGAGATTGCCGCCGAGCAGATTGCCTGGACCAAGGCGAAGAGCCCCCGCATCGGCCAGCGGCTGGCGCTGAAAGAGGACGTCAAGCAGATCCTCGACGTCGGCCAGATCATCGGGTTCGATCGCCGGGCGGGCACGTGGCACGAGTGGAGTGGCCGGCCGGTCGGGTATCTGGCGGAGTGGGTCGATTTCAGCGACGAGAGCGTCGCCGACGATTGGCGCGAGCGGTCCCTGCTTTGCGCGCCGCTCGTCGGACGCGACGGCGTGTTCGGTGTGCTGAAGGTGGCGGCGCGGCACGCGGACCGGCTGACCCGGTACGACGCCGAGCTCGTCGAGCGCTTTCGCTCGCAGGCGGCGCAGGCCATAGACAGCCTGAATCGCACCGAATCGCTCGAAGCGCGGATGCTCACGGCGGAGCGGCGTCACGCCATGGCCGAACTGGCCCGCGGCGTGTCGCACGACGTCAACAACGCGCTCGGATCCATGCTGCCCCTGGTGCAGCAGATGCTCCGTGACGTGCGCACGGGCCGTAGCGATCGGACGGTGCTCGAGGGCGACCTGGATCAGGTTCAGAAGTCGTTGCAGGTGTGCCGCCGCATCTTTGGCGGCATGCTGGCGTTCGCTCGCGGCGGCGTCCGCCGCAGCCGAACGGGCCACGTGCGGACGGCCATCGATACGACCCTCGCCATCCTTCGCACCGGCATCGAGCGGCGCGGGCTCGGCCTGGTCATCGACGTCCCGTACGACGACGAGCTGCCGACGGTGGCGTGCGCACAGTCGGATCTCGAACAGGTGCTGCTCAACCTGCTGACCAATGCCCGCGAGGCAAGCCAGAGCGGCGGACTGGTGACCATCAGCGCCCGGCCCTCGGCCGCCGCCGTCGAGATCGTCATCACCGACACCGGCGACGGCATCGCCGCCGAAAACATGCCGCGGGTGCTGGAGCCGTTCTTCACGACGAAAGCGGAAGGCAACGGTCTCGGCCTGACGATCTGCCGATCGATCGTCTGGGAGGCGGGCGGCACGATTGCCATCGACAGCGCCGCCGGTGTCGGCACGCGCGTCGTGGTGACCATGCCGCACGCGTCGACAGCGTCCGCGCTGCAGCCGACATGAGGCCTGCCCGAATCCTCGTTGTCGACGACGAGCCGGGCATGTTGCGCGCCATCGAGCGCGTGCTGGGCACCGCCCACCATGTCAGCGTGAGCGGATCATCGAAACAGGCGCTGCAGCTGGCGGACGCGGTCGACCCCCAGCTCGCCATTCTCGACATCCGCATGCCGGAGCTCGATGGCTTCGAGCTGATGGCCCGCCTCAAGGAACGTCATGCCGACATCGACGTCATTCTGATGACCGGGAGCGTCGACGATCAGGACGACAAGCTGCTTCGCGCCATCCGCGGCACGGCGTTCTATTTCATCCAGAAACCCTTCGACCGCGAGGTGCTGCGGACCCTCGTGGACCGCTGCGTCGAGCTGCGCTACCAGCGCGACGAAAACCGGAAGCACGTCGCCAGGCTCGAAGAGGAGCTGGCCGCGGCCCGCGCGTTTCAACAGGGATTGCTCCCGCCCTCTGAGGCCGCTCTTCCAGGAATCACGATCGCGTGCCGCCAGACGCCCTCGTCGGAGCTCGGGGGGGATCTTTATGACTACGTGCAGGAGCGTTCGGGCCGCACCGCCCTGCTCGTGGCTGACGTCGCCGGGCACGGCGCGTACGCGGCGATGCTCACGGCGGTGGTGAAATCCGCATTCCGCGCCGCGGCAGTCGATGGGTACGATCCCCTGGCGGTCACCGATCGCGTTCGCAGCGGGCTCGCCGCGTTCGGCTACGAGCGCTTCGTCACGCTGGTGGCCGCGCTCGTCTCGCCGGCCGAGGCTCGGCTGACGTTCGTCAACGCCGGGCATCCGCCGGCGCTGCTATGGAACGACGCCGGACGCCGCGAGCGGCTGACCGGAACCGGGCCGCTGATCTCGCCGGCGCTTCATGGTGTCACATGGGAGCAGCGATCGGTCGCGGTAGGGCCAGGCGATCGCCTGCTGCTCTATACCGACGGCATCTCCGACGCGCTGTTCCACGATGACGACGGAATCGAGCGCATCGAAGCGGCGATCGAGCACCACCCGGTCGGCGGTGCCACGCTCGTCGACGCCATCCTGACGGAGATTGCCCGGCACGCAGCAGGCCGCCCACCGCTCGACGATCTGACGCTCCTGACGGCCTCGCTCTTGTAGAGCGTGGCGGGATGCGCGGCGGCGTTCCTCCCTGCCCTCCCCGCCTTCCCTGCCCTCCCCGCCCCGTCAGGTCTTCCGCTTGATCTTCGGCACGTGCGCAAGGAAGCGGCGCGGGTTGTCGACCATGATTTGACGCAGGACCTCGTCGTTCGCGCCCGCGGCCTTGAGCTTCGGCACGAACACCGTCAGGGTCTTCGCGTAGCCGAGCTCCTTGTTGGTTCGCTTCAGCTGCGCGGCGTTCGAAAAGTCCGACGAGAACATCAAATTGTCGGCGAACCCGGCTTCGAGGAGGGCCATGACGAGCGGGACCTGCTGTGCGTCGCCGCCGCCACCCTGACGATCGAAGCCGACGAATGCGCCGCGCCGGCAGATCGCCTGGTGGACCTGGACGTTCGGATCGACGAGGTTTCCGAGATGTCCGATGACGACGCGGCGGGGGTCGACGCCCGCATCCTCGAGGATGTCGAGCTGTTCGAGCGCCGCCTTCCCCGGAATGCCGGTGTGCGTGAAGATCGGCAGGTTCGTCGCGAGGTGGGCTTTCCCGACGGCGCGAAACACTGTGCGTTCGTCACGGGTCATGTCGTCCCACGATCCGATTTCGCCAAACACGCCTACCGGATCCGACTCGACTTGCTTGATCAGCGCCTGGACAATCTGTTCCTCGCTGAGCGTGGCGAGTTCCCTCGGGTAGAACGGCTGCGTGTAGAAGCCGGCGCCAGCCACAATCGGCATGCCGGACTTGCGCGCCAGCTCGCGAAGAAACGCGAGGTCACGTCCCATGTCGGCGTGGCCGCCGTCGACGATGCACGCGATGCCCTCCTGCTTGGCAATCGCCATCTCCTCGCTCATGAGATCGAGGTCCTGCATGAAGTACGGGCCCGACGGTGTTGGCGGCGCCAGCGGCGGTGCGGCGCCGCGCCCTGCCGCGGGCGCGGGATTCGGCAGGCCATTGGCCGCACGGGTCTCGGCCGAGTACTTGAGCCAGCGCGGCATGAAGTCAGCCACGAGCGACATGTGCTCGTGAAAGAGCGTCGCGCCGCCCGCGAGTTCGTCGGGGGCGTAGTCCTTGTGTATCGTGCGGATCACGGCGCCGTTCGGAAACGTCGGCGCCGCGGCCGCGGGTTCGGGCAAAGCGGCAGCAACAGCGCTCATGCCCAGCGCGGTCAGCGCTTCACGCCGCGTCCAGCCCGCAGTGGAATCGTGCGACATGTTCAACTCCCGTCCGTTCGCGCGTCTGATGGCGAGTCGGGCTCGGAGAGTATAACCCGTGCTACATTCGGAATCTGGTGACCGGTTGGCACACAGAGCCGCATGCGGTCGAGCCCTGCCGATGGTCGTTCAAGCACCCGGCGTTCTGGCCCAAAGACGATCTCGTTGCCGCGGGCGGCGATCTCGAACCCGGCACGATCATCGCCGCGTACCGTCAGGGACTCTTCCCCATGGAGGCAGGATTCCCCGATTCCGTCCTCGCGTGGTGGTCGCCTGACCCGCGCGGCGTGCTCCCGCTCGACAATCTGCGCGTGACGCGGTCGATGCGCCGGAGCGCGCGACGCTTCGATGTCCGTGTCGACACCGCGTTCGTGGACGTCATGCGCGGCTGTGCCAACCCCACACGCGCGCACGGGTGGATCACGCCGGCGTTCATCGCCGCTTACGCGCGCCTGCACGAGCTCGGGTGGGCCCACAGCGTCGAAGTCTTCGACCGCGAAGGCCAGCTCGCTGGCGGTTTGTACGGGCTCAAAATCGGGCGCTTCTTCGCGGGTGAGTCGATGTTCTCCGCGAAGCGCGATGCCTCGAAGGTGGCGCTGATGACGCTCGTCGATCTGATGCGGCAATCGCGAATGCTGCTGCTCGACGTTCAGTGGCGAACGGATCATCTCGCGTCGCTCGGCGCCATCGCCATCGCGCGCCCGGACTACTTGCAGCGACTCGCCGCGGCGATCACCTAGCGATCGGGATCAGAGCACGCCCGCCTTCTTCATCACCGCCTCGCCCTTGCGCCGGATCTCCGCGGCCACCTGCGCGGGATCGCCCTGCTGATACTGGGGGAGGAAGAGCTCGACCGACAGCGTGCCTGCATAGCCCTTGTCGGAGAGCTTGCGCAGGATGCGTTCGAGCGGGGCGACACCATCGCCGGGGATGGCGCGGGTCGAGGAATCGAGCAATTCGCGCGGCATGTCGGGCACGTCCTGATAGTGCACGTGTCCGAGCTCGCCGGGCTTCAACGTGTCGAGATCCTCGAACTTACTCATCCCGGACCAGAAGTGGTAGAAGTCGAGCAACGGTTTCAGGTTGGGATGCGCGGCCTCGCGCGTCACCTTGATGAGCGAAGACACCGTCGAGATGAACGCGGAGTTGCGCAGCGCCTCGACCATGAACGTCAGCTTGTACTGACTCGCGATCTCGCCGACTTCGCGCATGTTCGCCGCGGCCGCCTTGTAGTCGTCGGCGGTGAATTTCGCGTTCGCGGCGGTCCCGGTCGGCTGGTAGATGCGCGTGAGGCCGAGCTCCGCAAACAGCTCGCAACGCCGCTTCAGCGTGTCGAGCGCCTGCGCACGGTTGGGATTGGGTTCGAAGATGCCTCCGGCGCCGGCGGCGGCCGACACCGCCGTGAGCCCGTTGTCGGTCAGGACGCGCTTCGCCGCGGCCACCGAGTCGGTCTTGATGAAGGCGTCGACGAGTTGATTGAGCTCGACGTGTTTGATGCCCGCCTTGGCCCAGCCTTCGAGCGATCCCTTGTAGCCGGCGCCGACAGACGTGTTCTGGTGCAGGCCGAGCGTCATCTTGCTCGCTGCTTTGAGCGTGCTGGCGGCGGCAACCGCCAGAGGCGCGACAAGGACAGTTCGGCGTGAAATCATGGGCGCTACTATACGCTCAGCGGCGGCCTCCGCCGCCGCTGTAGCCCTATTTCAGCCTCAGCCTTCCCTCTGGGTCGGGCCTGATGATCATGTAGCGGAGATCGCCTTCGAGGCTGCTCCACCAGTGCGGCGTCCGGCCGGGGATGATGATCAGATCGCCGACAGAGACCCGACGGCTGACCCCACCTTCGATCTTCTCGCCACGCGGACCCGCGCTTCGATTCGCCGGGACCGGCTTCGGATTGACGATGGTTCCGCCGGTGACGAGGACGCCGCCGCCCTGGAGGATGTAGTAGACCTCCGAGGTCTTCGTTTCATGCGCGATGGCGTCACCCGGATCGTTCTTGGGCCGGAACACGCCAAACACCCCCACTCGGTACCCGCCCACGTCCACGACGCGCACGGGCAGGTCGTTGATTTCGTTCTTGGGCAGGGCATCGAGAAAAGCGCGCATGTCCGCCGCCGTCACGTCGGTGGCCGGCAGGGGCGCCTGAGCCGGCGCCTGCGCATAGGCCGTTACCTCGGCGACAATCAAAGCCAGAACCAGCATCACAATCGGCATGGCGCCTCCTCGTTGGGCCGCTAGGTTCTCGAAACCGGCTCGAGGTGTCAAGGCGCGACTGAACCCGGCCGGCACCGCGACCGTCCAATCCCGCATGCTGACTACCAGTCTCGTTTCCCGCCTTTCGGCCGCTGGAATCGTCGCCCTGGCAGCCTTCAGCGGCGCCGGATGTGACATCGAGGCTCGAATCGACAGCGTCAATGGTTCGTTCGACCGGACGGTCCAGGTGAGCGGCCCTGTCGACCTCACCATCAGCACGGGTGCCGGCGATGTCAGGCTCGTATCCGGGACCGACGGCGTCGTCCGAATCATCGGCCGCATCCGGGCCCGCGATTCGTTCATGAGCGGCCTGTCCGCCACCGAACGCGTCGAGCGGCTCGAAGCCAACCCGCCGATCAGCCAGAACGGCAACGTCATCCGAGTCGGCGAGATCGCCGATGACTCCCTCCGCCACAACCTCCGTATCGACTACGAAATTACAGCCCCGGCGACGACCAGACTCCGGAGTCGAACCGGATCGGGCGATCAGACCGTCGAGTCGATTCAGGGGCCCGTCGAGATCACCGCCGGGTCTGGCGATCTGCAGGTGAGCTCGGTCACCGGCGCCGTCACCGCCAGCACCGGGTCAGGCGACGTCTACCTCCGTGGCGTCCGGGGCGACGCCGAGGCTCGCACGGGAAGCGGCGATGTCGAGGCCACCAACCCGGCCGGCGCATTGCGGCTACGCACCGGGAGCGGCGACATCACGGTCGATGGTGCACCGGCTGCCGACTGGAATATCGTCGCGGCGTCAGGCGACGTCGACCTCCATGTACCACGCGACGCACGTTTCACCGTGGACGCATCGTCCAGCTCTGGCCGCGTGCGGACGACGCACGCCATTGAAGAAACGGGCGGGGCGGCGCGACGCGAGTTGCGAGGTCTTGTCGGCGGCGGCGGACCGAAAGTCGAAGTCTCGACCGCATCGGGCTCCGTCACCATCGATTAGCGGCCCAGACGTCAGGTCCCATCGGCAACCGCGGCCACAGGACGGTTTGGCAGCGGTGTGCCAAGCGTGGCGCGGAGCTTCTCGAACGGATCAACGAGTGGATCGGGCTTCGTCCAGTCGATGCCGACGATGCCGAAGAGCCAGGCCGGCAGCGGGACTGGCTCGATGATCAGCGGAATGAGCCTCCGGCGCCGGTCGCCCATATCC
>JBKPSC010000365.1:0-4178 GCA_046734915.1 Acidobacteriota bacterium | reverse complement strand
GACGTGCACACTCGACTGTCGGGCGTCGCCGACTACTTTGCAGAAGACGACGCCCACGCGCTCGAGCTGTGCCGCACGATCGTGTCCGGGCTGACGGGTGTGAAGGCCCTGCCGCCTGACCTGGCTGCACCCGAGGAGCCGAGGTACGAACCGGCTGAGATCTACGGCATCGTCAATGCCGACATCAGGAAGCCGTACGACGTGCGAGAGATCGTCGCGCGCCTCGTCGACGGCTCCCGCTTCGATGAGTTCAAGGAACGCTACGGCGCGACGCTCGTCACCGGATTCGCCCGTCTGCACGGCATGCTGGTTGGCATCATCGCCAACAACGGTGTGCTCTTCTCCGAATCCGCGTTGAAGGCGACCCATTTCATCGAGCTCTGCAACCTGCGCGGGGTGCCGCTGGTGTTCCTGCAGAACATCACCGGCTTCATTGTCGGGCGGCAATACGAGCGGGCCGGCATCGCCAAAGATGGCGCCAAGATGGTTCACGCAGTCGCCAACTCCACCGTGCCGAAGTTCACCGTGGTGATTGGCGGATCGTTCGGCGCAGGCAACTACGGCATGTGCGGCCGGGCCTACGATCCACGCCTGCTGTGGATGTGGCCCAATGCTCGAATCTCCGTGATGGGCGGCGAACAGGCGGCAGGCGTATTGACGACGGTCAAGCGTGACCAATTGGCGCGCGAGGGCCACCCCTTCACGGCCGAAGAAGAACAGGCCTTGCGCCAGCCCATTCTGGACAAGTACGAGCGGGAAGGATCGCCGTACTACTCGACGGCGAGGCTCTGGGATGACGGCGTCATCGACCCAGCCGACACCCGGCAGATGCTGGCGCTCGGGCTCTCGACGGCCTACAACGCGCCGATTCCGCCGGCGAAGTTCGGCGTGTTCCGGATGTAGCCGCGTCCTGTCATGGCCTACCGGCACCTGACGATCGTTCGCGAAGGCCCCGGCGGGGTCGTCGAACGCGTCACACTCAATCGCCCTGAGGTGCGAAACGCGCTGAACGACGCGTTGATTGCCGACCTCTCCGAGTGGGCGGCGTCTATCCACGAACAGCGCGCACAGGATCGGCCGCGCGCCGCCCTGATGGCGGGAGCCGGGCCAAGCTTCTCGGCCGGCGCCGACCTCGCCTGGATGGCGAAGACCGTCGACTACACCCGCGAACAGAATCTCGAGGATGCCGCGGCGTTGTCCCGGCTGTTCGAACGTCTGGATACTCTGCCCGTTCCGCTCATCGGCCGCATCCACGGGGCGGCGCTTGGTGGCGGATCCGGCCTGGCGGCCGTCTGCGACGTCGCGATCGCCGACGACGAGACCGTCTTTGGATTCACGGAAGTCAGGCTCGGCATCGTTCCGGCCGTCATCTCACCATTCGTTCTCGCGAAAATCGGCCGATCCGCCGCGCGGGAGCTGTTTCTGACCGGTGCACGCTTTCCCGCGGCGCGCGCCCGTGAGATCGGGCTGGTCCACCGCGTCGTCCCCTCTGCGGCGCTCGACGAAGCCGTCGCCGACTGCGTTCAAGAAGTGCTCGCCGGCGGACCGCAGGCCGTTGCGGTCGCCAAGGCGTTGATTCGTCAGATTCCCACCTGCCCTCCCGACGAAGCGGCAGCGTTGACGGCGCAAACGATTGCCGCGCGGCGCGTCTCTCCGGAGGGACAAGAGGGCTTGCGGGCGTTTCTCGACAAGCGCAAGCCAGGATGGATCGGCTGACGTGCTGAAACGGGTACTCGTCGCGAATCGGGGCGAGATTGCCGTTCGCATCATTCGCGCCTGCCGTGAGCTCGGCGTCGAGAGCGTCGCCGTCTACTCGGACGCCGACGCTCGCGCGCAGCATGTCGCCCTTGCCGATCGCGCCGTTCGCATCGGTCCCGGCGCCGCCACGGAGAGTTACCTGGCCATCGACCGCATCATCGACGCCGCACACTCCACGCGAGCCGACGCGATTCATCCAGGGTATGGGTTTCTGTCAGAAAACCCCGAGTTGGCGGAGGCGTGCGGGCGAGCCGGCCTGACGTTCATCGGACCACCGTGGCCGGTCATCGCTCGCATGGGGTCCAAGATCGAGGCGCGAACGCTGATGGAGTCCGCCGGCGTCCCGGTCGTCCCGGGCGAGGCGCCCGAGGACCAGAGCGATACCGGCATCCAACACGCGGCCACTCGGGTCGGACTGCCCGCTCTCATCAAGGCGTCGGCTGGCGGCGGCGGCAAAGGCATGCGCCACGTGACGACGTCCGAGGGCCTGCTCGATGCCATCCGTGCCGCCCGTCGCGAGGCGCTGGGCGCGTTCAACGATGGGACCCTGTACGTCGAGCGGCTGATTCGCGACCCGCGCCACGTGGAAGTCCAGATTCTGGCCGACACCCGCGGCGACATCGTTCACTTGTTCGAGCGCGAGTGCTCCGTGCAGCGACGTCATCAGAAGGTCCTCGAAGAGACGCCGTCGCCGTTCGTTTCACCGTCGTTGCGCGACCGCATGACCTCGGCAGCGGTCAAAGCTGCACGGGCGGCCGGGTATCGCAACGCCGGAACGATCGAGTTCCTCGTCGAACCGCCAGGCGCTGATGGCGAAGCGCAATTCTATTTTCTCGAGATGAACACGCGGCTCCAGGTGGAGCACCCGATCACGGAAGCGGTTGTCGGCGTCGACCTCTTGCATGCCCAGCTGCAAGTCGCTTCCGGCGAGCCCCTCCCGTGGACGCAGGATGCTCTTACCCAACGTGGCCACGCCGTTGAAGCCCGGGTCTACGCCGAGTCGCCGGCACGAGGCTTCGTGCCTCAGGCCGGATCGCTCCTGCTGTATCGCGAGCCGCGGATGCCAGGCATCCGCGTCGACAGCGGCTTCGCCGAGGGCGACGTCGTTTCGGTTCACTACGATCCGCTGCTGGCCAAGGTGATCGCCCATGCCGAGACCCGTGATCTCGCGATCCGTCGTCTGGTTGCGGCACTGCGCGATTTTCCCGTGCTCGGCATCGAAACCAACATCGAGTTTTTGATCGCCATCCTCGAGCATCCGCAATTTCAGGCCGGAGACGTGGACACGGCTTTTCTCGATCGGCATGCGGACGCTCTGGCATCGCCGCCGCCCGGTGAGATACCCGACGCCATCCGGGCCGCGCTTGACGCGCACACGCGCGGATCGAGCTCGCGCGCGCTGCCTGGCTCAACCCCTGACTGGGACCCCTGGTCGTCCCTCCGCCGCGGAGCGCGCGTGTGACCGTCAGCGACCTCGGCGACGGGCGATTCCAGGTCGTCGATGAACACCGCAGCGTGATCGTTTACGTTGTGGGACCGCCCGGGCGCCGCTGGGCGTTTCTTGACGGCCGGGTCGTGCGCGAGGACGAGCTGTCACCGAGCCCTTCCGTCGCGCAGCGTGGGCGGCCGGGCGGTCAGAAGGAGATCACAGCCCCAATGCCGGCCACCGTTCTCCAGGTCCTTGCGACCCCGGGCTCGACGGTGGCCCGCGGCGATACCCTGGTCATTATCGAGGCCATGAAAATGGAAATGCCGTTGAGGGCACCGGAGGACGGAGTTGTGCGTGACGTTCACTGTCGTCCGGGCGAGCTGGTCCAGCCCGACGCGGTCCTCGTCGAGCTCGAATGACGGCAAAGGTCGCTTGATGACGTCTACCGACCTGACTTTCCTACGTGGCGAGGCGGTGACCGTCGTCGAGGTCGGCCCGCGCGACGGCCTTCAAAACGAATCGGCCCGCGTCAGCACCGAAGACAAGGTGGCGTTCGTCGATCGCTTGACCGCCGCCAACCTGCCGGTCATCGAGGTCTCGGCGTTCGTCAGCCCGAAGTGGGTTCCACAGATGGCCGACGCGGGCGATGTCTTCGCGAGGATCCAGCGCCGGCCCGGAACCCGCTACACCGCCCTCGTCCCCAACCTCGCCGGCCTCGAACGGGCGGCGTCAGCCAGCGTAACCGAGGTCGCGATTTTTGCCGCCGCGTCAGAGACGTTCAGCCGCAAGAACATCAACCAAGGCGTGGACGAATCCCTCGCGATCTACGGTGAAGTTGCCAAGCGAGCTCTGGCCGCCGGTCTGCGCGTGCGGGCCTATCTGTCCACGTCGTTCGGCTGTCCCTACGAAGGCGACGTCCCCATCGCGGCTGTCGTCCGTCGAACGGCGCAGCTATTGGACCTCGGTGCCTTTGAAGTAGCCGTCAGCGACA
>JBKPSC010000364.1:0-20204 GCA_046734915.1 Acidobacteriota bacterium | reverse complement strand
TTCCGCGCCCGGGCGAGATCGGCAGCGAGACATGGGAGAACGACTCGTGGTCCTACACCGGTGACGCCAATCTGTGGTCACTCATCAGCGCTGACGAAGAGCAAGGGCTTGCGTACCTTCCGCTGACCTCTCCGACCAGCGACATGTACGGCGGGCACCGGCTCGGCGACAATCTCTTCGGCAACACTCTCGTGTGCGTCCGCTGTGCGACTGGCGAACGCGTCTGGCACTACCAGATCGTCCACCACGATCTCTTTGATTACGATCTACCTTCTGCACCCATCCTGGCGGACATCACTGTCGCCGGAACACCGATCCGGGCGGTCGTCCAGCTCACGAAGCAGGCGTTCGCGTTCGTCTTCGATCGCACGACGGGCCGGCCCGTCTGGCCCATCGAAGAGCGTCCCGTGCCCGCGTCTGACGTCCCAGGAGAGCGCACGTCGCGCACGCAGCCGTTCCCAACCAAGCCACCGCCCTTCGATCGTCAGGGCGTGAGTGTCGACGATCTCATCGATTTCACACCCCAGTTGCGCGCGGAAGCGATGACGCTGCTCAGGCACTATCGAGTCGGTCCGCTCTTCACGCCGCCATCGGTGCGCGGCACCGGTCCCGATGGGCACCGCGGCACCATTCAGCTGCCTGGATCGGTTGGCGGCGCCGATTGGCAGAGCGGAGCGTTCGATCCGGAGACGGGAATTCTGTACGTCCAGTCCATCACCACACCGTTCACTGCGGATATCGTCAAGCCCGATTCAAAGACGTCGAACCTCGATTACGTCTCTGGCACGCGCGCCTGGACTCCTGGACCGCAGGGGTTGCCGCTCTTCAAGCCGCCGTACGGCCGCATCACGGCCATCGATCTGAACAAAGGCGAGCTGCTGTGGGTGACACCGAATGGAGACGGCCCGCGAAACCATCCGCTTCTGAAGCCGCTCAGCCTTCCCCCGCTCGGTAATCCAGGCCGGAGCTCACCGCTCGTGACGAAGACACTGCTCTTTCTGGGCGAAGGTGATCCGGTGATGGCTGCTCTCGGATCGCGCCTCCGGCCCGAGATGCCGGCGTCGCTCGCGCCCGGATTCGGCGGCAGGAAATATCGTGCATTCGACAAAGCCACTGGCACCGTCTTGTGGGAAATCGAGCTGCCCTCCGGTGTCACCGGCGCCCCGATGAGCTACATGTTCGAGGGCAAGCAGTTCATCGTCGCGGCGATCGGAAGCACCGAACCCGGGGGCGCCGGGTTCGTCGCTCTCAGTCTTCCGTGAATCCTGCTGGTCCAACTGGCGCCGTTCGGTGGCGTTCTACCTGCTCGTCGACATAGGCCCAGAGAAAAACCACTGGGTTCCTGTGGCATCTTCGACACCACCGATGCGTCCGTATGGCTGATCCGTCAACGGCATGATCGACCTGGCACCCGCGCCGAGCGCCCGCTGATACGTGCTGTCCGGATCAGCGACGTAGAGGAGGAACGATCCCGGCATGGGGTCGCCTTCACCAAGCTCGATGGCGGCGTCCCCGATGCGCAACCGGGCATACCGCACCGAGCCCGTTGGTCCCTCGGCCCGCATCTCTTCGACCGCGCCGAGCGCGCGCTGCAAAAACTCCAGGTAGTCCGCGGCGCCCTGCACATGGAGAGCCGGCGTGACGGTTCGCAAGGCGGTGGCGAGCGACTGCGAGCCGATCGGCGTGGCGACGAACCAGTGGTTGCCGAACGGATCGCGCACAAAGCCGGCGCGCTCGCCGTAGTGACGATCGGCGGGTTCGCCGAGCGAGGTGGCGCCCGCCGCGATCGCTCGCCCGAATGTGGCATCAACGTCTTTCACGAAGACGTGAAACGCCATCGGCCTGATCGGCATCACTCCGCCGGCACCGGCTTCCCCTTCGCCAATTATGACCATCGAATCACCGATCCGCAGTTCGCGGTGCACGCCCCCGCCCCCGCCGCGTCCGCTGAATGTCTCCTGGGCGTCGAATGCCTGCGCCAGGAAATCGGCCAGGCCGGGCTCACCCACGCGAATGTACGGCGTGACTGTTGCGAACCCCTCGCGAATCCCTGTGTCGGTCAACACGGCTGTCATGTTCGTTCTCCTTTGTAGCTGTTCTCGAAGCCGCCTCTTGAAATCAGGGCTCGGGTAGTGACGCAGATCCGCGGCGACACGCGCGAGCGAGGCGAGCTCGGGATCGCGCAGGGCGGCGGTCGCATCGCCACGCGTAACGATGGCGTCGATCGTTTCGTCCAGGCGATCGGCCAGAGCGCGTTCAGCCATTGCGACCCATGCTCCTTCGGAGGCTTTGCAACGCGCGCAGCTGAAGCTGCTTCACGGCTCCTTCCGAGCGGCCGAGAGCGGACGCCACCTCGCGGATTGTTTTCTCGTCGATAAACCGCATCCGAATCACCTGCTGCTGGACGTCGGGCAGGCGCTCGACGTGCTGATAGAGGCCGAGCCGGCGATCGATGTCCTCGAGTTCGCCCGGATCCGGCGCATCGGGACGTGAGTCGTACGCTTGGCGGGCACGGTCGCGCCAATGATCCGTCAGCGCGTTTGCGGCGATCCGGAACAGCCACGCCGACAGGGGGACGCCGCGCCATTCGAAGCGTCCGATCGTGCTCAACGCCTGCTCGAATACCTGAGAGGTGATGTCTTCAGAAGCGGCACGATTTCCCGCTCGGCGACTCACAAAGGCATAGATTCGATCGAAGTACCGCTCGTAGATCTCGACAAACCGGGCCGAATCGGCCTGTGCCGCCTCGATGAGATTCCGGTCGTCCTCCGTGGTTTGCGTCAATCCGCCGCGTCCTAATACTAGTAACGGCGGCGACGAGGAGAAAGTTATGGCTGCCTGAAGTATTTCCAGGTGGGGATCCTGACAGCGTGAGGACGGATCTGCTGGCGGGGACGCCACACATTCAAGGCGCGTTTCCGCCCTTCTCGCCGCCATTTCCACTCTGCGCTAAGCTCACGGCGTGCGCGCGCTCGTCCTCGGAAACGACGGCCGGTTGTCCCTCCAGGAGCGCGACAAACCTCGGCCCATTGGTGAATGCCTGATCCGCGTGACGGCCGCCGGCATCTGCGGCACCGACCTCGAGCTCCAGCGTGGCTACGCGCAATTCTCCGGCGTGCCCGGTCACGAGTTCGTCGGCATCGTCGAGGACGCGCCCGACGCGGACGCCCACTGGATCGGGCGCCGCATCGTCGGAGAGATCACCGTCGGCTGCGGGCGGTGTCATGCCTGCCGTACCGCCGGACGCGGACACTGCGACGTGCGCAGCGTCCTGGGCATCATTGGACGCGACGGCGCATTTGCCGAGTATCTGGCGCTGCCAGGCGTCAACCTGCACGCCGTCCCGGACTCGCTCGACGACCTGGCCGCGGTGTTCGTCGAGCCGACGGCTGCGGCCTATCGCGTCGCCGAACAGGTGCAGATCGACGACCGCACGCGCGCGGCCGTCGTGGGCGCCGGCCGTCTGGGCGTGCTCGTCGCCCAGGCGGTGCGCGAACGTGGTGCGAAGACCGTGGTGTTCGTGCGAAGCGCGAGGCGGCGATCGCTTTGCGTTCAACTGGGCCTGGACACTGCCGACATCGACTCAGTGGATTCCCTGGCGCGGCAGTTCGATGTCGTCGTCGACGCAACCGGCGCGCCTGAGGGATTCGCCCTGGCGCGGACGCTTGTCCGGCCGCGCGGGACGCTGGTTCTGAAATCGACCTTCCATGGCGAAACACCGCTGGCCTGTTCGCCGCTGGTCGTCGACGAGATCACGCTCGTCGGCTCGCGTTGCGGCCCGTTCGAAACAGCCATCGAGGCGCTCGCCGGCGGCCGAATCGATGTCAAACCGCTCATCGACGGAATCTATCCGCTCGAGCGGTTTGCGGAGGCGTGGGAACGTGCGCGCGGAGGGCTGAAACAAATCCTCACGCCACAGGCGGCGGAGAGGTGCAACATCGGCGCAGAGCAACAGCCGACGCGGTAGGCGCCGTGCGTGACGGCGGGGAGAATCATGCGCAGACGAATCTGGGTCGGAGCACTGTGTCTGGGGTTCATCGTCGCCGGTGGCCGTGAAGGCCGGCAGGTCTCGGCGGCGGCGGACCTGAAGGTCACGCCCGGAGAGCTGGTGATCGATCACCCCACGCTGATCAATCTCGGGTTCGAGTGGTTGATCGACGGGGACGCCAACCGCAATGCGCGCGTAGAGGTGTCGTATCGCAAGGTCGGTTCGACGTCATGGGCGCGCGGCCTGCCGCTGCTGCGGCTGCAGGGCGAGCGGATCGTGCAGCCCAACTCGTGGAACCTGGTGACACCGAACATGTTCGCCGGCAGCATTCTCGATCTCGAGCCCGGCACCGCTTACGAGGCGCGGTTCGTGATGACCGATCCCGATGGCGTGTCCGGGCGCGCCGCCGCGACCAGGACCGTCCAGGTGCGCACCCGGCCGGAACCAGCGCCGGCGGCGGGCGGCAACGTGTATCACGTGTATCCGGCGACGTACAAGGGCGCGAAAGCAGAGCCGGCGTTCGAAGGGATCATGTGCGCCTACTACTACACCTGCGGCGGCGGCGATACCACGACGACGGCGAGGCCGCGGGTCAGACCTGGTGACACGATCCTGGTTCACGCCGGTACCTATGCCTATCACCCGGAGTTCTACGGACCGGATCGCTCGGTCAACGTTACGAGCCCGTACGAAGGCACCTACTATTTGTCGGCCAGCGGCACGCCGGACAAGCCGATCGCCATCCGCGCCGCCGGCGACGGCGACGTGATTCTGGACGGCCGCGGCAACTTCAATCTGTTCAACGTGCAGGCGGCAAACTACAACTATTTCGAGGGGTTGACGTTCCGCAACACCGGCATCGCCATCTGGGCGGGCCGCCAGTTCATCGCCGGCTCGAAGGGACTGACGGTCAAGCGCTGCCGGTTCGAGGACGTCGGCATCGGCGTCTTCTCCAACTTCTCCGGATCGGCCGATTTCTACATCGCCGACAGCTGGTTCTACGGGCGCGACGACAGCGAGCATCTCCTCGGGTGGAACGGCGACTTCTGGCGGCAGGTGGCCGGGGCTGCCGGCCAGGCGTTCCCGCCCGTGATGGCTTCGTACGTCGCCGTCAAGTTGTACGGTCCGGGCCACGTCGTCGCCCACAACTTCATCGCCAATTTCCACGACGGAATCGACATCGAAACTTACGGCAATCCGGATGGCTCCCATGCCATCGACGGGCCGCCGTACCCGCCGCGGGAATTCTGGGATCGCCGTCCGGTGGCGATCGACTTCTACAACAACTACCTGACGAACTTTCACGACAACGCGATCGAGATCGACGGAAGCCTGCACAACGTCCGCGTGATGCGCAACATGATGCTGAACTCGGCGTCCCATCCGATGTGCAACCAGCCGGCGGCGGGCGGACCTGTGTACTGGATCCGGAACATCTCCTACCACGCGCCGGGGGGATCGACACGAATGACGAGCGGTGCGGCCGGCGTGCTCTTCTACAACAACACCATCCTGACCGAAACGGCGGCCGGATCGTCGGCCAACGTGCACTGGCGCAACAACCTGTTCCTTGGTGAGAACGCCGCACCGGCGATCTTCAGTGTGTCAACGAACACGAACTACAGTTCGTCGGACTACAACGGCTTCCGCCCCAATCCCGGTGCAGCCACGGCGTTTCAATGGAACTCGCCGCCGGCGTCGGTCGTCGCCGACTACGGTCAGCAGTCCGGAAGCGCGCCGGGCGGAGCGGAAGGTGACGGCGTCAACCGATCGCTCGAGACCCGGCGCTTTGCGACATTCGAAGAGTACGTCGCGCGAACGCACCAGGATCAGCACAGCGTCGTGCTCGACTACGACATCTTCGTCAAAGTCCCGCGTCTGGATGCGAAGGACATGAGCACCGTCCAGCGCCTCTACAAGGCGGACGACGTCGATTTCGGATTGAGACCGGGATCGGCGGCTCTCGATCGCGGGGTCGTGCTGCCGAACGTAACTGATGGATTCGGCGGGGCCGCCCCCGACCTGGGCGCGCTCGAGTTCGGACAGACACCGCCAGTGTACGGCCCACGGCGCTGACGCAAGGGCCGTGAAGTCATTGGCGTAGCTGCCACGCCAGGTTGACGATCGCGAGGAGCCGAAACGAGTAGCCGAAGTCTCCCTCCACCCGGTGCAGCCGCCCGGACGCTTCGACATCGACGCCCGGCGCGGGACGAAACAGCTTCGTCAGACCGGATTCGCTGTAGTCACGCGTGCCCCGGTAGCGGGCGCCGGTCGCGTAGTGCGACTGATAGTGCGCGTCTCCGTCCTCGTGGTTGAAGTCGTCTCCTCGCCAGACGATCACATGGCCGCGCCAGTTGCTTTTCTCTGCGGCCGCACGAAGAAAGAGGCCGGCCCCGCTCCTCGTCCGCTGCCGCACAATCGCCCGATCCGGACGGTCATGAGCCGCGAGCCCGAACACCTCGAATGAGAGCGCGTCGAACGGACGCACAGCGCCGCGGACAGCGAACCCGGGACCGTACGCAAGACTGTCAGATACCAACCCGTTCTCGTAGAGCTCGCCGCCGTGGTGAACCAGATGAAGCTGATACGCGGCTGCGAACGGGCCGTGAATCTGAAAGTGGCCTGTCGCGCCGGCGTCGAAAAGCTCACGATGTTCCGGTGTATTCAGCTTCTGGTAGTTGTACCAGAGCTCTTGCGCGATCTTCGCGGTGTGGACTTGCCATTGGACGCCGACTTCGTACGCACGTGTGAACCACAGCGTTTCACGCGCCAGCGGCGGCAGCAGCCCGTGCGGCGTCGTGCGATCCGGCCCGTAGTCCGCGCGGTCGGTGGACAGGGTTCCCAGCGTGAGGTGCTGAGTCGGCGAATGGATCCGCAGACTGACGATTGGTAGCGCCCGGTCGATTGGCGAATGCGACCCGGCCCGCTCGATGGCATAGACGCCGAACTGGAGCGTCGCATGATCGCCTGCGTCGATTTCGGCAATAATCCGCTGGTTCGATCCGAGGATCGATTCGCCGGCCCGGAATGGGTTCGACAGCTCGGCGTCGTCGCCGAAGAAGACCGCGGCAACCCGTAAGCTGATCGGCGATTGCGCGGCGCAAGGTGACGCTGCCGCGAAAAATACGGTTGCCAGCGCCAGGACGGCCCGCCACCGGCTTGCCTGCCGAGTCAAGAGCGCGTCGCGCATCGCGCAGAAGGAAGAATCCCGCATCTCCGTGTTGCAACGCAAATCAGGTCCCCGGCGCTGCTCGACGTGGCGCACGCCAGGCACGCACTGCCTGGTGGTACGCGTTCCATCGGCCGCCCGGAGTCGAGGATGGAGCGCCGGAATGCTCGTGCTGTGCCTGGTGTCGCTGTCGAGCCACGCCAGTGCGCAGCCAGCAGCCAGACAAGGCCCCGAAACGACCGTTCGCGGCGGTGCAGAGGCGCACCGACGCGCCAGCCGCTCTCCTACGCTGGAGCTGGCGGGCTTGTATCTCGTCGAAGCCTGGGACTTGAACGGAACACCGCGGGATCGTCTCGCAGCCGGGAGCACCGGCGTGTCGCTGCCGATTGGCGAGCACTGGTCAGCGGTGATCGAGCTGCTCGGAGCGCATGTCGTCCGGCAGACGCCGCCAGACGCCACGCTCGTCGGCCTCTCGGCCTTGTTGCGGAGGGAACTGACCGACGGTCAGCATCTGTCATTCGTCGTCGAAGGTGGAATCGGCGCGTCGTATGCCAGCGTCGAAGTGCCGGTCCGGGGCACACGATTCAACTATCTGCTCGAGGCTGGCGCCGGCGTCGCGCAGCCGGTGGGCCCGCGCGCCAGCCTGCTGCTCAAGATCCGCTGGCTTCATGTCTCCAACAACAGCCTGAACGGACCCGACCACAACCCTGACGTCCAGGCGCTCGGCGCGCAGGTCGGCATTGCCGTCCGGTTCTGATCGAGCGACGTGCCTCCACCCGCCGACACCGCAACCAATGCGGGGCGCGGCGCTCGCAGCTAGCGGATCTTGCGCGGGGCCGGCGTCGGCTTGGCGAATTTCGCCGGATCGATCGCCACGTTCGGCTGCACGTCGATGATCGTGAACTCGTCGCGGCCGCTCAGCCATGAGTACGAGTATTTGAACGGCATCATCACGCCAGCAATCAGTCGATAGTCGTCGTAATCGAGCTGCGTCGGAACGCGTCCGACCGGCGAGTTGAAGTAGCGCTGCATCCTGACGAGCAGGCCGGACTCTTTGTCGAAGTAGAAGGTCGCCACCAGCCCTGCCGATCCGGTCCCCTGCACGACCTGAACGTCCCTGTCATTGATCGTCGTCGGGAAGCCGACGCGCCAGTTGGTCAGATAGGTCTTGATGCCTCCGGGGAACGCCATCTCGGCATCGAGCTTCGCGCCTTCGAGTGCGCCGCCCGTCCACGCATACTCTTCGACAACCGTGAGCGGCAGCAGAAAGTAGCCGGTTGTCCCGTCGAAGGAACGCGCCATGTCGCCTTCCTGCTCGTGCACGAGCGTCGCGAGCTTATTGGGCGCCTGCGCGTAGATCTCGGTCGGATAGCCCTTTCCCACGTCGCCGAACGGAATGCTCGTGCCCTTGGCCGCGTAGCTCTTGAGCGCGGCGAGACGATCGGCTCCACCCAGTGCGGCAATGTACTTGTCGAAAATCTGGTCCGCTGTCGGCTCGCTGGAGGTCGCGCGTGCGACGATGTCGGGCGGATCGAAGACCGGTTCGCCATACATGCGGTCGAGCGTCGGCGTGACGAGCGGCTGCCGGCTGCCGCGGTGGCACGTCCAGCACGTCACCTGCTGGCGTCCGCCAAACTGGTCTTTGTTGATCGCCTGCACCATCGCGATCATGCGGCGCGCGGTCAGCTTTCTCGGCGTGTCGTCTTCCCACTTGGGATCGTCCGTGCCGGCGCCCGTATGGCACGCCGAACAGTCGGCGCTGAGCGCCGCCGCAAACAGGCCCATCGTGCCGAGGAATTCGTCGACCGGAATGCCCTTGAGAACCTGCACGTTCTTGAACACCGCATCGGCCATCTGCGGCTGTCCCCCAGCCTGGCCCGGGCGACCGGCCGATTGCGCCGGAGTCGAAGGCTGTGCCGCAAGCACGGTGCACAGCACGAATGCGGTAACGGCCGCCGCGGTCAACGACTTCATTGGATTGCCCCCGTTTCCCGTGGCGCATAGTATATTGCGCGCTGTGCGGAATGAGCGCCTGGTCGTTGGTGCCACGCTCCTCTTCGTCGCCTCGGTGTGCACGACCCACTGCACGCGTTCTGCCGACAATCCTTCAGCCACCAATTCCTCACCACCACCGGAGAGCTCCCAGGCTGGCCCCGCCGCCAAGGCCCTGATCGGCGGACCTATCACCCCGGTCGTCTCGGTGAAGGAGTTGATGCAGTACATGATCGATCCGGTCGCCGATAACGTTTTCGACGCCGTTTGGTGGGACACGACGAAAGCGGGTGTTGTCAAGCACGAGCCGACAACGCAGGACGACTGGGACCGCGTGCGCACCGGGGCGGTATCGCTGGCGGAAGGGATTCAGCTGCTGAAAGTGCCGCGCCCCTGGACACCTCCGGGCGACGTGAACAACAGCACGGGCCCGAACCCGCCTGAGCTGTCGCCCACCCAGATTCAAGCCAAGCTCGAGGGCGATCCCGTGCTGTGGGAGGCGAAAATCCAGGCGCTCCGGAACGCCGCGCTCGAAATCGTCGAAGTGGCGAGGAAGAAAGATGTCAACGCGCTCTTTGCGGCGAGTGAAGACGTCAACGAGGCGTGCGAGGCCTGTCATCTCGAGTACTGGTACCCGGGCGACGCCGCCGTGGTTCGCGAGTGGAAGAACGGGAAGGTGACGTTCGAGAAACCGGCGCCGGCCCCGTCGCACAAGTGACTTGAATGCGCCGGGGTGCGCGCCTATCATCACGAGCGTACTGGGAGAAACTGCCATGAAACGCGCGTTCTTTGCGGCGGCCATGCTGGGCGTCCTCGGCCTCGCCGTGGTCGTTCCCGTGTCGGCACATCACTCGTTCGCCGCCACCTACTTCGAGGATCAGACGACAAAGATCGAGGGCGACCTCGTGCAGTTTCAATTCCGCAACCCGCATTCGTACGTGCACGTCGAGGTGGCGGACGGCGAAGGCGTGACCAGGCGGTGGACGATCGAGTGGGGCTCGGGGATGCAGCTGAGCACGCAAGGTCTGACGGCCACGACGTTCAAGGTCGGCGATCACGTCATCGTCACCGGCGCGCCAGGACGCGATCCGGAAGATCGTCGCCTGCGGATGCGCAGCATCGAGCGGCCCAAAGATGGATTCAAATGGAATGGAACCTTCCAATAGCGGGGCCAGGCCGGCAGAACGAGTCACGATGAGGCGGGGCACGGTGAGTAGTAGCGTGGTGGCGCTGACGGTGTTTGCGTGCTTGCTTCTGGCGAGCGCAGCGAGCACGCCGGCGTCTGCGCAGGGATTCGGCGCCCCGATCTTGGACATCACCGGCCACTGGGCCACCCGCCAGCACGAGGATCAGGAGGAGCGCGGCCCCGGCGGCGAGCTCGGCGACTACACCGGTCTGCCGCTCAACGACGCGGCGCGGCTGCGCGCCGATACCTGGAGCGGCGCGCTGTACGGCCTTGACGAGTGGCAGTGCCGCCCGCATACGTCACCCAACATCTGGCGCAGCGTGTACCCGGCGACCATCACCAAGGACATCGATCGCGTGACCGGCGAGCCGATCGCGTACCACATCAATTTTCAGAATCTGATCGATCGGGTCATCTGGATGGACGGGCGTCCGCACCCCTCAGACGATGCCCTGCATACGTGGGCCGGCTTCTCCACAGGCACCTGGGAAGGCGACATGCTCACGATCACGACGACTCATATCAAGGAGTACATCCTGCGCCGGGACGGTGTGCCACACAGTGACAAGGCGACGCTGGTCGAGCACCTCCTCCGCCACGGCGACTATCTGACGATTGTCCAGATCGTGACCGATCCCCTGTACCTCACCGAGCCGTACATCCAGTCCACCGATTTCCAGCTCGACCTGCACGGGACCGAAGCGCCGGTCTTGTGCGAGGTCGAAGAGGAGACGGATCACCCGCGCGGCTGGGTGCCACGCCGCTCGCCGGACCAGGCGCAGAAAGATCAGGAAACCTTCGCCAAGAAGCACAACATCCCGCTCGATGCGGTGAAGGGCGGCGCCGAAACCACATATCCGGACTATCGGAAGAAGCTGAAGCAGCTGAGTGCGCCGTGAACGCGAGAACGCTCGGCATCACCGCTGCCCTGCTCGCCGCATCGGCGGGCGTGTTGGCCCAGTCTTCGAGACCCGCGCAATCCGCAAGTCGCCCGGGCCAGCCTTCAACCGGTGAGGTCCGGGTCACGAAGGTCCGCTCGAACATCTACATGCTGACCGGTGCCGGCAGCAACATCACCGTGATGCCCTTCGAGCAGGGGGCGGTTGTCGTCGACACCGGGACGGCTGGGATGGCCGACAAGGTGCTCGCGACGATCGGCCAGCTGTCCAGCAAACCGATCGCGGACATCATCAACACCAGCGCGACATCGGATCACGTCGGGGGCAACGAGAAGCTGCATGGCGCGGGCCGGCGGATTCCGTTCGAGATCGTCACCGGCGAGGGGCCGATGGTGATCGCGCACGAGAGCGTCATGGCGCGGATGAGCGCGCCGACCGGCAAGCAGGCCGCGGCTCCTGAAAAAGCGTGGCCGAATGAAACCTACCACGTCGACTACAAGAAGCTGGCCGCCCAGTACCGCGGTGGCGAGCAGATCGAGCTGATTTACATGCCTGCCGCCCACAGCGACGGCGACAGCCTCGTGTGGTTCCGGCGCGCGGACGTGATCGCGACCGGCGACGTGTTCATGGAGAACACCTATCCGATCATCGAGGTGGCCAGCGGCGGCACGATCAACGGCACGATCGACGCGGTCAACAAGATTCTCGAGATCGCCTTCGCCGACTTCCGTTCGGAAGGCGGCACGATGATCATTCCCGGCCACGGACGGTTGTGCGACATGTCGGATGTCGGCTACTACCGCGACATGCTCACGATCATTCGCGATCGGGTGCAGGACATGGTCAAGAAGGGAATGACCGTCGAGCAGGTGAAGGCGGCGAAGCCGACGCGCGATTACGATCCGCGCTACGGCGCCACTTCAGGCGCGTGGACGACGGACATGTTCGTCGAAGCCGTGTACAAGACCGTTGGCGCGAAGCAATGACGATTTCTGTCGCGCGGCGCGTCGGTTCTCTTAAACGATTCGCGACCGTGGCCGCAATGGCGCTCTTCGTGTGCACGTCTGCGCCGATGAGCGCGGAGGCGCAGCGGGGCCGCGGTGGCGCCGCCGGCGAGCAGCCGGTCACCCCGAAATCACAGGCGCCCGCCGGCACGCTCCTGGATCTCACCGGGTACTGGTTGTCGATCGTCACCGAAGACTGGCGTTACCGCATGATGACGATGCCCAAGGGCGAGCATCCCGGCATGCCGCTGAACGCCGAAGGCAACCGTGTGGCCAATGCGTGGGATCCGGCGAAAGACGAAGCCGCCGGAGAGCAGTGCCGAGCGTACGGCGCCGCGGGCGTCATGCGCCTGCCCGGTCGCATTCACATCACGTGGGAATCCGACAACACGCTCAAGGTCGAAACCGAGGCCGGAACGCAGACACGGTCGTTCGTCTTCGGTCCGCCGGCGGCGGCGGCCGGCGCGCCGACGTGGCAGGGCGTGTCAGTGGCATCCTGGGAATTCGCCGGTCGCGCGGCGCGCGGCCGTGGCGCACCTGCTCCCCCTCGGTACGGTTCCCTGAAAGTCGTCACCACGCACATGAAGCCCGGGTATGTGCAGAAGAACGGCGTACCGTACAGCGAGAACGCCGTGCTGACCGAGTACTTCTCGCGCGCGAATGAGCCGAACGGCGACTCCTGGCTCATCCTCACCCATGTCGTCGACGACCCGCACTATCTCAACCTGCCGCTCGTCCGCAGCACGCACTACAAGAAGCTTCCCGACGGCGCGGCGTCCCAGTGGTCGCCGGAGCCCTGCTCGGCGCGGTAACGCCACCAGTTGGCCCTCGGCCAACCGCCGGGCGCGCGACTGCCGTGCAGGTTAGCCATGGCGGACACGCACCAGTGGCTTATGATCACCGCCAACTCACGCCGGGAGGGCTCATGACACCTCGTCGCTTGCTGTGGGCTGCGGTGCTCACGCTGACCATGACGCCTGGAGCGATGGCCCAGTCTCGCGCCACGACCGCCGACCTCACGGGTAATGTCTTCGATCAGACGAACGCCGCGCTGCCGGGCGCGACGGTCACGGCCACCAACACCGCAACCAACGCGGTTCGCATCACGGTGACCGACGGTCAGGGTCGATTCACGATTCCGGCGCTGCCGCCTGGAACCTACACCGTGACATGCGAGCTGACAGGCTTCACAACCGAGCGCTCCGAGCAGGTCACGCTCTCGCTCGGAGAGTGGCGGGTGCTCGAGTTCGGGCTCAGGGTCGCCGGCGCGACTGAACAGGTCAGCGTGAGCGCGCAGGCGCCGCTCGTCGACATTCAGAACACGGCCGTGTCGAACGTCGTCTCACAGGACCAGATCCAATCGCTGCCGATCAACGGCAGAAACTTCATTTCCTTCTCGATCATCACGCCGGGCGTCACCATCGATCAGACGCCGCAGCAGGGTGCGTCGGCCACCTCCGGGCTGACGTTTGCCGGCCAGCGCGCGCGCTCGAACAACATCACCGTCGACGGCCTCGACAACAACGACATCACGCTCGGCAGCGTGCGGGCGACGTTCAGCCAGGAAGCCGTGCGCGAGTTCCAGGTCATCACCAACTCGTACTCGGCCGAATTCGGTAAGGCCAGCGGCGGCGTGGTCAACATCGTCACGAAGAGCGGCAGCAACACGATGACCGGTAACCTGTTCGGCTTCTTCAGAGACGACGGGCTGAACGCGAAGAACTATTTCGAGAAATTCGATCCCGCGGGGAACGCGCTGAACCAGGAAAAGGCGCCCTATAGCCACAAACAGTGGGGGGGCACGATCGGCGGACCGCTCGTGAAGAACAAGACGTTCTACTTCGCGTCCTTCGAGCGTCTCGATGTCGAGGCCAACAACTTCGTCAATATCGAGAACACCACCGTCGTGCGGCACCCGACTACCGGCGCCGCGCTCGGCACGCCGCTTCAAATCATCAACAACGCCGGCTTTCCCGTTGCAGACGGGAATCAGCCGTACGCGCTCGTGACCGATTCCTTCCTGGTCAAGGCCGATCATGAAACGCGGTCCGGACAGAGCCTGGCGATCCGTTACAACTACGGCGACAACCTGAACGAGAACATCGAGCCCTTCGGCGGCCAGGTCGCGCGCAGCCGCGGCGCGTATCTGGACAGCAGCGACAACATGCTGGCTGCGTCGCACACCGGCATTTTCAGGGGCAGGTGGGTCAACGAGGTGCGCTTCCAGTACGCGCGCCGGGTTCAGGACGTCATCTCGCTCGATCCGCGCTGCAACGGCATCTGCGATCAGGAAAACGAGGGCGGGCCGACGCTGGAAATCATCGGCGTGGCGAGCGTGGGACGACAGCGATTCACGCCGACGCCGCGGACGAACGACCGCTACCAGTTCCTGGACACGCTCAGCGTGTTCAAAGGGTCGCATCAGCTCAAGGGCGGCATCGACTTCAACATCGTCAAGCACACGCACCAGGCGCTGCCGCTGCACTTCGGCGGAAGGTACATCTTCGTCGCCTACTCAGCGGAGCAGGCGCGGGCGATTCTCGGAGCGCCCATCCCGATCTCCTCTATTCAGGCTGTCGCACTCGGCCTTCCAGCGCGCTACGTGCAGGGCTATGGTCCATCCGGAACCGAGTACGGGTACCACGACATCTCGCTCTTCGCCCAGGACGACTGGCAGGTATCGCACCGGCTGACGCTGAAGCTGGGGCTCCGTTATCAGAATCAGATCTGGCCGGGTGAACTCACCTATCAGGTCGCCGGGTACCCGGGGGCGTACAGCTTCCCGTCGGACGGCAACAATCTCGCGCCGCGGATCGCCGCCGCCTGGGATCCAACCGGCAACGGCCGGACGTCGGTGCACGCGTCCTACGGCATGTTCTACGACAACCACATCACGTCGATGGCAGGCATCGCCTCCGGCATCAACGGCGATACGGGCGTCAGGACCCTCGTTGCCGGTCCCCCGACGTCATTCGGGGCGTGGGCGTTCGTGCCGAACCGGCAGCTTCCGGCTTCAGCCGTGCCTCCCTTTCCCAGCCTCGAGATCTCGATCGATCCGGGGTTGAAGACGCCCTGGGCTCATCACACGTCGATCGGCATCAATCGGGAATTGCCGGGCGAGATCCGGCTGTCGGCCGACTACGTGAACGTCCGCGGCTACAACCAGGTCGGGACGATCGACTACAACCCGGTGGTGACGTCGCTCGGCGCCGGACGGCGTCCGGAAGACGTCAACAACGTCGCCAACACGTCGGCCTCCATCCTTCAGTACACCTCGTGGGGCCACACCTGGTACGACGGCTTCACGCTGGCGCTGACCAAACGGTTCAACAACGGCTATCAGTTCCTCGCGAGCTACACGCTCTCGAAGGCAGAGGACGAATCGACCGACTTCCAGAGTGCGTTCGTTCCTCAGAACAACGGACAGGGGCGCAACGACGCCGATCCGAACGGGCTGCC
Organism: Acidobacteriota bacterium; assembly: GCA_046734915.1. Lineage (GTDB taxonomy): Bacteria > Acidobacteriota > Vicinamibacteria > Vicinamibacterales > CAVVIG01 > VFZL01. The sequence goes on along the minus strand of JBKPSC010000364.1, from coordinate 4,507 downwards.
GATCGGATTCTCCGCGTCGGACGAGCGGGGGCCGTCGCTGCAGGATCAGCGGAACCGCTTCGTCCTCAGCGGCCTCTATGTCGCGCCGAAGGGCATCCGGGTATCGTCGATCATCACGGTCGCGTCAGGACGGCCCTATAACATCCTGGCCGGGACCGATCTCAACGGCGACGGGGACGGCGGCGCCTTCCCGCCGGACCGCGCGCGTCAGGATCCGACGACGCAGGCATCGAGCGTCGAGCGCAACTCGGGCACGATGCCGTCCGGTGCGAGCGTCGATGTGCGCGTCTCGCGCGAGTTCCCGATTGGCAGCCGGGCGAGGATTGAAGGCCTGTTCGAGGTCTTCAACCTCTTCAACCGGACGAACTACACCGAGATCAATAACATCTTCGGCACGGGCGCCTATCCGGCGAGTCCGCTGCCGACATATGGACAGTTCACGCAGGCGGCTCCTCCGCGGCAGGTGCAGCTGGCGTTCAAGCTGACGTTCTGACACTGCGACATCGACAACGGCGGCTCGATTCCGGCGAAATCAGAACGCCCAGTCGCCGCGAACCCCGACTCCGGCTTCGCGATACGTGTTCCCAATCTGCGCCGGTCCTCCCCACAGGACGTGCGCCGTCGGCGTAATCCGAAAGCGTTCCGCGATCCTGAGCGGGACGTCTAATCCCAGAAGTACTCCGCCTCGAACGCGGTCCCCCGCTGAGCTCTGGAAATCGCGGGCGACGCGCGTGGGATCGATGCCGTCCGGGATGGTCAGGACCACGTAGTCCGAGGTCTGCCGATAAACGCGTCCGGCGCCGCCGACACGGAAATTCACCGGCACTCGCGACTTGAAGACGTCGCAAACGACCAGTGCCACTCCCCAGCCGCCGCCGGCTTCGTGCCCGAGAGTACGACGCGCGGTCGGAGCAAACCGCTCGACTTCGTCACGCGACGGATTCGGCGTGGTGACGTACGACACGAACCAGCCCTCGTAGCTGCGCTCGACGCGCCCGGTGCCATGCGTCACCTCGCCTTCGATCGCCAGGCGATCGCTCACGTGGACCCGACCGGACAGGCCCAGGACGCCGATCGTCCCGGTCGTTCCGCCCTCGAAATACAGCCCATCGACCCGGGCCACTGGTCCGAGCTCGAATCGTGGAGCGACCTGGCCCGAGGCATTCGCCGCCAGGCCGAGAATGACTGCCGCCACACCAGCGATGCGCATAACGCCCTCCGCTGGTGAATGCGAAAAACGAGGGAGGAGAAGCTCAGCCGCGGTGCCGAGAAGAGCTCCAAAACGAAGCTACTGCCGTCGGAGGATGAGGAGCTCATCCCCCTCGAAGCGATTACTCACCTGGGTCACTCGTCATCGGCTTTCTCCTTGACGAACGACCAGCACCGCGCCCCAGCCGCGATCGCGCGGCGGCAGGCTATTGCTTCACGTATTTTCTGAGCCGCTGTGGACCCACGTCCGCCGCGTACACCGTTCCCTCGTCGTCGGCGGCGATTCCTGATGCCCCTGAGATGTTCAAGGCCTCCTGCCTGTCCAGGTCGGGATCGGGGATGAACTCCTTCACCTCACCGGTGATCGCACTCCCGATGTAGATGCCCCTCTTGAAGCCGGGGTTGATTCTGGCGTTCGAGTAGGAGTCGCTCACGTAGAGCGTGTTGTTCCTGCTGACAAAAACCGCGCTGGGCCGGCCGAACTGCCTCCACTGGGCGATGAAGTTGCCATCGTTGTCGAAGATCTGCACGCGGTTGTTCGTGCGATCGGCAATGAAGACACGGCCTTTCGAGTCCAACGCGATGTCATGAGGCTGGTCGAACTCACCGGGGCCGAGACCATGGTGTCCCCAGGCCTTGATGAAGTGGCCGTCTTTCGAGAACTTCACTACACGATCATTCCGGCCGTGGCCATCGGTCACGAAGATGTCGCCGTTTGCCGCGACGGCGACCCCGGTCGGCGCATCGAAGGTATCGGGACCATTTCCTCGAACGCCCGCCTTGCCAAGCGTCATCAACACCTTGCCCTGTGGACTGAACTTGAATACCTGATGTCCCCTTGGGGAGCCCATGAAGGGCCCTGCGGTGGCCTTCGTTGACATGCCGAGCGCCGTGTCGTTCTGGTTCGCGTCGCTGGCCCATACGTAGCCCTCGTCATCGACGGTGAAGCCGTGCGGAAACGCGAAGATGCCCTGACCGAAGCTGGCCAGGAGCCTGCCGGACCGGTCAAATTTCAGGATCGGCGGGTCGCTGTCGCGACCGACGCACGTTGCCGCGCCGGCGGGCACGTTGTTGAAACATCGATGGAAGACCCAGATATCGCCTTGGCGATCGATTTGCACCCTGATCAGCTCTCCCCACTTCCCTCCGTTCATGCTCTGAGGCAGCGCCGGCCACCCTTCCGCCAGCCGGTACGGATTCGCGAGGTCGCCCGGACCGGAAGGCCCGGCGAAACAGTAGAACAACCCTGCATTGCCTGCACGGGCCAGGTCGGCGTGGCTGCAGCCGGTCGTGGGATGAGACGAATTCCACGAGGCCGTGCCGCCCGCCTGATCAAACTGTCCGACCTGCGCGCGCCCTTCGGCGTTGCTCCTCCAGTTCCCGCAGGTCAGACTGTCGCGCGTGGAGAACGGAGTACCATCGGACTGCGATCCGGTCAGGATCTCGCGCTCATTCGCCTCGATCTCCTGACCCTTCTCATTGAGCGCGGTCTGCGGTGTCAGGGTGTTGCCGCTGCGGTGCAGATCGGCAATGTCGCTCGCGATCTGGACGCCCCTGGCGTTGACCCACGGGCCATCCCCGATGCGGAAGCGTGCGAAGGCGGCCTGCGTGCCTCCTGCTGCCGCCCGTGCGACAGCATCGGTGCCGGCCGTCGCGTCTCCCGATGACTCGGAATGGGCACTGAGGTAAGCGCGCCAGCTGCGATCGCCGGCACCCACGGCGGCAGCCAGCTCCTGGCAATGCCTGTCGGCTCCGACCAGGCCGCCCAGGTTGCCGCCGTCGCCCAGGCCGACGCTCGTAACAAAAAAACTCATGCGCGGATCGGGCGGCGCACCGATTCCGGTGCGCCCTCGGCACCCAGCCGCCGTCCAGCAGAACGTGCCCAGAACAGCACCCATCAGACGAGAACGGCCCGACGACATGTCGATTCTCCCTTTATGAGATGGCTGACAATCGAGACGCACTGACGTGACGGGGAGGGGCCCTGCGGCTGCGAACCACTGCTCAGACGCTCCATCGGTTCAGACCCATCAAACGACTGCCAATAGATGCTCTCGACACCATCGCGCAGCAGTAAGGCGACGCGCTGACTGTCGGGTGTCCAGATGGGTGGGCGATTGCACCCTGGATCGGTCGTGAGGCGTTGAAGCGTCAGTCGAGCGAGATCAAAGATCCAGACGTCGTTGTCGTCTTGGGCATCCAGTGCGACCCGGCCACCGTCCGCGCGAAGACATCACGCTGAGCATCCGCTTTTTCATTCCTGCGTGAAGGTGATGTACATCAGCCGCCCCTCGCGCTGAACCTGCAGGACGACCGACGAGCCGGGCTTGAGCGCGCGAACCGATTCCCGCAGCAATTGAAGCGTCGCGATCCGCTGATTGTTCACGCTGCGGATGACGTCTCTCGACTGAAGCGGCACCTCGCTCGTCGCACCCGCGGCGCGGGCCACGACGATGACGCCATAGGGATCTCGCAGTCCCGGCGCCGCAGCCGCAATCGTCTTGTCGATTTCTACGCCAAGAATGCCCAGTTCAGGCACCAGGTTCTTCTGCGGGTCGGCCATCGCCGCCACCGAATCGAAGTCGCTGCGCTCCTCGACCGGCTGAACGCTGATGGTCCGCTGCTCACCACCCCTGAGCAGGACGATCTCCGCCTTGTCCGTCGAATCCCTCAGGCGGAAGTAGTAGTTGACCGTCGGCAGGTTCTCTGCCGGCTGGCCATCAACCGAGACGAGGATGTCCCCGATCTTCAGACCGGCCGTTTCGGCCGGGCCGCCGGGCGACACATCAGAGACGATGACGCCGTAGTCCCGCTTCAGGCCAAGCCCCGCCGCCATGCCCTGCGTGATCGTCTGGATGCTCATGCCGATTTCCTGCCGACGCAGCTGGCCGAATTGTTTCAGCTGGCGGAACGCGGTTCTCGTCGTCGCGCTCGGAATCGCGAACCCGAGCCCGTCGCTCCCGCCTGACTGCGACACGATGAAGGTGTTGACGCCGACGACCTCGCCGCGGATGTTGACGAGCGGACCACCGGAATTACCAGGATTGATCGGCGCGTCGGTCTGGACGTAGATGAGCGGGGAGTCTGGATCGATCTGTCGGGCCACAGCCGACACGAGTCCGTGCGACAGGCTGTTTCGGAGGCCGACGGGACTGCCGAACGCAAAGACGGTCTCGCCCTGCCGGACCTGTGAATAGGTCGCGAGCGGTAGCGCCGGCATCTTGCGATCGACCTTGAGCAGCGCGAGATCCAGCTCGGTCGCGAGCCCGACGATGCGGGCGGTGATGAGATTCATCCG
>JBKPSC010000363.1:0-13903 GCA_046734915.1 Acidobacteriota bacterium | reverse complement strand
ACACAGCACGGCACGGCGCTTGGCACCGTCGCCTACATGTCGCCCGAGCAGGCCCGCGGCGAGACGCTCGACGCGCGGACCGATCTGTTTTCCTTCGGCGTGGTGCTCTACGAGATGGCCACTGGCGAGCGCACGTTCCAGGGCGGCACGTCGGCGGTCATCTTCGACGCCATCCTCAATCGCGAGCCGCGGCCACCCATCGAGGTGAATGCCAATATTCCGCTTGATCTGCAGAATGTCATCGCGAGATTGATCGAGAAGGACCGGACGCTGCGATATCAGTCGGCCGCCGACTTGCGCAGTGAGCTGGAGCGCATCAGGCGTCAATGGGAGTCGGAATCGACCGCGCTGAAGTCCGGGGCGTTGCCGCTGGCGTCATCATCGGGATCGCGGTGGGATCGATCGGCCACGGCGACGCCAGTCGCGCGCCGCGCCGTGAGTCCATCGGTCGTCATGGGCACGACGGTCGGCTTCGTTCTCGTCATCGGTCTAGCCGCGTGGCTCGTGGTCGCCAATCGTCGGCCGCCCGAAGTCGAGGCGCCGCCGGCTGTCGCTCCTCAGGTCAGCGACGCGGCGGTTCAAACGGATGCGCCACCGGCGCCCGCAGCGGCAGTCATCGCCGAAGAACGGCCTGCGCCGCCCGCCGTGCCCGCTCCCGTGCCGACAGCAAAGCCCGTCGGAACCACGCTGACGAGCGCGACGGGCGCTGCGCCGGCGGCTCCGGCTACGGCGCCGGCACGCGCCGCGAATCCGACGAGCGCATCAGTGGCAACGCCGAGCGCTCCTTCAGGAGCGTCATCGAGCCCGGCGGTCCCCGAGCCCGGCGCCGACGATCTGCGCGTGGCACGCGCCAAGATCGACGCGAAGCTGTACGACCAGGCGTTGACGGATCTGAAGGCGACCATCGATCGCAGCCATTCGGCTGCCGTCACGTCGGACGCGTACCTCCTCGTCGGCACCGCGTACGAGCGAATGGGACGGCTGGACGATGCGATGGCGGCGTACGTGGAGCTGCGCAGCAAGGTTGGGTCCGCGCCGGCGGCGGCGGAAGCCACCTATCTGCTTGGCGACGCCCTCCTGCGATCAAAACGCAGCGATCGAGAGACAGCTGCCGTCAAACTGTTCGACGAGGTAGCGACTCAGCATCCCTCGGCGGCGTGGGCACCCAAGGCGCTCGCGCGCAAGGCCGCCATCGAGGAGCGCTCTCGCACCCGCGTCGTGGACCAGCAGGTCGGGACCTCCGTGCCGGCCGCGCTCGTGACTTATCGCGCGCTCGTGCAGGGCTACCCCACGGCGCCGGAGTGCGAAGCGGCGCTGGACAAGCTGGCTGGGATGTACGAGGACCTCAAGCGCTACGAGCTGGCGGCTCAGTCGCTCGACGAGCTCGGGCAGCGCTTTCCGAACACGTCCACCGACGCGGCCTGGCGGGCGGCCGAACTCTACGAGAAGCGCATCAAGGACCCGTCCCGAGCTCGAACGGCTTATGCAGCCGTGCCCCAGCGGTCGTCTCACTACGCCGACGCCCAGAAGAAAGCCGGGCGCTGAGCCGTTCGGGTCCGTCCAGGGCTGGTTTCAGGCCGGAATTCTCAGCGTTTCACGGCTTCCGGGTGGTAGGATGACCCCGTTTAGCGGAACACCGGGAAACACCTATTTTCGAGGGGGCTGATCCATGGCACATACGAGCGGCCTCGATCGCCGGGCGTTTTTGAGGAGTGCGGGGCTCACGGCCCTGGCTGGAGCGGTGAACACCGGCTCCGCTGCAGCAGCGCCGGCGGCGCCGACTCTCGCCACGGGAGTGGAACCTGCCAACGGGCGTTACGACTTCGACAGCGTCTACGACCGGACCGGCACCGACTGCACCAAGTGGGACCAGCAGATCAAGCTGTACGGGCGCGACCACATCGACGTCGGGATGGGCATCGCGGACATGGACTTCCCGTCGGCCCCCTGCATCACGCGCGCGCTGCTCGACCGCATTCAGCGTGACAACTGGGGCTACTTGACGATGCCCGATTCCCACTACGAGTCGATCGTGGCGTGGAACAAGCGCCGCTACGGCCTCGACCTCGATCGGAAATGGATCGTGAACTCGCCAGCCGTGCATCCGGCGATCATCGCGACGCTGCGCGCGTTCTCGCCGCCCGGCACGAAAGTCCTGGTGCCGTCGCCGGCGTACAGCGGCTTTTACGGCGACATCCGCGTGGTCGGCTGCAAGGCGGAAGACGTTCCCCACAAGTTGAGCAGCGACGGGCGCTATTCACTCAACTTCGACGAGCTCGAACGGCGCATCGATCACGACACGCACACGATCATCGTCTGCAACCCGCAGAATCCGACAGGCAACGTCTGGTCCAAAGAGGACCTGCTGGCGATCGGTGAGATCTGCCTGAAACGTCGTGTCGTGGTCCTGGCCGACGAAATCCATTGCGATCTCATCACCAAGGGCAACAAGTACACGCCGTTCGCCACCCTCCCCAACGAGGCCGTCGTTCGCAACAGCGTCACGTTCAAGTCGGCAAGCAAGTCGTTCAACCTGGCGGCGATGAAAGCCGCGTACATGTTCTCGACCAACCCGGACTACCTCGCCCGGGTGAAGCAGTACCTGCGCGACGAGGTCAGCACGCTCGGCGTCGTCGCCCATCGCGCGGCCTATACGGAGGGTGATCGCTGGCTCGACCAATTGCTCGAGTACAACGACGCCAATCTGACCTTCGTCGCGGAGTACATCCAGAAGAACATCCCGCTGCTGAAAATGGTCAAGCCGCAGGGCACGTACCTGTCGTGGGTCGATGTCAGCGCAGTCGTCGAGAAGGTCGGCGCGAAGGCGTTGACCGATCAGGCCAACAAAGAGCGCGACCCGGCGTTGCCACGCCTTACCCCGTCACACATCATGGAGAAGTGGTTCGTCGAGCACGCCAAGGTGCAGATGAATCCGGGGGGAGGGTTCGGTACGGGCGGCGAGATGCGGATGCGGATGAACTGTGGTACGTCGCGCAAGACGCTCGAGCTCGCACTCGGGAATCTCGCGGCGGCGCTCCGGCAGGTCTGATTCTTGTCGGTTCCGGGTTCTGCGGTTCAAGGTTCCCGGTTCCCTAGTTCTGGGTTCCGTGGTTCTGGGTTCTGGGTTCAGGGTTCGCGGACACGCAATAAGAACTTCGAACCCAGAACCCAGAACGGCAGAACCCGGAACTGACAGGTCTTTAGACGCCTCAGAAGTCTTCAGAGCTTTTCGAGGTCCTGCTTTACTTCCTCGGTCGTCTTCAGATCGTTCTTCACCGAGAACGCATCGAATTGCGCGGCCACCATCCGCGCGATCGTGCGGTCCATGTCGTTGTTGACCACGCCGTCGAGCGTCACGTGGCCGCGCTCGACGATGATGTGGATCGACGGGTTGGCGCCAATGCCGTACATCGACAGCGAGGAATTGCGGTAGATGGCGCGGGCGATGCGGAAGCGCAGCTCGTTGTCGAACTGTGACACGGGCAGCACCTGGATTTGGTTGCGCACCTCCGTCACGCCGTCGACCTTTGCAACCCGCTTGGCGAGGTCCGTTGCCTTGTACGGCATCGTCACCTTGCCAGTGAGGGTGACCACGCCATTGTCGATGGAGGCGTGCACTGCGTCGAAGATCGTGAAGAAGGCGTACTGCTGCACTTGCTTCGAGACGTCGTTGAAGATTGCGAGATTGCTGGGTTCGTCGGCCCACGCCGGCGCGGAAAGGCTGAGCGCCAATAGGGCGGATAAGAGCCATCGTGACATGGGGAGCCTCCTGGTCGTCGCGTCGGCGTCCCTCACCGGGGGTGAAGCGTGCCCGACACCTTACGGGCGCTCTCAGAGCAAGTCAGGTGCCGAGTTTTGACAACCTACAACCGACTCATTCGCAGGATTTGGCCCATTCACCGCGTCAGACAAGGCTGCGTTTCGTCCGCGCGCGTGGACGAACTCGTCCTCTCCAACGAGCAAAATCCGCGATAATGCGACCCATGAATCGCCGCTCGCGCGTAGCCGTGCTGGGGCTCCTGGCGGCGCTGGTTGCCATTGGGGCCGCGGCGCAGTTTGGCGGGTGGCGCAACCCCACGCACGCTCGGGTCGAGTACGACGGCCGGTTCACCTTCGTCCGCCTGCGCTGGCGGCCTGAAGGCAGCGGACGTGGATTTTGGAGCTCAGCCTGGGATCATGACTATCCCAGAGCTGAGCAGCACCTGACGCAGATAATCCGCGAGCTGACCTACCTCGACATGCGCAACGACGGAACGTCTATTCTGACGCTCGATGACCCAGAGCTCTTTCGGTATCCGATCGCGTTCATGTGGGAGCCGGGGTTCTGGAATCTGACCGACTCCGAGGCGACATCGTTTCGCGCCTACCTGGAAAAGGGGGGCTTTGCGGTCTTCGAGGACTTCGACGGTCCGTCACAATGGGCCAACTTCGAGGCCCAGATGCGACGCGTCCTGCCAGGGTCCCGTTTCACCAAGCTGGACAATTCGCATCAGATCTTCCGCTCGTTCTTCGAGATCCACGACATCGACTCCATCGTCCATCCGATGTCTCGCATCCGTCCCAGCTTCCTCGGCATCTTCGAGGACAACGATCCTTCACGACGCCTCATGGTCGTGGCGAACTTCGACAACGACGTCCCTGAGTATTGGGAATGGTCCGGGGAAGGCCTGTTTCCGTTCAGCACGTCGAACGAGGCCTACAAGCTGGGCGTCAACTACGCGATCTACGGCCACACTCATTAGCCAGCAGGGACGGCCACCGCAGGACGGCTAGTGCCGCAGGTAATCGTGTCTTCTGAACAAGGCTGCCAAGAGGAAGCCTTTCGTCTCCACATCAGTGCACTACCGGGCTCGATTAGTTGCGACAACTGTATGAAACATATGGATTTGTGACCGTGGTATTCCGATTGCCTAATCGGCGGGCGTGAAGCGAACCTCGATCGGCTCGACCTACGACGAACCAACGGTGATGTGGCGAATGCGTCGCGGCAGCAGCCTGTCGACCCACGCGGTCATCGGGTCGACGGGCGATGGCGCGTACGTCATGTGGTATCTCAACGGCAGTCCGGTGGGCATCCGCAGTTTCGACGACTGGACCAACGCGATCGAGTGGACCCACCGGATGCAGTTCCAGAACTGGACAGTGGGATGGCGTGTCGTCGAAACCGACGACGTGCTCCCGTCCGACGGTAGACCGTCGCCTCCCTGAAACAGCAACGCCCCCGGAACCGTAAGTCCCGGGGGCGCTTGAGTAGAGCCGGACCGAAAGCGCGTCAGCGCTTCATCGAGACCTTCTGGACCCGCCAGTTGGTCAGCTCGCCGACGAGCAACTCGTTCTCGTTGCGGCAATCGATCGAGTTGGCCAGACCGAACTGCTTCGGCAGCTTGCCGGCCGCGCCGAACTTCCCGACCACCTTTCCGTCGAGTGACACCTTGAAGATCGCCGCATCCACCATCCCGTCGGGATCGCCCGAATGCGAGATGTAGAGATACTGCGTCGCGCCGGTGGTCATGCACATCGTCAGCGTTCCCGGAGCTGGGAACTGGGACTTGAACGCGCCATCACCGTCGAACACCTGCACCCGCTTGTTGCCGGAGTCCAGAACGTAGACGTTCCCTTGCGCGTCAACCGCCACGGCCTTCGGACCGTTGAACTGACCCTGTTCCGCGCCGGTCGAACCCCACTGCCGGACGAAGTTGCCTTCCTTGTTGAACTTTGCGATGCGGTTCACGTTGCCGTTCATGCCGTCGGCAATGTAGATGTTGCCGGCTTTGTCGAACGCGACGTCTGACGGACGGTTGAACGTCGAGCCAGGCGTACCGGCGCCAGGCAGTGCGTTGGCCTGAGCGCCGCCGCGTCCGCCGCCATCATTTCCGCCACCGCCACGCCCACCGCCGCCGCCATCATTTCCGCCGCCGCCACGTCCACCGCCGCCTGCCGCTGGTGGCGGAGCTCCTGGCGGAGGACCGGGCCGGACGGAGATCGCCTCGGGCTTACGGCCGAGGACGAGGGCGACCTTCCCATCGGGATCGAACTTCACGACTTGATTGGCGCCCTGATCGATGGTCCAGACGTTGTCCTGCGCGTCGACGCGGAGGCCCCACGCGGCGTTGAAGCCGTAGACATCCTGTCCGAGCTCGCGGACAAACTTGCCGGTCTGGTCGAACTGGAACAGCTTCGAGCCATTGCGGTAGAACGTGCGGTTGTCACCGAGCGTCGCGTACGGATGCCCGGTGCGGGTGTACACGAAAATCTGGCCTTTCGAGTTCTGTCCAACGCCGCCGACTTCGCCGACGAAGACGTTGTCCGGAGTCTTGAGTAGGTCGGCGTTGGAATCGAACGTGATCTCTGGAACGCCCGACTGAGCGAGCAGCGAACCGCTGAAGGCCAGAATGCCTGCGGCCACGAAACCCTTGAGTGTGCGTGTCATCCCCGGTCTCCTAATTCGCACTCGTCTTCGTGGCAGCCTGCGGTTTCAGGATGATCTTCTGCGAGCGCCAGTTGTTGATCTCCGCGGTGTAAATCGTGTTCGGGTCGCGGCAGTCCATCTGGTGGATCGTCGAGAACTCACCCGGCGCCTTGCCGCCCTTGCCGAACTTGCCGACGATCGTACCGTCCAGCTCCATCTTGTAGACCTCGCCGGTGAACTCGGTGGCGGCGGCCGGAGCGCTGTCAGGCCACGAGTTGGTCGAGTAGAGGTACTGCTTGCCGGGGTTCTTCGGACCCGGGCCGCCCGAGACGCACACGCCCCATGGATTGCCCACGTTCGCGTAGTTGGCCTTCCAGTTCAGATCGTTGTCGAGCACCTGCACGCGGGCGTTGCCACGGTCGCCGACGTAAACGTTGCCCTGGAAGTCCGTGGCGATCGAGTGCGGGGTGTTGAACTCGAGGTTGCCCGGACCGCGCTTGCCGACGGCCTTGAGGAACTTGCCGTTCTTATCGAACTTCACGACGCGGCCGTCGAAGTATCCGTCGGATACGAAGATGTTGCCCTGCTGGTCCCAGGCCACGTCGGTCTGGCGCCCGAACCGGTACTTCTCGTTGCGGCCGTGGAAGACGCCCTGTCCCGGCATGGCGGACAGCGAACCGACCGGATCTTCGCGGCGGCCGATGACCATCAGCACCTTGCCCTCGGGGCTGAACTTCACGAGCATGTCGGTGCCTTCGTCGACGGCCCAGATGTTGTCCTGGGCGTCGACGCGCACCGAGTGCGCGAACGCGAAGCCGTAGTTGTTCCGCCCGATCTCACGAACGAAGACCCCCTGCGGGTTGTACTCGAACAGGCGTGTCTCGTTGGCTCGGTGATAGATATAGATGTTGCCCTTCGAGTTGGTGGCGATGCCCATGTTCTCGCCGGTGTAGATACCGGGCGGGTTCTTGAAGAAGTTGGGCACCGCTTCGTGCGGGATCACCGGCACGTTGGTCGCCGTGGCCCTCGACTGCGCGGCGGCCGGGAGCAGCGTCATTGACGCGGCGCCGGCGACTGCGACGACAACGGCCAGAGAGTAGGTGAAACAACGCCTCATTGCAGCAGCCTCCCGAGACAGAACGGAGTGAAACTCGGATACAAGGTGGCCCGGGCACTGTATACGAGTAGCGGGGCTGTTTCAACCCTGATACCAGGGGGTCAAGACTGGTGCCAGGGCGCCAGCACAGCCAGCACCAACAGGCGTGCCGTGCCCGTGTTCCTCACGCCGTGCGGCACTCCGTCAGGCGCCACGAGCACGTCGCCGGCGCGCATCGACAGCTCGCGCCCTTCCAGCAGGAAGAGGCCGTCGCCCTCGATCACGTAGTACAGCTTGTCCATGCCGGCGTGGGCGTGCAGCGCGTGCGACTGTCCCGGTTCGAAGGCGTTCAGGCCGATGAGCAATCTCGGCGACTCGAAGAGCGTGCTCTTGCCCATGCGATCCGGTCGCCATTCGGCGTGCTCGTGAGGATGCAGGATGCGCGGCTCATACATAGGGCTCGATCATGGCACACGCCGTTGTCTCGATGATTTCTTTGACCTATGCTTCGAACTTGCGGACCACCCCGGGTGGTTCTGGAGGAGGCTTTATATATGAAGCGCTGTTTGCTCGCCGCTCTACTCGCCACGCTGACGATCGCGCCGCTTCTCGCGCAGGCCCCGCCGGCCGGCTGGAAGATGCGCGTCGATCGGTCCACGAGCGCTGCCGATCCCGACGCCGCCGGCACCATCAAGTTCGTGACGATGGGCACCGGATTCCACGCGACGAACCCGCAGGCCGCGACCTACTTCAATCCGGGCAACACGGCCGCCGGCGCGTACTCCCTGAAGGGCAACTTCACGCTCGTCAAGCCCAGCGGACACACGAACTACTACGGTCTCGTCTTCGGCGCCAACGGCCTGGACGGCGCGGGACAGAGCTACCTGTATTTCCTCGTCGCTCAGGACGGGACGTTCCTCGTCAAGCATCGCGCCGGCGAAGCCACTCACGACGTGGTGGCGAAGACGGCCAGTGACGCGATCAAGAAGCCCGATGCCAACGGCCGCTCGATCAACGCGCTCGAGGTCAGGGTCGGCGCCGACAAGATCGATTACCTCGTCAACGGCACGACGGTAGGGTCGTCGCCCAAGACGGGCATGGCAGCCAAGACCGACGGTGTGTACGGGATCCGCATCAACCACCAGCTCGAGGTGCATGTCGAGGGACTCACTCTCGCGAAGATGTGAATGGCCCAACCGACCACGCAGATCGCGCTGTTGCGGGCGATTAATCTCGCCGGCCGCAACCTCGTCGCGATGGCCGACCTCAGGAGGTGTCTGGCTGAGTGCGGCATGATCGAGCCGAGGACGCTTCTGCAGAGTGGAAACGCCATCTTCCGCAGCCGGACCGCTCCGGCTGCGGTCGAGGCGCGCCTCGAATCCGAGGCGCGAAGCCGCTGGTTGCTCGCGATCGAGGTCATGGTCAGAACGTCCGCTGAATGGGCGGCCGTCATCGACGGCAACCCGTTTCCGAAAGAAGCCAGGAACGACCCCAGCCATCTGCTGGTCATGTTTCTCAAGTCGGCGCCGGGCGCTTCCGCTGTCCGGGGACTCCAACAGCAGATAAAGGATCGGGAGCTCGTGCAGGCCGTGGGGCGCGAGCTCTTCGTCACGTATCCCGACGGCGTCGGGCGGTCGCGGCTGACCGCCAACCTGATAGAGAAGGCGCTCGGGACGCGGGGAACGGCTCGCAACTGGAACACCGTTCTCAAGATCCAGGCGCTCGCCGAGCAGAGCTGAAGCGGCGCCGCGGCTGGGCAGGGACGCTGTCGATTTCGCCGCCGCTCGATCGACTGAGAGGGTGAAGGCGCCCGCGCCTACCTGTCGTGGTGCGGCTGGACGCCAGGAACGGAGCACACAATGAGTGGCGTACGCGTGCTGGTGGGGACGCGGAAGGGCGCGTTCATCCTGAGTGCCGACGGCAAGCGCCAGAATTGGTCGGTGAACGGCCCGCATTTCGGCGGCTGGGAGATCTACCACCTCAAGGGATCACCGGCCGACCCGAACCGTATCTACGTTTCCCAGGGCAGCAGCTGGTTCGGCCAGCTCATGCAGCGGTCGAGCGACGGCGGGCAGACCTGGGAGACGGTCGGGAACAAGTTCGCCTACGAGGGGACGCCGGGCACCCATCAGTGGTACGACGGCACGCCACATCCGTGGGAGTTCAAGCGCGTCTGGCACCTCGAGCCGTCGCTGAACGACCCCGATGTCGTGCACGCCGGCGTCGAAGACGCGGCGTTGTTCAAGACAACCGATGGCGGTCAGATCTGGAGCGAACTTCCGGGCCTGCGGACCCACCAATCGGGCCCGCACTGGGCCCCGGGCGCGGGCGGGATGTGTTTGCACACGATCCTGATCGATCCTAGCAAGGCCGATCGCATGTTCATCGCCATTTCGGCCGCCGGCGCCTTCCGCACCGAAGATGGAGGCGCGTCGTGGACGCCCATCAATCGCGGCCTGCGGTCGGAGCAGATTCCGAACCCGGAGGCGGAGGTCGGCCACTGCGTCCACCGCATCGCCATGCACCGGTCGCGTCCCAAGACACTGTTCATGCAAAAGCATTGGGACGTCATGCGCAGCGACGATGGCGGCGACTCGTGGCGCGAGGTGAGCGGCAACCTGCCGACCGATTTCGGCTTCGTGATTGACGTCCACGCGCAGGAACCCGAGACCATTTACGTCGTGCCCATCAAGAGCGATTCCGAACACTATCCGCCGGACGGCAAGTTGCGCGTATACCGGAGCCGCACCGGTGGCAGCGAGTGGGAAGCGCTGACCAACGGACTGCCGCAGCGGGACTGCTACGTCAACGTGCTTCGCGATGCGATGGCCGTCGACGCGCTCGACAAGTGCGGCATCTACTTCGGTACGACCGGCGGCCAGGTCTACGGCTCGGCCGACGCCGGCGACACGTGGGCGCCGATCGTTCGCGACCTGCCACCGGTTCTGTCCGTGGAGGTTCAGACGCTTTGACCATCCGGGTGGAACTGCCGGCGCATCTGCGAAACCTGGCGCGCGTCGGCCAGGAAGTCTCGGTGGATGTCGGTGGCCGTGCCACGATGGGCGCGGTCATTGACGCGCTGGAGACGGCCTATCCGATGCTCGTGGGCACGATCCGCGATCAGATCACGCGGCAGCGTCGCCCGTATCTGCGCTTCTATGCCTGCGAAGAGGATCTCTCGCACGCGCCGCCCGAGACACTCCTGCCCGATGCGGTGATTAAGGGCAAGGAGCCATTCCTCGTCATTGGAGCGATGTCCGGTGGTTAGCGCCCCGCGCGAACGTGTGCTGATCGTGACGCTCGCGCTCTGTGCGTCGCTGCTCTCGTCGTGCAGCGCTCCCGAGGACCCGGCGCGAACGCAGTTGCGGGAGCGCCTCCGGGAAGAGACGCGACTGACCGACGACGAGGTGCGTCAGGTAATCGCAGAAGTCGGCCAATCGCTGGCAGCGCGCACGGTCCGAATCAAAGAAGGCGCGGACACACACGAGCTGAACGCCGAGCAGCGCGACGTCGTCTTCAGCATGCTGAGGGACCCCGTCGGCGTCTATGACGAAGGCCTGCGGCAGGCCGACGGCAAGACATACCGAGTGCTGAATGGCCCGGGGCGGTCGGACAACGCGGAGATCGAGGCGCTTCAGCGCCTCTGGATCGACCTCGGGACGTTTTTGCCGGGACGGTATCAGTTTGCCTACGCATTCCCCGGGTATGGAGACTATGAATATCAGTTGATCGTTCAGCCGTAAGAGGAGGGCTGGAACCATGCGGGTGGTGACCGCGATCATCGCGGGAGTGCTGTTGTCGACCGGCCACGCCGCGGCGCAGTCGCCGAATCCGCTGACCAGCGGCGCCCGGCTGAACTACTCGATCATCAAGGACTTCGTCACACGAGCGGCGGCGAAGATGCCGGATGCCGAGTACTCATTCCGCCCGACGCCTGAGATTCGCTCGTTCGCACAACTCATCGGTCACCTGGCCGACGCGAATTACCGCCTGTGCTCGGTACTGGCCGGCCAGACGCCGCCGATGGATGCGGGAATCGAGAAATCGAAGTCGCAAAAAGCCGATCTTGTGAAGGCCCTGGCTGAATCGTTCGTCTACTGCGATGCGCAATATGCGGCCATGACTGATGTGGCCGGGTTGCCCGAGGTGACGTTCGATGCCGGCGGGGAAGGCGCCCGCGTCCCGATTCGGATGCCGCGGCTGACCGTTCTGGCGTTTCACGCGCAGCACGCCTTCGAGCACTACGGCAACGTCGTGACCTACATGCGCTTGAAAGGCCTGGTGCCGCCCTCGTCTGAACCTCGCGGCCGCTGAGTACGCGCAATTCTGTCGTCGTTTGCGCGTGTTCGATTCGGGACGCACCGGTCGCCCTGATTGGCACGCTGGCTCCGGGCTGGAAGCCGACATCATCGCGACGCCTGGGAATCCGCTGCAGGACATCACCGTCGTCCGCAGTGTGACGTTCGTGATGCGCGGCGGAGCCACCACTGGACTCGACTGTCGCCGTCGGGACGGTTACACTTCGGTTGCCCCTTCATGCCAAGTTTGCACGAGCGCGCCAAGGATCTGTTCCTCGAGGCGCTGAACTACGAGGGCGTCCGGCGCACGCAGTTCGTGACCGAGCAATGTGGCGAGGACACGGCGCTGCAGGCCGAAGTCGAATCACTGCTGCAGTTCCACGACGAATCGTCGCGTGGCTCGGCATCGACTGGTCTTCCGTCGTCCTCGGTCGGCCCGTCTGACTCGCTCAAGTCCGGAGACGTTTTCGCGAATCGCTACCGGATGATCGCCCGCATTGGTCGCGGCGGCATGGGCGACGTCTGGCGTGCCGACGACCTCGTGCTCGGCACGCCGGTCGCGCTCAAGCTGATTCATTCGACCGGGGCGGCGGCGCGGGCGCAGATCATCGGTGAGGTCCGGCTGGCCCGCCAGATCACGCATCCCGCGGTCTGCCGCGTGTTCGACGTCGGAGAGGACCAGGGGCAGGCGTTTCTCTCGATGGAGCTGGTCGAAGGCGAAGATCTCGCCAGCTTGCTGAAGCGGGTCGGCCGGCTCTCGTCGGAGAAAGTCCTCGAGATCGCGCGCCAGTTGTGTGAGGGCTTGGCGGCGGCCCACGCGCGCGGCGTCCTGCATCGCGATTTGAAGCCGGCCAACGTCCTCATCGACAACGAAGGCCGCGTTCGGATCACGGACTTCGGCGTGGCGGTGAAGAGCGAAGAGGGCGGGTCGCACAACCTCGTGGGCACGCCGGCTTACATGGCGCCCGAGCAGCTGACACGTGGCGGCCAGCTGTCTGACGCGACCGACATCTACGCGCTCGGCCTCATCCTGTACGAATTGCTGGTCGGACAGCATCCCTTCAATCGCTCGAGTCCCTCGGGTCCGCCGTCGCCGCCGTCGGCGAAGGTCGCGAACGTCGATCCCACGCTCGAGCAGACGGTACTGCAGGCGCTCACGCCTGACCCCGGCCGTCGTCCACCTACCGCTCGCGCCATGGCGGCGATGCTGCCGTCGGCCGAGGCGGAAGCGCCGCGCGGCATGCGTGTGTGGGTCATCGGAACGGTTGCGGCACTGGCCGTGATTGCGCTGGCCGTCGGGGCGTTCTTCTACGTGCCCGGTGGTCAGGCCAGGCTGAGCGAGCAGGATTCGATCATCCTCGCTGATTTCACGAACACGACCGGGGAGCCCGTGTTCGACGGCACGCTGAAAGTCGCGCTCGCGGTCGCGCTGGAGCAGTCGCCGTTTCTCAAGGTCTTCCCCGACGATCGGATGCGCGAAACGCTGCGGCTCATGGGCCGCGCCGCCGATGCCGCGGTGACGCCGGCGGTCGCGCGCGAGATCGCGCAGCGCGAGCAGGTCAAGGCACTGGTCAGCGGATCAATCGCGCGGCTGGGCACGCACTTCGTGATTGCGCTCGAGGCGGTCAACGCCGAGACGGGCGACGTCATGGCGCGCGAGCAGGTCGAGACGGCGACGCGCGAAGAGGTCCTCGGCGCGCTGGGCAGCGCGGTCTCGCAGCTGCGGCAGAAGCTGGGCGAGTCGCTGCCGTCGATTCAGAAATTCGACACGCCGCTGGCGCGGGCGACGACGCCGACGCTCGAGGCGCTGCATGCGTACTCGCACGCGCTCGAAGAAGGGCGCGCGACGCCGCGGCTCGAAGCGCTGCCCTATCTCCGGCGCGCCCTCGAGCTCGATCCGCAGTTCGCGCTGGCCCTCGCCCTTACCGCCAACGTCTATACGAATACCGGACAAAGCGCGCTGGCAACGGAGTACGCGCGACGGGCGTTCGAACTCAGAGATCGGATCAGCGAGCGCGAGCGCTTCATCATCGGTTTTCGTTACTACCGTGACACCCTTCAGGACTGGGAACAGGCGCTCGAAATCAGCCAGTTGTGGAC
>JBKPSC010000362.1:0-23796 GCA_046734915.1 Acidobacteriota bacterium | reverse complement strand
GATTCAGACCGGCGTCGAGGAAGACGACGACACCCGCGTGGTGGAGGAGTTGACCGGCGGGGGCAGCGCTCTTCGCGATGGCGTACGGCTGCCGAGACCAGTGTCGCCGCACCTGGCAGCCCGGCTGAGCGGAGAGCGTATTGACGTAGCTGATCTGCTGGCCATCGCCGCCGCACAGGCACACACCGACCGATTCATCGTCGAGGGTGCGGGCGGCGTTCTCGTCCCACTGAACGAATCGGCGCTCATGATCGATCTCATCCAGGGCCTCGGGCTGCCCGTGATCATCGTGGCACGCTCGACGCTGGGCACCATCAACCACACGTTGTTGACGATCGAGGCGCTGCGCGCGCGTCAGGTGCCAGTGGCGGGAGTGGTGGTGAACGGGCCGCCGAACGCAGAAAATTGCGCGGCCATCGAGCAGTACGGCGAGGTCGAGGTGTTGGGCGAGCTGACGACCTGTGCCGTTCTCAGTCGCGACGCGCTGCTCGCGCAGCTCCCGTCGCTCGATCCGAACGGGCGGCTGGCGCCGCTGTTTCGTTCATGAGCTCACGCCTCGTCGACAGGGACGCGCGCGCCGTCTGGCATCCCTACACGCAGATGCTGACGAGGCCGGCGCCGCTGCCGATCGTGCGCGGTGAGGGCGTTTATCTCTACACCGAGGACGGGCGGAAGTTGCTGGACGGCACATCGTCCTGGTGGGTGAACATTCACGGCCACAGTCACCCGCGTCTCAACGAGGCGCTCGGCGCCCAGGCCCGGCGGCTCGAGCACGTAGTGTTCGCCAACTGCACGCACGAACCAGCCGTCGAGCTCGCCGAGCGTCTGCTTGGCGTGCTGCCGCGCGGCCTCACCCGCGTCTTTTACTCCGACAACGGATCGACAGCCGTCGAAGTGGCGATGAAGCTCGCCTGCCAGTACTGGGGCAATCGTGGCGAGAGGAGCCGGCGGACATTCGTCGCGCTTCATCATGCATACCACGGTGATACCGTCGGGGCGATGTCGGCGAGTGAGGACTCGCTCTTCACGCGACCGTTCGCATCCATGCTGTTTGACGTCGCCCGTGTCCACCCGCCTTACTGCTACCGCTGTCCGATCGGTTTGGAGCGCACGATGTGTCACATCGAGTGTCTGGGCGACACGGCTCCGGCGTCGCTGGACACGTTGGGAGCGGTGCTTGCGTCTCATGCCGGCTCGGTCGCCGCCGTCATCGTGGAGCCGATGCTTCAGGGCGCCGGCGGCATGATCGTCTGGCCAGCCGAATACCTGGCCGGCGTCCGCCGCCTGTGCGATCGCCACGGCCTGCTGCTGATTGCCGACGAAGTGCTCACCGGGTTCGGCCGAACCGGCCGCATGTTCGCCTGCAATCACGCCGATGTCACGCCCGACATCATCTGCCTGTCCAAGGCGATTACCGGAGGATATCTTCCGCTTGGCGCGACCGCGGTGACCGAACCGGTCTACGAAGCGTTTCTCAGCGAGGATCGCACGCGGACCTTCTTCCACGGGCACTCGTTCACCGCGAATCCGTTGTCGTGCGCCGTGGCGATCGAGAGCCTTCGTCTGTTCGCCGAGACCAACGTCATCGGCAAGGTGCAGGCCCTCGAGGGCTGGATGCGGAGCGGACTCGAGGCGTTTCGGTCGCTGGATCTCGTCGGCGACGTGCGTGTGATCGGCGGCGTCGGCATCGTGGAACTGGTCTCGGACCGCGCGACGAAGTCCGCTGGCGGCTACCTCGATACCCTGGGACCGAGACTGACGCAGGCGTGCCTGGATCGTGGACTGTTGCTGCGTCCGCTGGGAAACGTTGTCTATCTGATGCCGCCTTACGTCATTACGGAGAGCGAAACGGCCTGGGCGATCGAACGGATGCATGCGGCGCTCGAGTCCGTCGCGTGACATAATCGCGGCCCCGCGCCTCGTTCGTCTGCAGCGCGTGTGCGTCATCGAAGGGAGAACGCGATGTCCCACACAAATCTCGGCCGTCTTGCTGTCATGGTTTGCGTGGGTCTCGGCGTCGACCGGGCGGCGTTTGCCGCCGGCACCGCGTGCGGCAGCCTGACCGACCTGAAGATTTCCGGCATCGCCATTTCGTTGGCTACGCCGGTGGCGGCTGGCCAGTTCCAACCACCTTCGCAAGGCTCAGGTGCCGCGCCGGTGCTGACGGTTCCCGCCTTCTGCCGCATCGTCGCGATCGCGACGCCGACAAGCGATTCCCGCATCGCGATCGAAGTCTGGATTCCGGAGACCGCCTGGAACGGCAAGTTCCAAGGCGTCGGCACCGGCGGCTTCGCCGGGTCGATCAGCTACGGGGCGCTAGCGGAAGGGATTCGTCGCGGTTACGCAACGGCGTCAACCGACACGGGACACACGGGTGACGACCTCATCTTCGGCCACGGCCATCCGGAGAAGATCGTCGATTGGGCGCATCGCTCCGTCCACCTGATGACCGAGACGGGAAAACTGCTCGTCCGCAATCAGACCGGCCGCTTCCCGGATCGGTCGTATTTCAACGGCTGTGCGACGGGTGGCCATCAGGCGATGATGGAAGTCCAGCGCTATCCCGCCGACTACGATGGGGTCGTCGCCGGCAATCCGGCAGCCGACCGCACGAACGAGATCGTCGCGTATCTCTGGAACTGGATGCACACGCACGCGCCAGATGGGACCAACCTCGTACCTCCCGCTAAGCTGCAGCTGCTCACGACGGCGGCGGTTGCCGCGTGTGACGCCGATGACGGGGTGAAAGATGGGGTCATCGACGACCCGCGCCGCTGCCGGTTCGAGCCAGCGTCGCTGCTGTGCTCAGGAGGTGCATCTGCCGGCTGTTTGACTCCGGTGGAGCTGGCCGCTGTTCGCAAGGTGTATGAGGGTCCGAAGAATCCGCGGACGGGCCATCAGATCTTCCCCGGCTGGCCGCTTGGCAGCGAGGCATACGGTCCGGGACCTGGCGACGGATGGCGCAACTTTCTCGATGTCCCCGAGCCGCGTCGCGTCGGCTTCTTTCAGTACTTCGTGTTCAACAACCCCAAGTGGGACTGGCGCAGCATGGACTGGGATCGCGACGTGGCCTATGTCAACGCCAAGATGGGCTTCATCAACGCGACCGCTCACGATCTCAGGCCATTTCGTGATCGCGGTGGGAAGATCGTCATGCACACCGGATGGGTCGATCCGATCCTTCCAGCCGGCGACGTGATCAAATACTACGAAGAGGTGACGGAGGCGATGGGCGGCCCGGATCAGACGAAGGCCTTCATGCGCCTCTTCATGGCGCCGGGCATGGGGCACTGCAACGGCGGACCAGGCCCCAACACGCTCGACGCCCTCACCGCGCTCGAGACGTGGGTCGAAAAGGGTGTACCGCCAGATCAGATTATCGCCACGCGTCCGGCGCGAGGCGGGGCCGGTCCACGCACGCGTCCGCTGTGCGTCTACCCACAGGTCGCGCGCTGGTCGCGCAACGGCAGCACCGACGACGCGGCGAACTTCTCGTGCGTCAATGACAGTGAGAATGCAGAAGGCAGAAGGCAGAAGTAAAGAAATTCTGAATTCTGCAATCGGCCTTCTGCATTGCCATGCTCACTTGAGCTCGACGATGATCGCCCGTCCCTGGCCCTTGGTGAGGGTTTCGGTGTGTACGCGATCGCGAGTGTTGAACTTGGTGAATCCGAAAGAATGCGGGTTCACGACGCTCGCGCCCTTGGGGTCAGTCGACGTGAGCTCACCGTCAGCCAGATAGGTGACGACGACGTCTTTGTCGTGGAAGTGCATGGGCGTCGGCTGCCCGGGAGTCCAGGTGTAATCCCAGGCGACGACTCGGGCATTGTCCAGGACGCGCTTGCTGCCCGGCCGCGGGAACGCGTCGGCGTACCCCGATGTGTTGGTCAGCGGCGCCACGATTTTGTCCTGCAGCGCGATCAGAATCGTCCGCGCGTGCTGGCCGTCGGACTTCGCCGCTCCTTTCGGACGAAAATTGACGTCGGCGTCCTTCCCGTGAATCGACAAGACCACCATGTCTCGAGCCGGTGTGACGCTTGGCAGCGTGCCGCCGGCGGCGATGTCCCACACGGTGACCCGCTCGTTTTCGATGAGCGGTCTGACGTCCGACTGGCCGCGCGCGGCTGGCGGCAATGCCACGGCAGCGAGGATGACGGTGAGCCCTGCGGCCACCGCGAAGACGCTCCAGGGCGAGACGGCACGCTTCATGAGCACTACCTCGACAGGCGAGACTCGATCGCTGGCAGAGCCGCAAGCAACACGTCCCCCACGATCTGGAGGCTCCCCGCGCTGACCGCGTCGAGCGTGTCGCCGGCCGTATGCCACGGCGGATATTCGAGATCGATGATGTCGACGGACGGCACGCCGGCTGCGAGAAACGGCAGATGGTCGTCTTCGATTGGCGTCTGCTCGTTGACGAAGTGCGCGGACTGCTTCAACGCGCGCGCTGCATTCCAGATGGCGTCGGTCAGCCACGGGGTCGAATGCTCCTCGCGGCGGATGCGGAGATCGCGGTCGGCAATCATGTCGACGAGGATGTTGGCCTTGATCGAGCCGAGCGTTCCGGCCTTTCTGGCTGCATCCACGTAGTACTGGCTGCCGTACGTATGATCGTTCCCCGACCACTCGAACACGGCTTCCTCGCCGTCCAGGAAAACGATCTCGTAGGTGAACGCATTCTTCCGCGCTGCGAGCACGCGCGCGATCTCGAGCAGGAATGCGGCGCTCGAGCCGCCGTCGTTGGCGCCCACGAAGCGAAACTCGCGGATGCGCTTGGTGTCGTAATGTCCGGTGATGAGGATCCGCTCTTTCCGTGCTCCGGGGATCGTGACCGACAGATTGACCATGTGGATCACGCCGGCCGGCGTGCTGGCATCGAACGCCTGATCGGCGGCCTTCAGCCCGGCGGCGGCGAGTTGGCTCTTGATGTAGGCGCGCGATTGTTCGATGGCCGCCGAACCGGCCGGACGGGGACCCTGGCTGACGAGTTGCCGCATGTGCTCGTATGCCTTTGAGGAGTCGAACCTCGCCTCGGTCGCACGGCTACCCGCGGCTGTCTGCGCCAGAAGCGCGGCGAGCAAGGCGGGCAGCCAGATCACGTCAAACGCCCCTACTTCCGTTTGTCTCTGGCAACGTAGTCCCGTGTCGGCGCGCCCGTGTAGATCTGCCGCGGCCGGGCGATCTTCTGTTCCTGATCCAGCAGCATCTCTTCCCACTGCGCGACCCAACCGGCCGTGCGCGGGATAGCGAAGAGGACGGGGAACATTTCGCTCTGAAAACCCATCGCCTGGTAGATGAGCCCGGAATAGAAATCGACGTTCGGATACAGCTTCCGGGTGACGAAGTAGTCGTCCTCGAGCGCAATCCGTTCAAGCTCGAGAGCGATTTCCAGAAGAGGATTCTTCCCGGTCACTGCGAACACCAGGTCCGCAATACGTTTGATGACCTTCGCTCGCGGATCGTACGACTTGTAGACGCGATGGCCGAATCCCATCAGACGGCTGTTCGCCTCGCCTGATTTCACCTTCTTGATGAACTCCGGCACCTTGCTCACGGTGCCGATTTCGGTCAGCATGCGAAGCACAGCCTCGTTCGCGCCACCGTGCAGCGGACCGTAAAGTGCCGCTGACGCGCCGGCCAGCGCCGAGTACGGGTCCACGTGCGAGCTGCCGATGTTGCGCATCGTGCTCGTGCTGCAGTTCTGCTCGTGGTCCGCATGCAGGATGAACAGCACATCGAGCGCCCGCTCCAGCACCGGGTTTGGCTGGTACTTCAGCTCGGTCATCCTGAAAAGCATGTTCAGGAAGTTGCCGGTGAAGCTGAGGTCGTTGTCTGGCTGGTTGTAGGGGCGGCCGATGCTGTGGCGGTAGGCGTAGGCGGCGATGCTCGGGACCTTGGCGATGAGGCGGTAAATCTGCCGCATGCGTGAGTTCTTGTCGAAGATCTGCTTCGCGTCCCGGTTGAACGTCGACAGGGCGCCGACCGTGCTGAGCAGAATGCCCATCGGGTGGGCGTCGTACTGGAACCCTTCCATGAACTTCTTCAAGTTCTCGTGGAGCATCGTGTGGAGGGTGATCTCACGCTTCCACGACTGCAACTGGCTCTCGGTTGGCAGCTCGCCGAAGATGATGAGATAGGCCGTCTCGAGGTAATCGCTGTGCTCGGCGAGCTGCTCGATCGGGTAGCCGCGATACAGCAGGATGCCCTTGTCGCCGTCGATGTAAGTGATGCTGCTGCGGCAATTGGCCGTATTCATGAAGGCCGGGTCGTACGTCATGAGCCCGAAGTCTTCCGGCCCGGTCTTGATTTGCCGCAGATCCATCGCCCGGATGGTGCCGTCCTGGATCGGAAGGTCGTATTTCTTGCCCGTACGGTTGTCGACAACGCTCAGAGTGTCTGCCATAGGTGCCGTAAAGAATGAACAGATTAGGAATTGGAGCCGTCGTCGGCGTCGGGGTCGTCTGGTAGGACAGGCCCGGGAACCCGGTACGAGTCGTCGGCCCAACGCGCCAGATCCTGCAGCTGGCACCGCTCGCTGCAGAAGGGACGCCAGGCCTCGACCACCGGATGACGGCGGCAGAAGACACACACCGTGGGCTCTGCCTCCCGGACCGGTCCGCGCTCCGAGGACATCCTCGCTATCTTATCCGAACCTCAGGAGCTTACGGGGCGGTTTCCCCAGCGTGGTGGCGGACGTCCTTGGCTGAGACGATGAAGATGACGTCCTCGGCGATGTTGGTCGCGTGGTCGCCGATGCGTTCCAGATGCCGGGATACCAGAATCAGGTCGAGCGCCGGCTCGATGCTGTGAGGGTCCTGCAGCATGTAGGTGAGGAGCTCCCGGAAAATCTGGGTCTTCAGCGTGTCGAGGCGGTCGTCCTCGCTCAAGACGCGCTGCGCCAGCTCGACGTCCCTCCGGACGAACGCGTCGAGCGCATCCCGCAGCATCGTCTGGGCGATGCTCGCCATGCGCGGAATGTCGATGAGTTTCTTGACCGGTGCATGCGAGACGTAGCGGCGCGCCGCTTCGGCGATGTTGACCGCCAGGTCGCCGACGCGCTCGAGGTCCGTGTTGATCTTCACTGCGGCGACGATGGTCCGGAGGTCGGCGGCCATCGGCTGGTAGAGCGCGAGAAGCGTGAAGCAGCGGCTGTCGATTTCAATGTGCAGCGTGTTCAGTGGTTGGTCACCGACCAGCGTGCGGTCAATCAGGTCGTAATCGCGGTCGACCAGGCCCTTCACGGCGAGACGCACCTGCTCTTCTGCGCTGCCGGCCATCTCGAGCAACCGCGTCTTGAGTTGCTCCAGCTCTTCCTGGAAATGAACCACCACCCGCCCCACTGGTTCCATCAGCCGAACCGTCCCGTCACGTAATCCTCAGTCAGTTTTTCGGTGGGTGCCGTGAATATCTTGTCGGTCCGGCCGCACTCGATCAGCTTGCCGAGCCAGAAGAAGGCCGTGACGTCCGAGACGCGGGCCGCCTGCTGCATGTTATGCGTCACGATGACGATCGTGTAGCGGACCTTGAGCTGATAGATCAGCTCCTCGATGCGCTGAGTCGCAATCGGATCCAGCGCCGATGCCGGCTCGTCCATCAGCAGGATTTCGGGTTCGACCGCCAGCGCCCGGGCGATGCACAGGCGCTGCTGCTGACCTCCTGAAAGGGAGAGGGCGGAGCTATTCAAGCGATCTTTGACCTCGTCCCAGATGGCCGCCGCCCGCAGGCTCGCCTCGACTCGGGTGCGCATCTCATCACGCGAGCGCGCCATCCCGTTGATACGAAGGCCGTAGGCGACGTTTTCGAAAATCGACTTCGGGAAAGGGTTGGACTTCTGGAACACCATGCCGACACGTCGTCTGAGGTCGACGACGTCAATCGAGGGCGCGTAGATGTCGAGGCCGTCGATCAGCACTGATCCTGCGACCCGCGCGCCTGGGATGATGTCGTTCATCCGGTTCAACGAACGCAGGAAGGTGGATTTGCCGCAACCCGACGGTCCGATGAGCGCAGTCACGTGATTGGCGGCGATGTCGACGTTGATCTGCTCGAGAACGCGCGTCACGCCGTAATAGAAATCCATGCCCGAGACCGCGATCTTGGCTGACATCTCAGCTGGATTGGCCGTTGGCGCTCCGGACGCCATCGGCATCGTCATCCTTGGCGGCACGGTCGTCACAGTCACCTCGCCACGATAGCCAACCGTCCGCAGTCGAACATTTCGGCCGCGTTAAATGCTTGACAGCGCTCAATCGGTAAGTTATTACTTACGGTAAATGATTACTTACCCTCAGGTTCAGATGGACGCGCTTGGCGATCACACTCGCCGCGCCATCATCGAACGCCTGCTCACGGGCCCTGTCCCGGTGGGTGAGCTGGCAAAGACGTTTCCAGTGAGCCGACCGGCCATCTCCCAGCACCTGCGCGTTCTCAAACGGGCAAGCCTCGTGATCGACCGCCCGGTCGGCACGCGGCGCTACTACGAGCTGAACCCTGCCGGCGTCGAGGCTCTCCGGGCCTATTTCGACCGGTTCTGGAACCACGCGCTGGCCGCGTTTGCCCGCGCCGTGGAGCAACAACCTCCGCAGACCCGTAATGCTTCCGCCAACCCCATTTCAGGAGAGAACGTATGAGCACCCTGTCGACTGTCGATACTCCGGTCCGGACGAGCGTCACCGTGAAGGCCGACGTCAAGCGCGCGTTCGCCGTGTTCACCGAAGGCTTCAACACCTGGTGGCCGAGGACCCATCACATCGGATCAGGCCCGCTCGCTGAGGCCGTCATCGAGCCGCGAGTAGGCGGCCGGTGCTTCGGCCGGGAAGCGGACGGCACCGAATGTCCATGGGGGGTTGTGACCGAGTGGGACCCGCCGACTCGTTTCGTCTTTGCCTGGCAGATCAACCCGGAGTGGAAGTTCGAGCCCGATCTGGCCAAGGCCAGCGAGGTCGAAGTACGCTTCACGCCGGTCGAAGGCGGACGAACCCGCGTCGATCTCGAGCATCGACACTTCAGCCGGCACGGAGCGGGCGCCGACGCCATGCGCACGGGCGTCAGCTCACCGGATGGGTGGTCGGGTCTGATGCAGCTCTTCGCCCAGGCTGCTAATCGCGAGGCGTGACATGACGGCACCTGCCGCCGAAGCGATCGCGTACATCTTTGCGGCCAACACCGGGTTGGTCGCCAAGGCCTTCGAGGGCGTGGCCGACGATCAGTTGTGGGCTCGCGCCACGCCCGAGAACAACCCGATCCTGTGGATTGCAGGCCACATGGTCGGCACGCGGGCGCTCATTCTCCGGCTGCTCGGCGATCCGGTCGAGACCGGTTGGGGTGACCTCTTCGCACGCGGCGCGTCGCTAGGAGACCAGGCGAAATACCCGTCGAAAGAGGAGATACTGCGCGTGCACGCCGATCTCGCGCCCCGCCTCCAGGCAAGATTGGTCGCGCTCACCGCAGACGATCTCGCGCGTGATGCGACCGTCGGGCCGAAGCCGTTCGGTGCCAAGTCATTCGCCGATCAGTTGGGGTTTTTTGCGCTGCACGACTCGTATCACGCCGGACAGCTGGGGTACGTGCGCAAGACGCTCGGGTTGTCTAATCTGGTTGGATGACGGCCGCACACACCATCGACCTCCGATCGGACACGGTTACTCGCCCGACGCCCGCCATGCGGGCGGCGATGGCCGCAGCACCGGTCGGCGACGACCAGTTCGGCGAAGACCCGACGGTGAACCTTCTCCAGGAGCGCGTCGCCTCTTTGTTGGGCAAAGAGGCGGCGCTCTGGCTGCCGAGCGGCACGATGGCCAACCAAGTGGCGGTTCGCAGTCTCACTCGACCCGGCGACGAGATCATCGTCAGCCGTGAAAGCCACCTGGCGTGGCACGAGACTGGTGCGGCGGCCGCTAACTCCGGCGTCCAGCTCACCGAGATTGGCTCGCGAGGCGGCTTCACGGCCGACGAATTTCTCGCCGCCCGAAAGCCGCGCGGGCACATGCTTTATCCACCGACGACGGTGGTGAGCATCGAGAACACCCACAACCGCGCCGGCGGCGTCATCGTCTCGGCGACTGTGGCCAGGGAGGTGTGCGATGCCGCCCGGGCGCATGACGTCGCGACGTTTCTCGATGGCGCCCGGCTCTGGAACGCGCACGCAGCGACGGGTGCCGGGCTCGCGTCGCTGGCGGAGCCATTCGACGTCGTGTCGGTCGCGTTGTCAAAAGGGCTGGGCGCGCCGGTCGGCTCGCTGCTCGCCGGCACGCACGAGTTCGTCGCGAGAGCGACCCGTTACCGGCGGATGCTCGGCGGCGCGATGCGGCAGGTCGGCATTGTCGCTGCCGCCGGCCTGCACGCGTTGGATCATCACCTCGAACGGCTGGTGGAGGATCACGCCAACGCGCGCGTCATTGCGGACCGACTCGCCCGCAACCCGGCGGTTGTCCTCGATCCGAACAGCGTGCGCTCAAACATCGTGGTCTTTGGCTTGCGTGCCGAAGCGGTGGACGCCAACACGCTGGTGTCTCGCGCCCGTGAGGCCGGCGTCCTCGTCGTTGCATTCGGCGCACGTACCGTTAGAGCGGTGACCCACCTGGACGTGACGCGAGAAGAGTGTGTCAGGGCCGCGGACGTTCTGGCCGACTCGGTCAGCTAGCGATTACCGCTCCTGCTCGAGGAAGGCACCCACCTGCCTTCTGAGCTCGCTTTGAATCTGCTCGATTGATCGGCGGGCGTCGACGACGCGAAAGTTGAACTCATCGGCCATCGACGAGTACTCGCGCAGTAGGCGGTTCTGGTAGGCGCGGAAGCTGTCGTAGATGTCGTCGCCGTGTTTGAGGTCCATGCCGGATTCCCAGAAGTCCATTCCACGGGCGGCCAGGACACGCCGGATCAGCGTCTCGACATCGAGCTTGAGATAGAACACCTGGTGAGGGGCGATGGCGAACGCGTAAAGGCTGCGCAGCCAGGCGCGATCGACGCCGCGCACACCAGCCCGGGCCAGCGCCGTGAAGATGTAGCGATCCGACAGCACGACGAACCCAGCCTTGAGCGCAGGAATGATTTCTTTTTCGAGGCGGTCGGCGAAGTCGGTCGCATAGAGCAGGACGAACGTCAGCTTGTTCAGGGTGTTGCTCGATTTCGCCAGCTCAATCGTCGGCGCCATGAGCTCGGATCGAGTCCAACCCGTTTCGACGACGCCATAACCGCGGACCTCGAGCCACTCGCGGAGGAGCAGGATCTGTGTGCTCCGGCCGACGCCGTCGGTTCCCTCGATCGCGATCAATTTGCCGGGATAGCCATTGATCGGCAGGTACGGAATGCCCCGGCCATAGTACTGGCCGGGCTGTCCGGCGTCAGGCGCGCCGATCGCCGTCTCAGGCGAGTTGCTCATCCGGGCTCTCCACGTTCGTTACTGGAATCCGCGCCGCGACCAGCCGTCGCACCTCCTGCTGCTGCTCGGTGATGCTGCGCGCGGCGTTGATGACGTCCAGGCCGAACTCGTCAACGATGCGATCGTATTCCTCGAGGACGCGCCCCTGAAAGAGACGGAAGCTTTCTGTTGGATTCGCGCTCCAGCCGAGATCCATTCCTGCTTCGTAGAACTTCAACTTGACGCGCCGCGCCATCAAGCGATCGAGCGACACGTCGATTGGCACGCGGAAGTACAGCACCGTGTCGGGCCGGACGGCGAAGCTGTAGAGCTCGCGTACCCATTGCCCATCGACCCCCCGCACGGTGTCTCGTGCGAATGCGGTATAGGCATATCGATCCGCCAGCACGATCATGCCGGCCTTGAGCGGCGGAATAATCTTGTAGAGCAGACGATCAGCGAAGTCGGTCGCGTGCAGGAGGCTGAACGTCATCGGCGTCAGCGTGTTTTTCTTTTTGCCCGACTTTGTCGCCGCTTTGACCAGGGCGGACGAGTTCCATTCGGTGACGAACACGCGGTGGCCCTCCGCGGTCAGCCACTTGGCTAAGAGGCCCAACTGCGTGGTCTTCCCCGAGCCGTCGATCCCCTCGACGACGAACAGCTTGCCCGGATACTCGTGGGGCTTCGTCAGGTTGTTCAACATAGGCTTCTCTGCGCGCTTCGAGTCGCACGGGCTTTCCGATCAACTGCTCGAACGGCGCAGCATGCCTCGCCGCGGCCCAGAGTTCGAGCTCGGCATCGCCCGATGTCCGCACCTGCAGCAGCCCGTCGTCGCCGCGATCGTGGAGCTCGATGGCGGTCACCGTCTGGGCGTGGCTGCGGTCCAGACTTTCCGCCAGTCGCAGCATGGCAGAGAGCGTCCGGACGACCTTCCGCTGCGGGCGGGGCAGATCTCCGAATCCGCCGTGCCGCCGCTTGGGTGTCGCACGTCGATGATACCTGGCGATGAGCGCCATGATCTCGACTTCATGCGGCTCGAATCCCCGCAGATCGCCGTTACGGATCAAATAGTGCGAGTGCTTGTGATGGTTTTCGTAGCTGATGTGGACGCCGATGTCGTGCAGCAGCCCGGCGTACTCCAACCACTCCCGCTCGCGGTCGGTCAGGCCATGGATGGCGCGCGTCTGGTCGAAGAGCGAGGCCGCCAACCGGGCGATCTGCTGAGCGTGCTCGGGCCAGTAGCGGCACCGTTCCGCCAGCTCGATGACGCTGCGGCGGCGAACGTCCGGATAGCGATCGGCCTGCGCGATCTCCTTCCGATGCCCGGCGATGTAGTCCAGCAGCAAGCCTTCACGGAGCGACAGGTCACAGAGCGTGACTGCCGGCGCTTCCAGGCGCCGGATGATGGTGTCCAGCAGAATGGATCCGGCGACAGCGAGATCGGCGCGTCGCGGTTCAAGACCGGGGACGCGGAGGCGACGCTCGAGACTGAGCTCGGTCAACACCTTGCGAATGCGGTGGATTGACTTGGCCGGGACGCGTTGATTCCGCAACGGCGCCCCCGCCGCCCGGCCGTCCGCGACGAGCGCGACTTGGCCGAGGCTGAGCGCCGTGCCGGAGGTCCCGACGACGCGGTCGAAGCCGCTCAACTTGAGTTGGTCCAGATACTTACCGAGCTCGTCCTCGATGTGGCGCACCAGCCTGCGTTCGTCGCGCGGCGAAATCGGGTCAGATTTGACGAACCGTTCGGTCAGCCGAATCACGCCAAGCTTGAAGCTCTGGGCCTGCTCCGCGGCGGCACCAACCCCTCTGGTCACCTCGACGCTTCCGCCCCCGATGTCGACGACGACGACCACCTCGCCGGGTGAGCCCAAGCCGTAGGCGGCGGCCATGTGAATCAACCGCGCCTCTTCCCGGCCTGAGATGACCCGCGCGCGGATGCCCGTCTGCTGCCGGATGGCCTGCAGCAGCTCCCCACCGTTGTCCGCCTCGCGGACGGCGCTCGTCGCGCCAGCGATGATCTTGTCAACCTGGTGGGACTCGGCCAACCGCCGGAATTTGGACATCACCTGCAAGGCGTTGTGCGTAGCCTCCGGGGTCAAGGATCGGCCATCCAGGCCGCCTGCACCCAGCCGCACCATCTCCTTTTCCCGGTCGATGACCTCGAACGAAAAATCGGGCCCGACCTGCACCACGATCATGTGGAGCGAGTTGGTCCCGATGTCGATGGCAGCCAGTCTCATGCGCGCAAACTCGCTTCAGCTTGAGGCGTTCTCGATGCCATTACTATAATGGCAGGGTTAGACGTCCTATCATGACAGCCTCCCGGCGGCGCGACGAGTTGCTCCGCACACAATTGAACGGTTTTACACGGCTGTTACGCAGGCTGGAGAAGGGCGAGCTGCGCGCCATCCATCGCACGCGGGTCGCCTCGCGCCGGCTTCGGGAGCTCCTGCCCGTCCTGCAGATCGACGCCGACAACGCCGACCGCATCATGCGGGATCTCCGTCGCGTGACCCGGACGCTCGGCCGGGTCCGCGAGCTCGATGTGCTCGCAAAGCTGGTAGGCGGCATCAAGACCGAGGCCGAAACGGAGATGCCAGCGGGGGCCGCTGTGCTAACCGCCACCCTTGACGACATCCACACCGCGAGACAGCGTGCTCATCAACGCGCGCTCCGCAAAGGTCTCGAACGACGCGTCCGGAAAATTGCTCGCCGACTCGAAAAAGTCGCAGAGGGCCTTGCGCCTGCTGACGGCCGCCGCGAGAACCAGCGCTGGTTGTGGGCGCTCGATGCTCGAGTGGCCCGCCGCGCCGTGACCCTTCGCGAAGCGATCACCCACGCCGGCGGTGTTTACCTGCCCGAACGACTCCACGAAGTCCGCAAGGCGACGAAGAAGCTTCGCTACGGCATCGAGCTGGCGGGTCAGGCGGTGAGTCAGAACGACGTCGCGACGACGCGGACGCTCAGGCAGACGCAGGACGTGCTCGGCCATCTGCACGACCAGCAGGTCGTGATCGACCGCATCCGAGAACTGCAGGCACGCCTCTCGCCTGACGACAAGCGCGCAAGCCGTCAGCTCGACACCGTCATCTCGACGATCGAAAACGAATGCCGCCGGCTCCATGGCCGTTACGTGCGTCGACGCGACGGAGTCCTGGAGATCTGCGATCGCTTCTCGAGCCGTCAGCCTTCCGCCGCTGCGCGCAGCCGCAGCCAAACCCATCTCGCGCAGACTGGTTGAGGACGTGTGAAGCGCGATCACGAGCTGTACTTGATTCGCCACGGACTCGCTGAAGAACACGGCCCGGCGTGGCCCGACGACTCCAAGCGTCCGCTGAGCGAGCAGGGTGTGACGCGCTTGCGCCGGAGCGCGCGTGGCCTCAAGCAGCTCGAAGTGACGTTCGACGTGATTCTCACCAGCCCGCTCGTTCGCGCGCGCCAGACCGCCGACGTCATCGCCGCGGCATCGGATCCGATGCCGCCGCTGGTCGTTGTCGAGGCGCTCGCGCCAGGCGGCGCTCAGGCTGCGGTGCTCGGCGAGCTCGAGAAGCACGCCAAGAAAACCCGCATCGCCATCGTCGGCCACGAGCCCGGCATCGGAGAGCTCGCGGCGCGCCTCATCGGACTGCGTCACACGATCGAGTTCAAGAAGGGTGCGGTGTGTCGCATCGACGTAGACACCCTGCCGCCAACGACGCCCGGACAACTACGCTGGCTGCTGCCGCCACGCGTGCTGCGTTCAATAAGACGGTGAGACCAGCGCGCGTACGGATCAGGCGCGGAGAAAGTCCGCCTGCCAGTCTTTGATCTGACTCTTGATCGCCTTCTGCGTCGCGAGCTCGCCGCCGATGACCTGCGGCACGAGCGCTGCCAACTCCGTATCGCTGGCGAATCGCAGAGCCACGAGCTGCTTCGGCGACAGCTGCGCGATGGACGCGTGAAGCGAGGCCGGCAGCACCTGAGCCAGCCGGAGCCGCATCTCCAGCCGAATCACGCGATCCTGCACTGTCAGAATCTGAGCGCGGAGCGACAGCGCCATCAAGATCAGCGCGACCGCAACGAGAAGTTGGATCACGGCTTCGACAGTGAACCCTGATGAGAACCGCGCGATCGACCAGATGAGATTGGCGAGCAGCGGAAGGAACACGCCGTAATGGAACGCCGGCACGACACGAGCGTGATTGCGCAGCGTTTGTTCTTGCGTCATCGCATTGTCCTTTCGAAGGTTTGGCGTGTTACACCGAATTTACAGCCGGCGTGTGCCGATCTGAGTACTACTGCCGGAAGCTTCCCCTACGACCCCACGCCGGAGGCATCGGAAACCAATGTTTGATTTGCGCCTGAGTCGTGCTGACCACAGCCGCCATTACTCTATTACCTCAGCAGAAGAATGGGGCTGGGAAGTGCGCCTCGAAGAAGACGACATCCTGCGACGAAGGGACCACTATCAGGACTGGCATCGAGTCGAGAGGGCGCTGGCGCTGTTCGAGCGGGAAGTGCGGGAACTCACCGCCAGGGGTTGGCGGATTATTTCGAACCAGAACGCAAAGGTCGAGGGCTAGTAGTCGTTGTTCGTCGGTTCGGTCGATGGTCGTTGGTCTGGTCGTCAGTCGATGAAACGGTAACCCAGGCCGACGACCGTTTCGATCTGACGGCCCGCGTCACCAAGCTTGCCGCGCAGCCTTCCCACGTGCACATCCACCGACCGGGTCTCGACGAGGCGATCGTAGCCCCACACACGCTCGAGCAGTCGATCGCGTGAAACGACCCGGTTCTTGTTCTGCACCAGATAGCGGAGAAGCTCGAACTCCCGCCGGGTGAGACGAATGGGTTCGCCGTTCACGCTGACGGCAACCGCGTCGAAGTCTGCGCTCAGGTTGGTGCCTTGATAGGCGGCCGGCGGACGATCGTCCACCTTGACGCTGCGCCGGAGCACTGCCTTCACTCGCGCGGAGAGCTCACGCAGGCTGAAGGGCTTGGTGACGTAGTCGTCGGCGCCGAGCTCCAGGCCGACTACCCGATCGTTTTCGCCCGTCCGCGCGGTAAGCATGATGATGGGCACGTGGCGGGCATCGGCTCGAGATCGCAGGATTCTGCACACCTCGACACCGCTGACGACCGGCAGGTTGAGGTCCAGGATGATGAGGTCCGGGGGGTGGGCGACAACGGATTGCAGAGCCGCGTCGCCGCTGCCAACGATCTCCGCCTCGACGTCAGCCGAGCGCTCGAGGGTGTGTTTGATGAGGCCGGCGATGTCGTTTTCGTCTTCGACGATGAGGACGCGATTCTTGGGCATGTGGACTCGGCATCACGGTAGTCCGCGAAGGTTTCGCCCCCGTATCAGCCTTGTTAAATGTGGGTTACGTCGCTGTGATTTCTGATATTCTGCCGGCAGGTCCCTCCGGACCCTGCGAAAGGGGGAACGTGCGCCGATCTGTCGCCAGGGGTACCTGGCTCGCGACTGGATTCATGGCCGTGGCGTTCGTCCTGACCGCATCGACCGCTTCGCCGCAGTTCGTCCGGGTCTCGAGCAACCCGAAAAACATTCTCGAGGGGAACTGGCAATCCTGCCAGGAACCGCCTGGTGGTGCGTACACCGAGCGGGTCTACGATCACGTGGTCAACGGCGTCCCGCAGTTCGAGGTCCACTTGGGGCCTCGCCGTGAGTTCGGCCTTTTCGTCGGCGTGCAGGACGAGCACCGCGAACACGCGTCCGAAGCCAACCTGTTGAAGCCCTACCGAGTGCCGATGCAAGGCACGCGAGCCCGGCAGCGGTGGGAGATTCCGTCCTTGAACCTGGCCTTTACCGTCACGCTCGGCGGCGGCGCAAGAACCGACTGCGAGAGCTGGTACATCCTGCTCGAACCGCTGAACAAGTCGTCGCAGTAGCCGCTGGGCCGTTTCCCAGAAGATTTGCACAAACGAAATCGTCCAGCCGTGTAGCTGTTACAGGCGCGGTCTATCGTCTCCGCATGTGGCGCACGCGACGAGCGGATGCTCACGGTGGTATCGACCGGGTCATCGTTCGACGCGCGCGCCGCATGGACCCCATGCGCGCGTCGGCCCGTGTCCCTCAGGTGACTGATGGGACAGACGGTCAGCGCCATCGTCTGTGCCTATAACGAAGCCTCCGTTCTTCCCGCCTGTCTCTACTCCTTGCTGGCCCAGACGCGGCCGCCCGACGAAATCATCGTGGTGAACAATGCGAGCACCGATGAGACGCGCCCCGTGGCGAGCGCAGTACCGAGGGTTCGCGTCGTGGATGAACCGACCAAAGGCCTGGTGGTGGCACGGGAGCGTGGGCGCCAGGCGGCGTCCGGCCATATCCTGGCGTATCTGGACGCCGACTGCCGGGCACCGCTGCGCTGGCTGGAGCAGATAGAGCGGCGATTCGACAGACATCCCGCGCTCGTTGGCGTAACCGGTCCCTACCGCTTCTACGACTGGGACTGGACCGGCCGGACACTCCTGAGGGTCTACGACTATCTCGTCGCCCCGCCGACGCACTTTGTCGTGCACTGGGCATTCGGTGCCGGCGCGGTTTTCTAAGTGCAGCCGCAGTCGAGGGTCAGGTTGTAAGACATGATCTCAGCCCTCAGAAAATCAATTTGGCGCCGAGCTGAATCTGACGCGGGTCGTAGGTCGACGTGATCGTCCCGAAACTGGCCTGGCTGACGTTGCCGTTCGGGGCGCGGAAGTTGGTCCGATTGAACAGATTGAACGCTTCGATTCGGAGCTCGAGGCGCGTAGCGCCACTGAGCGCAAGTTGTTTGCTGGCGGCCAGGTCGATCTGCCAGAAATTCGGACCGCGCACGCTGTTGCGCGGGGCGTTCCCGAAAGGCTGGCTCGCGTCGGTCGGCGCGACGACCGCGCTCTTGTTGAACCAGTTGTTGATGGTCTGCTGATCCTTCGGCGCGTACGGATCACCGATGACGTTCGGGCGGTAATTGTTTGCGCCACGGAAGTCCTGCGTGATGCCCGACACCACGGCCGACGCGAGAGGCACGTAGACGAACGTCACCGGCTCGCCCGGGTAAACGCTATTGATGCCCGCGAGCTGCCATCCGCCAATCAACGCATCGAGCGCAGTGGACGCGTCGGCTCCCCAGCGGTGGCCGCGGCCGAACGGCAGCGACCACACGAAGCTCGTCGTGCTGTTGTACGGCTGGTCGTACGCCGACGTTCCGTAATCGGCGTCGAGATCGTAGAAATTCTGCGGGGACGGACTGTTGCCATTCGGATTCTCGAGCGAGCCGGCGCCGTTGTCTTTCGCCTTGGAGAGCGTCAGCGCGCTGAGGAACGTGAGGTCCCCGCTGACTCGCCATTCGTATTTCAGCTGGAACGCGTCATAGCGCGATCGTCCGCCGTTGAAGGCGTAGGTGATGTCGGCAAACTGCGGAATCGGCCGCCGCGCCTGAAGGGGGATGGTGCCGGCGGTGTTGTTGGGGCTGGCCTGGTTGTAATTCGCGAACAGCAGCAGGTCCGTGGCCTTGTTGCCGACATATGCCGCATCGACCAGCATGCCGCGTCCGAGGTCACGCTGCATCGAGACGTACCAGCTCTGCACCGGGCTCGACTGGTAATCGCGCGGGATATAGGTGATGTTGGCCGCCAGCGGGTTGAAGCGCGACGAATCGGTCAGGCCCACGGGGTAACCCTGCTCCGCCGTCCTGAAGCCGGCGTCGGTCGGTGCCTGGTTGATGACCGCATTGATCACCTGCGGTCCGTTGATCGGCAGCAGGTTGCCGCCGCCCGCCCGGTTGAAATGCGTGTAGCTCAGCCCCCATCCGCCGCGGATGACCGTGCGTTCGGCGGCCGTCCAGGCAAAGCCCAGTCGCGGTCCGAAGTTGTTCCGATCTGGATCGACGAGCGCCCGATCGGCGATGGAGCCGTCCGACGCCGTCAGCATTCGGAGTCCCGCCGGATCGAAGTTCGAGAGCACGTTGCCGGCTTCCCAGAACGGCGTGGCGTATTCGTAGCGAAGGCCGAGGTTCAGCGTCAGGCGATCGCTGGCGCGGAAATCATCCTGGACATACAGAAACTGCATCTGCTGCCGAAGCTCGGCGATGAACACGTTGCTCAGCGCGTACTGCGAGCGCAAGCCGAGCATGAAGTCGGCGAGGTTGTAGAGGTTGTTGTTGCCGCCGCCTGCTGGCCGTGTGAATTGCCCGGTGTAGCTGTCGAGGCCATACAGCGGATTGACGTCTTGGACCTCGGTGTTGATGCGCTGGAATTCGTAGCCGGTCTTCACCGAGTGGCGACCGACGAGCCGCGTGTAGTTGATCTTCGGGTTGAAGATGGTCGGGTACTGCCACTGCGGGTTGGTCGACTGACGGCCGAATTGCGCGTAGCCGCCGATCGCCTGCGTCGGAAGACCGCCTGCGATGCGCTCATCGGTTGGCAGGCCGCTGATCCCGTACGCGTCGAGCGCGCTCGTGCTCCCGAGCGCTGGCGGGTTCTTGCCGGCCTTGGTCTCAGACCACCCGAAGCGAATCTCGAGGAGCGACGAGCTGCCGGGCGCGTAGGTCGTGCCCAGCGCCAATTGCTTGTTCCGCGAGTAGATCACGCCGTTGCCGCCGCCGCCCGACGGCAGCGGAATCGGCGGCTGATCTTCGGTCTCCAGGTCCCGCCAACCGTAACGTCCGAATACCGAGAGGCCCGGCGCGATCTGGAAATCCAGTTTGCCGCCGGCCTTGTTCGTGTGGTTGATGAACTCCTGAAGGATGACGTAGTTGTTGCCCGCCGTGGCTACGTTGGTGTCGGGCAGGCCGCTGAGCACGCTGCGCGCGAAGTCCGTCATCGGAATGGCCGTGCCCGCGGGGTAGACGACGCCGGTGCGCGGGTCCCGCACGTCGACAGACAGCACGCCCTGGCGCTGTTGCGGCGTCGGAATCGTCGACGGCGTCGTGGTTTTTCGCGTCTGACGGAAGCCCTCGTAGTCGCCGAAGAAGAACGCACGGTTCTTGACCAGGGGACCGCCGAGCACGCCGCCAAACTGATTGCGCGAGAGCGGCGGCTTCTCGCCCGAGGTCGGCTTGAAGAAACCGGTCGCGTTCAGTTTCGTGTCGCGAAAAAACTCCCAGCCTGACCCGTGAAATGCGTTCGTTCCGCTCTGGTAGACGACGTTGATGGTCGCGCCGGCGGCGCGTCCGTACTCGGCGCTGACGTTGTTCGTGACGACCTTGAACTCGCCGACGGCATCCGGCGGCGGCTGCATGATCTGGTTCGAGAACCCCTGGTTGCTCGTGCCATAGGCGTTGTTGTCGACGCCATCGATCAGGAAGTTGTTGAAAGTGCTCCGCAGGCCGTTGACGTTGAACGAGCCTTCACGCAGGGTACCCGTGCCGATGTTCAGGGGCGACAACCGGACGCCCGTCGTCAGGAGCGCCAGCGACGAGTACTCGCGCCCGTTCAGCGGCAGCGCGCGGGTCTGCTCCCCAGTGATGATCTGTCCCCGCTGACTGGAGTCTGTCTCGAGCCGGATGGCCTCGGCCGTGACCGAGACGGCCTCGGCGACGCCGCCGACGCCGAGCTCGACGTCAACACGCTGCCGGCCGCCGACATCCACCTTCACCGCCAACGTTCTCGTCCCAAACCCCGACAGCTCAGCCGTCACGGTGTAGTCGCCAGCCCTGACGGTGAAGAACTCGTACGATCCACGCTCGTCGGTCACCTTGGTGACTGCGACGCCGGTCGCGGTGTTGCTCAGCGTGACTGCCACCCCGGGCAGCACCCCGCCGGTCGCGTCCTTGACCGTTCCCAGCACAGCTCCCGTCTCGAATTGCGCGAACGCCGATGCCGCGAACGACAACCAGACCGGCAACGTTGTTGACCAGATCTTGTTCATAAGCATCCTTGGAGCGCCCGTGCCTCAGGGCAGGCACTGCGGCTCGACTCGGGTCACCGTAGCAGCCGTGTGTGTCCGTGATGTTACTGCGACGTAACCTCGACTTCACAAGTCGCGCGACGAAGAGGCCGATGCGGAATGGTGGAGAGGAGCCTGGATGTGCCGGAGCCGGTGGGTAGGGCCTGGAGAGCTCAGCTTTCTTCGGTGTCGGGCGCCGCCGAGGTATACCAGGCCAGCAGGGCGTCTTGTGCGCTGACACCGGGCTCACTTTCGGCAGACCGGATCCGTTCGTAGCGATCGCCGGCGATCACGTACGCCCGCTCGGTATCGCGAAGATACGTTTCGAGCACGACCCGCCGGACGTGCAGCG
Source organism: Acidobacteriota bacterium (assembly GCA_046734915.1). Lineage (GTDB taxonomy): Bacteria > Acidobacteriota > Vicinamibacteria > Vicinamibacterales > CAVVIG01 > VFZL01. Next base: position 2,217 of record JBKPSC010000362.1, on the reverse strand, counting down.
CCAGCTTCGGATCGACAACGCGGCAAAGCGTTTCGACGCGGCGATCGAGGTTGCGCTCCATCAGGTCGGCGCTGCCGAAGAACACGTCGGCGTCGCCGCCGTTCTCGAAGAAGTAGATCCGCGAGTGCTCGAGGAAGCGGCCGACGATCGACCGGACGCGGATCCGCTCGCTGATCGCCTTGCGTCCCGGCTTCAGCGCGCAGGCGCCGCGCACGACGAGATCGATGTCCACACCGGCGACCGAGGCTCGATAGAGGGCGCGCACGATGGCCGGATCAGTGAGCGCGTTCGTCTTGATGATGATGCGCGCCGCACGTCCGGATTCGGCGTGCGCCGCCTCGCGCTCGATGAGGGCCGTGATCTGCGCGCGCAGGCTGACCGGCGCGACGAGCAACGCATTGTAAGTCTGGCGCCGCGAATAGCCCGTCAGATAGTTGAACACCTCTGACACGTCGTCGAGAATCTGCGGATTCGCGGTGAACAGCCCGAAGTCGGTATACACCTGCGACGTGCCACGGTTGTAGTTGCCGCTGCCGATGTGCGCGTATCGGCGAACGCCGTCTGCCTCTTTGCGGACGATGAGACAGAGCTTGCAGTGCGTCTTGAGGTTCTCCATGCCATAGACGACGTGCACGCCGGCTTCTTCCAGACGGTTGGCCCACTGAATGTTCGTCCGCTCATCGAAGCGGGCCTTCAGCTCCACGAGCACGGCGACCTGCTTGCCGGCGTCAGCCGCCTCGATGAGCGTGTCGATGAGCGGCGAGTTGGATCCGATCCGATACAGCGTCATCTTGATGCCGACGACGTGCGGATCCGTGGCCGCCTGCTCGACGAATGCCTCGACCGCGGAGAAGGATTCGAACGGGTGATGAACGAGGCGATCCTGCTCGCGGATATCGTCGAACACGCTGGTCTCGTGATACGCCTTGCCCCACAGCGTCCGCGGAGTGAAGGGCGTGTCCTTGAGGTGGGGCAACGGCAAACGATGCAGCGCCATCCAGTCCGAGAAATCGAGCCGGCTGCCGGTCCGCGTGACGATGCTGTCCTCGATCTCGAAGTTCTCGGCCAGAATATTCAGCACGCGCCGCGGCATCGCGGCCTCGACTTGCAGCATCGACAGGGCGCCGTGCCGCATCTGCTTTAACGTCCGATCCACCGACTCGAGGAGATCGTCTGACCCGTCGTCTGGCAGCTCGATATCCATGTCGCGGATGACGCGGAAAAGATGCGCCCCGACGACGTCGACGCCTGGAAAGAGCTCCTGCAGGTTGAGTCGAATCACGTCTTCGAGAAACGCGAACGTCTGGCCGCTCATGCCGGGCGAGTCCGGATACGGGACGGCCACGAAGCGGGGCAGCGTCGGCGGCAGCTTGACGCGCGCGAACTTCGTTCGGCCTTGATGACGGACGACGACCGCGAAATTCTTGCTGCGGTTCGAAATCAGCGGAAACGGGTGCCCGGGATCGAAAGCCAGCGGGGTCAGCAGTGGATAGATTTCCGCTTTGAAGAAGGTCGCCAGATAGCGGCGTACCGCGGGCGTGTACTCGTCGGGCTCGAGGAACCGGATGCCCTGCTCAGCGAGTGCCGGCCGCAATCGATGTTCCCAGCAGGCTGCCTGATCGCGGACCATGACTTCGGCCCGTGCGCGGATGGCGGCCAGCTGCTGCGATACGGTGAGCCCGTCCACCGTCAGCGTCTCGAGGCCGGAGCGCTGCTTCTTCAGGTGCGTTGCGACGCGCACCATGAAGAACTCGTCGAGGTTCGATCCGGTAATCGCGAGAAACTTCACCCGCTCGAGCAGCGGGTGAAACTCATCCAAGGCCTGATCGAGGACGCGCTGGTTGAACTCGAGCCAACTGAGCTCGCGGTTAAAGTAGAGTGTGGGATCGGAAAGGTCGCGAACGGAATGGCTGACGTAACGTGGCTGAGTGGTCATCGAAGTGGTGTGGTTCGCGCCTCTGAGTTTTACGCGCCGACTGGTAACCGAGTGTAACAGCTCCCCAAAACTGACGTGCGGTACTTCATCCTCGCTACCGACTATGACGGCACGCTGGCACACGACGGCGTGACCGATGACGCGACCATCAGCGCCCTCGACCGAGTCCGGGCGAGCGGCGGTCGCCCCATTCTCGTGACCGGCAGGGAGTTGGCCGACCTTCGCCAGGTCTTCACGCGCTTCGACCTGTTCGAGCGCATCGTCGCGGAAAACGGCGGGGT
>JBKPSC010000361.1:0-12890 GCA_046734915.1 Acidobacteriota bacterium | reverse complement strand
CCGAGCGGCGGGAAGTAGGTCCAGTTGCGCGCCTCGATCGCCTCTGCAACCGTATCGACGGTGGGAACGACGACGACGAGGGCGCCGGCGTCGAGGGCGTGCTGAATCTCACGCTCGTCGGTGTAGGCGACGCGCACGCCGGGGACGGCCTTGGCGTGCGGACACGTCCGCCACATCCGCGCGACCGCCTGCCAGTCGTGCTGATCGTGCTGCATCTCGGTCCAGATGAAGTCGTATCCGGCGTTGGCCATCGCGCAGTAGGTGGACGGATCGGTCGCCCCGAAGACGGTGCCGCCCGTCACCTTGCCGCCCTGCATCAATTTCAGCTTCGCCGGATTCCAGATTTTCGAACCGGCCGGAGCGTCGAACGCCGTGCCGTACTTCCAGGTGGCGGGATCGAAAGAACCTGTGTTGACGGCGCCCGCTGGCGGCGTCGTCTTGGCGCCGCTGTCCTTGCCGGCCGGCGCGGCGAGGGGAAACTGCTGTTTGCCAGCGTCCGGGTTGTTCAGATAGGGGTCGGCGCTCGGCGTTTGCGGCTGCGCCGGCGCCTGTCCAGGCTGAGCCTGACCGAGCAAGGTGACGACGGCGAGGGTAGCCGCCAGTGACGTGACGGCAGCAACGGTGATGCGCTTCATGACCAACCTCCTGGCGACTATCGCTTGATCGCGCGCGTCATCAGGAATCCCTGATGGACTGCATTGTTCTCGAAGTACTGCGCAATGAGGCTCTCGTGCTCCTGACGGTACGTGGCGAGCTTCTGCGGGTCGCTCGCGGACAGCGATTCGACCAGCTTCTGAATCGGCCCGGAGCGTTCGACGATTTCGCGCTGATGCTGAATGCTGAGCGCGGGAAACGTCGCGATGCCGCGATCGAACGCGATCTCGGTGACAGCGTCGCCGAGACGCTCGCGAATGAAAGCCGGATCGCCCCATAGCGGCGGCGGAGAGATGGGAATCGGCGGCGCTGGGGCGTACCGCGCGGTCAGCGCGAACAGGCGGCCGATCATCAGCTCGGGCGGCCAGGTCGAGAAGGCCAGCACGCCGCCCGGCCTCAGCACGCGCAGCATCTCGCGGACGGCCACCTCCGGCCGCGGCGCGAACATGTGTCCGAACTGACTGACCACCGCGTCATACGTGGCGTCGCCGAATGGCAGCTCTTCGACGTCGCCCTCGTGAAAATCAATGACGACCGCGGCCGTCGCCGCGTTCTGCTTGGCCACGGCCAGAAGCTCCGGCGTGAGATCGAGGCCGGTGACGTGGGCTCCTTTCTGCGCGGCTGTGACCGCGACGACGCCGGTGCCGCAGGCGACGTCGAGGACGCGCATGCCGCTGCGGATGCCCGCGAATCGAACAAGGACCGCGGCCGGAACCGTGGTGGCGGCCTGCAGCGGAACAAAAAGGGCCCAGCCCGCCTTCTGAACGGCCTTGAACTGCGCGAGGGGATCCATGGGGCGAGAGGTTACTCCAACTCGCCCCCGGAAGACGCCGGTGTAAAGCTACCGTTGGTATTTGAAGTAGGCCCTGACGGTCATGTGCACGTCGACCGGCTCACAGTTGAGCAGCGTCGAATCGAACTGCCACTGCCGCACGGCGTCGACGGCAGCGGCGGCGAACTCCGGCGTGGCCGCCGATGTGACGCGCACGTCGCTGACGTCACCGTTCTTGTCGATCGTCGCTTCCATCAGCACCAGGCCTTCGGCCCGGGCGGCGTCCATCGATTCGGGATATCGCGGTTTCACGTCGACCAGCTTCCGGGGCGGACGCAGGTTGCCGCCGGTCACTGGAGCCGTGCACCCGTCGTTGCTGCGGCGGGTCAGTGGTGGCCGCAGTGGCGGCGGCGGTGGTGGGGGAGGTGGCGGCGGCGGCGGTGCGCCAGCGCCGGCGGGCCGAGCTGGCGCCGGCGCGGGTTGCGGATGCGCCACGATGGTGATGGTTTCCTCGAGCGAACCAACTTCGAGAGACAGATCACGCTGAAGCCGCTCGCCCGTTACCGTGATCGTGCCGCTCAGCAGGGAAAAGCCGGGAAACGACACCTTCAAGCCATACGAGCCCGGCGGCAGCCCGACGAACTCGAAGCGCCCGGTGGCGTCGCTCCGAACCTCGTGCTTCGCGCCGCTCAGTTGATTGGTGAGCTCCAGCGTGGCGCGCGGGAGAACGCGGTTGCTCGGATCGACGACCAGTCCGGTGAACGTCGAGAAACTCTGCGCGAAGATGTCGGCACCGCCGATGCCCGCTGCGAGCGCGAGCGCCCCGGCGAGCACGCCAGCCCGCGAAAGCCGGCCAGGTGAGAAACGATTTCGGACGTCGAGCATGGCACTGACCCTCCGTTCGAGGCTCGAGGGGCGGGCCATGGCCGGCGCCGGCAGCCAGGAGCCGCCGGCGGCGCGAGTCAGACGCGCGAGCTCGAGCAAATGCGCGGCGTAATCAGCCGCCTCCACGCCGCCACTCAACACCTCGTCGTCGCAGGCGTGTTCGCTCTCCTGGCGTAGACGGGAGGCGACGATCCACGTCAACGGGTTGAACCAGTAGATGCAGCGCACCACCTCGGAGAGCAGCTGCACGCCCCAGTCGAGGCGGTGGATGTGGGCGATCTCGTGCAGGAAGACGATGCGCGCGCGTTCGTCCGACCACTCGCGAGCCGTCGCCGGCAGCATCAGCCGCGGGCGAAACAGACCCCATGTGGCGAGTAATGACGCCGAGCGGCTCTCGGTGAGCAGCACGGCGCGCTGCAGACCCGCATCGGCAGCGGTCCTGGCAGCCATGGCCGCGAGGCGGCCGTCGCGAACCGGACGACCATGCCGCGCGTGCCATCGCAGCCTGACCAATTGAAGCAGTAAGGCGACGCCCATGGCCGCGGTCCCGGCGCCCCATATCGTCCATAGCGCCCGTCGGATGTCGACGACTGAAGCGCGTTCGACATCGGCGGCCGCACCCTCGGTTAGTACCGATCCCGAGCTGGCGCCAGGGGCGGGCGCGATCGCCGGGCCTGCCGGCATAGACGACACGAGCGTCGATGGCGGGAAGTCGAGCCGCCAGGTCGGCAGCAGCGGGGTGAGGGCCGGCAGCAACAGTGCCGCGGTGAGTGTGGCGGCCAGCATCCAATGACGGACGGCCGCGGACGTGCCGGAAACCAGGCGCGTCGCGGCCATGCCCACGGCGAGCACAACGGCGACCTTGATGGCACTATCGATAGCCCAGGGGATCATTTCGCGGCTCCCTTCTTCGCGTCCCTGCGCGCCTGTTCGATCCTTCTGGCGATGCGATCCAACTCCTCATCGCTCAGCTGAGCGCTTTCGCCGAGCAGCGCAGCGACGACGTTTTCAGGCGACCCGTCGAAAAAGGTCTCCATGAGGTGGCGCAGCGCCGAGCGCCGGACCGTATGGCGCGGCGCGGCCGGCATATAGACGTAACGCAGTCCCTCTTCCTCGTGCCGGACGTGACCCTTCGCTTCCAGCACCCGCAGCTGGGTGCGGACGGTGGAGTAACTCGGCTCCCCGGGCAGCTCGTGCATCACCTCGGCCGCCGTCGCCCGGCCAAGCCGGTACAGGACGTCGACGATCTGGCGTTCGCGCCGACTGAGCGTCGCATGCAGTGTCTTGACCATGGCAGTGTTATTTTTCTGGCAACGTGCGATAAAAATAACATCTGATGAAACCGGTCGTCAAGCGCGACGCGAAGACCGGGGCACGAACGGCTAGCGCCGCGGCCGGAAGATGCCGGCGATGCGGCTGCCGATCGAGCGGACGACGTTCTGGAAGACGCGGGCGGTGGCCTGCTTGAAGGTGCCCTCGTGGACGGCGCACAGCCGCGACGGCATGTCGTCGCCGTCCTTGAAATACTCAGTGTAGACGGGGCAACTCTGCACTGGTCTGAGGTGGGTGACGGTGCAGAGCTGTTGCTCGCGGATACCGGCGGGAATCGTGAACTCCCGGGCCGGCAGGGCGGACGAGGTGCGCTTCATGAAGTCCGCCCAGATCGGCAGCGCGACGCGCGCGCCGTACGCCTCGCGGCCGATCGCGTCCGGCTTGTCGAGACCCACCCACACGCCGGCGACTACCGCGCTCGAGAAACCGACGAACCAGGCGTCATGATACGCGTCGGTCGTGCCGGTCTTGCCGCCGACCGGTGCGGTGACGCCGAGCGCCCGGGTTTCGGACGCAGTGCCGTGCTCGACGACGTCGCGAAGCATCGACGTCATCTGGAAGGCGACCTGTTCCGAGACGATTCGCCGGCGATCGACCGCGCGGTAGAACGTCGAATCGCCGTCGGCGTCGAAGACGTTGATGATGCCCCGCGGCCGCACGACTTCGCCGGCTCCGGGAAACATCGAGTACGCCGCGGTCAGGTCGAGCGGCGACACGAGGCCGGTTCCGAGCGCGAGCGACGCCACCTCGGGCAGATCGTTCAGGCCGGCCCCTGCCGACAGCCGCAGCACATCGCCGGCGCCGACCTGCTGCATCAAAGCGACTGCGGCCGCGTTGTTCGATTCGGCCAGCGCTTCACGCAGCGTCAGCCCATCGCCCTCGGGCCCTTGCCCGTGCGACACGTTGCGGGGATGCCATTCCGGATCCTCTGGCGCGCCGACATCGTCCAGATTCGTGAGCAGCGACACCGGCGAAAAGCCCTTGGTCAGCGCCGCCGTGTAGACCAGCGGCTTGAATGCCGATCCCGGTTGCCGGCGTCCGCGCGTGGCGCGGTTGAACGTGCTCCGCGAGTAGTTCGAGCCACCCACCATCGCCACGACGTCACCGGTCGAGGGATCGAGCGCGACCAGTGCGATCTGAACCTCGGCGCGTCCGATGCGTCGAACCCCCGCGGCGACCGCCTGTTCCGCCGCATCCTGCACGGCCGGCAGAAACGACGTCTGCACCTGCCAGTCCGGCGGGTGATCGCCGCCGAACTCATTACGGAACTGCTGCCGCAGCCAGTCTTTGGCCCATCCCGCCCGCGGGTCACGCGGCGAGCGGTACGGCTGGATGCGCGGCTTCGCGTCACCGGCCCGCCGCTCTTCGTCAGCGGTGATGAACCCCTGCTCGCGCATGGCCGCCAGCACGACGCGGCTGCGCTGCAACGCCCCTTCGTAGTTCGTCCACGGCGAGAGCGCCGACGGTGCGCGAATGAGCCCGGCAACCAACGCTGCTTCCGACAGCGACAGCGACCGGGCCGGCTTGCGGAACAGATGCTGGGACATCGCCTCGACGCCGTAGACCCCGGCGCTGAGATACACGCGATTCAGATACAGCTCCAGAATCTGATCCTTCGACAGCTGCACTTCGATGAGCAGGGCGATGGACGCTTCCTTCGCCTTGCGCGCGAATGTGCGCACGTTGGACAGAAAGAGCGTTCGCGCCAGTTGCTGCGTCAGGGTGCTGCCGCCTTCGGCGGGGCCGCCGCTCCGCACGTCGCGGACGATCGCGCGGGCGAGGCCCAGGGGATCGATGCCGGGATGGAGATAGAAACGCCGATCCTCGACAGCGACGACTGCATGCTGGAGATCGGCGGCGATGTCGTACAGCGCGACGTCGTGGCGCTGCTCGTCGAGCCGGAACCACGGCTTCCCGTCGGCGCCGTAGAAGACCGTGTCGCCGACGCCTCGCGTCAGCCGGTGGACCGCCCGTGCGTAGCGGATCATCCACCACGCGGACACCGACCCGGCTGCGACCAGAACGGACAGGGCCCCGACAACGGCCCATTCCCACCAGCGTTTCGGCACTCTCATTCAGGCTTCGGGCTCCAGGCTTCGGGCTTCAGGGTCTCGGCTTAAGACTTAAGACCTAAGACCTCAAACGTAAGACTTCAGCCTTGCCCCGCTTGGGCCGACGCCTTGGAATTCGGAGTCTCAGACTCGGCGGCGGGCGCCTGTGGTGCGCGGGCTTCGTAGTCGAATGTCAAGGCGCCGTCGCCGACGCCGATGGTGACCGTGCCACCGTGTTCGAGCTTGCCGAACAGAATCTCGTCGGTCAGCGGATCGCGGACGTCCCGCTGCACCGTTCGCCCGAGCGGCCGCGCGCCAAACACCGGATCGAATCCCTTCGTGGCCAGCCACGTCCGCGCCTCGGGCGAAAGGGTGATCGCGACGTGCCGCTCGGCGAGCTGCGATTCGAGCTGCAGGATGAACTTCTCGACGATCGTCTCCATGACCGCAGGCGTAAGCGGACCAAACGTGACGATGGCATCGAGACGGTTCCTGAACTCGGGGCTGAACGCGCGCTCGATGGCGGCCTTCGATTTGCCCGCGGTGATACGGCGGGCCGACTCATCCCGCTCGCGTTCCTTCGTGCCGTGGCCGAACCCGATGGCCTTTTCGCTCAGCTCCCGCGAGCCAGCATTGGATGTGAGGATGATCACGGTGTTGCGGAAGTCCGCCTTGCGCCCGGTGTTGTCGGTGAGCGTCGCGTGGTCCATCACCTGGAGCAGGATGTTGTAGACGTCCGGATGCGCCTTCTCGATTTCGTCGAGCAGGACGACGCTGTATGGGTGGGCACGGACGGCGTCGACGAGCTGCCCGCCCTGCTCGAAGCCGACATAGCCGGGCGGCGCGCCGATCAGCCTGGCGACGGCGTGCTTCTCCATGTATTCGGTCATGTCGAAGCGAATGAACTCGTTGCCGAGCTGAATCGCCAGCTGCTTCGCGAGCTCGGTCTTGCCGACGCCGGTCGGCCCCGTGAACAGGAAGCAGCCGGCCGGCCGCTCCGGCGCCGCCAGTCCGGCGCGCGAACGCTTGATGGCCTGCGCCACCTGATGCACCGCCTCTTCCTGCCCGAAAACGACGCGGCCAAGCGATTCCTCGAGCGTGCGCAGCCGCTCCTTGTCAGAGGACGAGGCCTGCTTGGCGGGAATACGGGCAACGCGCGCGACGATCCGCTCGATGTCGCCGGCGTCGACGACCGGCAGCTCCGTCTGTGTGCCAGGCGTCGCCAGTCGGGTCACCGCACCGGACTCGTCGACGAGATCGATCGCGCTGTCGGGCAAGCGTGAATCACGCAAGTGTCGCGCGGCGAGCCGGGCTGCGGCCTCGAGCGCCGCGTCGGTGTAGGTCACCCGATGGTGCTCTGCGTAGCGGCTGCGGAGACCCGAGAGGATCTTCACGGTCTCCTCGACCGACGGCTCGTCAACGGCAATCTTCTGCAGGCGGCGGGCGAGCGCGCGATCCTTCTCGACCTGCTTGAAATCTTCGAAGGTCGTCGAGCCGATGACCCGCAGATCGCCAGTCGTCAGGATGGGTTTCAGCATCGTCGCCAGATCCATGGTGCCGCCGGTGACCGATCCGGCGCCGACCGTGGAGTGCATCTCGTCGATGAACAGAATCGCCCGCGGCCGCGAGCGAAGCGCGGCGACGACGGCCTTGAATCGTTCCTCGAAATCGCCGCGGAAGCGCGTGCCGGCGAGCAACGCCGCGGTGTCCAGCGCGAACACCTCGGCCTGCTTCAGCGCTTCGGGCGCGTCGGCGGCGATGAGTCTCAGCGCGAGCCCCTCGGCCATGGCCGTCTTGCCAACGCCCGGATCGCCGACGAAGACGGGATTGTTCTTGCGCCGCCGCAGCAGCACTTCGATGGTGCGCTGCAGTTCGTCGCTCCGCCCGATGAGCGGATCGAGACGGCCCTGGCGAGCCCGATCGGTGAGGTTGATGCAGTAGGCCGCCAGCGGATCGCGCGACGTGGCCGATCCTTCGTCGCCGCCGCCAGCTGTGGCGCCTGGCTGCGGCTCACGGGTCACGTCGACAAACGGTGCCTTCGTCGTGCCGTGGGAGATGTACTCGAGCACATCGAGCCGCGTGATGCCGTGGGCGGCGAGCAGTCGTGCCGCTTCAGTGTCGGGCTGCTGCAGAATCGCCGCGCAGATGTCGCCGGCGTGGACTTCCTGCCGCTGGGCGCTCTGAACGTGCAGGACTGCCGTTTGGAGCACCCGCCGGAACGCCGCCGTCTGCTGCGGATCGTGATCCTGGCCGCGCCGCAGATGTTCGACCGATTCGTCGAGGTAGGCACTGAGGTCGCGCCGAAGCTGCCCGAGGTCGGCGCCGCACGCCTTGAGAATGCGCTCGCCGTCGGGATCGTGCGCCAGGGCATAGAGGAGGTGCTCGACCGTCAAGTACGCGTGGCGGCGCGACACGGCTTCTCGATAGGCGACAGTCAGGACGATTTCGAGCGACGCGGAGAACATGCGGTTCAGGCCTCTTCAATCGTGGCGCGCAGCGGAAAGCCGGCTTCGCGCGCCATGGTTGCCACCGTGTCCACCTTGGTTTCCGCGATTTCGAAAGGATACACGCCGGCAATACCCCGACCGTTGACGTGCACCTGCATCATGATGCCGTAGGCTTCCGATGGGGATTTCTGGAACACGGACTCGAGCACATGGATGACGAAGTCCATAGTCGAGTAATCGTCGTTCAACAGGACGACCTTGTATTGGGTGGGCGTCTTCTTCTTCGGGCGAACCCGCTCTCGGACGGCGCCCCCCGTCTGGTCCTGGGATGCGGCCACGTCTAGAAGGGTACCGCAACTCCCAGGCCGCGGTCACCGCCCGGGCGGGGGGGTAGCGGGCTCGGACGCGCGCGTGATCGTCACGTACCCCCAGTAACACCTGGCCTCGGAGCCCCACGCCAGCACCATGACTTCGCCGCCGGTCCGGCTTTCGAAGACGCCGTAACGAATGTCGCCTTCGCTTGCCGGCACCTCGAGCGTGAAATCTTCCAGTGACTCGTCATGTGTGAAATTGAGCACCCGCCGATCATCGGTGTTGGATTCGGTAACCAGCGCCCAATGCCGGGTCGGCTTGGATGGATCAGCGATGCCGGGCAGGTCGACCGTGACGCTCTCGAACGATCCGCGGACAACGAGCTGCGCGCCTTTCAACGTCACGCCATCGACCTCGTCGATCCGCAGGGGCTGATACTGCCCCTTGACGGTCATGGTCTTCGACGAACCGATGAGCGGTACTGTCTGTGCCGTCGCCGGGGCGCAGCCGGCAAAAAGAATGACCGCCGCGAACACCCTCGCCTGTGAGGCAATCCGTGTCATGCGGCACATGATAGAGGCTGACGCACCGACCGCGAATGGGCTATGTTGATATGACGCATTTCATGTCAATTGATGGTCTCACCCCAAGTCGATAGGCGCCTTGTGATATGGCATTTTGGTGACAAGATAGATACATATTGGTGTCGGCAGAATGGAATGACTCACTTTGGGGTCAAACGTGTGAAAGCTCATCGGCCGAACGGAGCAGTAACATTCTGTAACGCGTATCAGCCAGGGTTCCATTGAGCAGACCACCGACCCGTCCACGACGGCTGACCAGTTCTGACATGCGCGCCACGCGTCCGGCGCGTGGCGCTCGCACCTCCACAGCGAGCCCGGCTGCGCGGGTGAGCGAGGCCGCAACGATTCCCCGGCCTGCCGACGGCGAGCACGCGATGCTCCTGCGGGAAGTCCACCATCGGGTCAAGAACAACCTGCAGCTGATGTCGAGCCTGTTGAATCTCGAGGCGGCACGCGCCGACACTCCCGAGGTCACGCGCATCGTGCGGATGATGCAGAGCCGTCTTCGCGCCGTGTCGCTCGTCCATGATCAGCTGCACCGCTCGACAGCCCTGCGCCACGTGGACGTCCGGACGTATGTGTCGGCGGTGCTCGATGGCCTGTCGCTCTCACACGATCTTGCCGGCCGCGGCATCAGCATCGATCTGCGGGCGACGACGGGCCCGATCGACTTGAACGATGCGCTGCGCATCGGGCTCGTCCTGAACGAGCTGGTCTGGAACGCGGTCGTGCACTCATTTCCCGATGGCCGTCGAGGCCGTATCGTGGTCGGCATTACGCGCCATCGCGGCTCGCGGCTGGTGCTTCGGGTTTCGAACGACGGCGTCCCTCTTCCTCCGAACTTCTCTCCGTCCGCTGATCGGCTCGGTCTGGCGATTGTCGGCAACATTGCACGCAACTGCGGCGGGCGCTTCGAATGGAGTCGCAGCGGCGCCGCGAGTTTTCTAGTGGAGCTGAAAACATCGTGATTCCCACATCCAATTCGGAGACCTCGCTGTTCCCGAAAGCCACCATCATGGTCGTCGAGGACGAGTGGATCGTCGCTCGCGACGTTCAGCAGCAGCTGCAGTCGCTCGGGTTCGAGGTCGCCGAGCCGATCGCCAACGGGGAAGAGGCCCTTGGCCTGGCGGTCCGGCAGCGTCCCGACCTCGTGGTGATCGACATCGGCCTGGCCGATGGCACCGACGGTCTGACACTGACCGAGCGGATTCGACGCGGCGCCAATCCGCCGCAGGTCGTGGTGCTGACGGCACGCTCCGATTCGGAGGCCATGGCGCGCGCGTGTGCCGCGGGCGCAGCCGGATACGTCGTCAAGCCGTTCATGGGCGCCCAACTGCTCAGTGCGGTGCTGGTGGGATTGGCGCGCGGACGTCAGGAGCGAACCGAGCGCGAAGAGCGCCGTCAGGCCGCCAGCTCGCTGCAGGCCATCGCCGGAGATCTCGTCAAGCGGGAGGAGGGTGGCGAATCGCGCGCCAATTTGATGGCCCAACTCTCGACTCGGGAGCAGCACATCGTGCGCCTGCTCGCAGAACACCATCGGCCCCGGTCAGTCGCGACGGAGCTCGGCATCAGTTATCACACCGTGCGGAATCACCTTCGGCGGATTTTCCGCAAGCTGAACGTCTCGTCGCAGTCGGAGCTCCTGCGCGTGCTGAAGGATCGGTGAGGTGACTGGTGGACGCCCTGGCCCCCCCGCTGGTCGTGATCGTCGAGGACGATGAATTCGCCGCGTTTCTGTTCAAACAGGCGCTGACCGCGCACGGGTATGCCGTCGTCGTCAGCCGCGGCGACGACGAGAGCCTGGGCGCGCTTCCGGACCTGCGCCCGGCGGCGCTGCTGGTCGATCTGCACCTGGGTGAGCTCGACGGGCTGGACCTGTTGCGACGGCTACGATCGCAGCGCGCGCTGCGCTACGTTCCCGCGGCGGTCATCACCGGCGACTACTTCACCGACGCCAATGTCGCTCATGAAATGGAGGCGCTCGGCATCGACCTCCATCTGAAGCCGATCTGGGAAGACGAGTTGTTGCGAGTGGTCGACGGCCTGCTCCGGCGCGCGCCGCTCACGGTATCCACCGGCGAGACAGGCGACTATCGCCGGCCGCGCCATTGGAGCACCGCCATCAACTGAACCCACGTCGTCACTCAGTGCATCGGAACCTCGGGCTCGGTCATCCGCGTCCGCAGCGGCTCGGCCCTGAGCGTGAGATGCAGGAGCACGGCGACGGACATGATCGCGGCGCTCCAGAAGAAGATCAGCTGCAGGCCGTGGATGAGCGCGCTCCGCACACCCGCGAACAGCGTCGCCATCAGCGCGATACCGCTCGGGTTCTGACCCATGGCCGCCTCGATCTGCGGCCGAATCTGCACCAGCATCAACGGATTCGAGAAATAGGTCAACACGCTGCTCGGAGTGCCGGCGGGTACGGCCTGCGCGAACTCGCGGTTGTAGCGTGTGAGCATCAGCGTGCCGAAGATGGCCACGCCGACAGTGCTGCCGATCGATCGAAAGAACACCGTTGACGAAGTCGCGGCGCCCATCTGATGGCGCGGCGCCACGTTCTGAACCGCCAGGGTGTAGACCGGCTGCAGCAGGCCCATGCCAAGGCCGGCCACGATCATGCCGATCACCACGTAGGCCCGCGCAGTGTCGCCGTCCATCCGGGCAAAGAGAATCATCCCGGCGGCGACGAGAATCGAACCGGCAATGGCGACGCCCTTGTACTTACCGGAGCGCGAGACCAGCTGACCGCTCGCGATGCTGCCGAACACGGCACCCATCATCAGCGGGGTCAACAGGTTGCCTGACTGGGTCGGTGAGACGCCGAGGACACCTTGCATGAACAGCGGCAGGTAGATGATGACGCCGAACATGCCCATGCCGAGCACGAAGACACAAATCGAGCAGATCGTGATGATCGGGTTCCGGAAGAGCGATAGCGGAATGATGGGCTCGTCGGCGACCGATTCGGAGTAGAGAAACGCCACGAGCATCACGGCGGAGCCCACGAGCAGCAGCTCGACACGCGTCGATCCCCATCCGTACGACGTCGCCCACGTGAGCGCCAACAGGAGAGGGACAACGCAGCCGGTGAGGGTGGCGAAACCGGCCCAGTCCAAACGGCGCCGTTTCTCGCGCCGCGGTTTCATGTTGGGGAACTCGAACCAGATGGCCGCGACGGCGATGGCGCCGACGGGCAGGTTGACCCAGAAGCACGCGCGCCACGACACCTGATCGGTGAGCCATCCGCCCAGCGTCGGTCCGAAGATCGACGCCAATCCCCACATCGCGGCGAACAGACCCTGATACCGTCCGCGCTCGGCCGGCGAGAAGATGTCGCCGATGATTGTGAAGACCAGACCCATGACCATGCCGGCGCCGATGCCTTGAAGCCCGCGAAACAGAATCAACTGTCCCATGCCGTCCATCGGCAGGAACGTCATCAGGCCCGCCGCTCCGCAGAGCGCCGACGTCGAGACGAAGGAGATTGCCCCGAGCATGAAAAAGGTCTTGCGCCCGAAGACGTCTGACAGGCTGGCAAAAATCGGCACGGAGATCGTCGAGGTCAGTAGATACGCTGTCGCTACCCACGGATAGCGATCGAAGCCCGAGAGCTGCGCGATGATGCGCGGCTCTGCCGTCCCGACGATCGTCTGATCGAGAGCGGCCAGCAGCATCGTCAGCAGCAGGCCGGTCATCGTGCCGACCAGTTGCGGCCTGGTGAGCGGCACAATTCCCGAAGTGACGTACTTCGACTCGGCCGCGGCGATCGTGGTCACAGGCGCCCTTTCCGCTGCGATTCGCAACATCAGGAGCGAAACTACGATTCTACAGAACCAACTGCGGGCTATAC
>JBKPSC010000360.1:0-15017 GCA_046734915.1 Acidobacteriota bacterium | reverse complement strand
GCCGCGCGCACGTCGCCGCAGGCCGACGCCTCGTCCACGGCCTTCCACAAGTCGTCGTCGCCTGCTGGCTGCGGACGTCCTGAGACGTGTGCCGCGACGACGCGCCATTCACGCTCGCTGCGCTCGGCGAGCGCCACGGTGCCGTGAAGCACCTCGGACAGCCGGCGGACGACAGCGGACAGTCGGCGTGGTCCGGTCTCACTCAGTGCCAGCGCCGGGACCGATCCAAGTTCCGCGGTTTGCGCGTCTCCGAGGTGCCGAACGCCGAGTTCTTCGCTGGTATTGGCCACAATTCCCACGCTTAGGAGACATTCCCCTCGCCGCGGCGGACATTCCGCCGACGGGCAGCCTTCGCCGTCTTCTTTACTGCCGTCCGCGCCGTCGACTGCGGAGTCCTGGCGCGCCGTCAACTTGCGCAGAACCTCACGAATATCGCCGCGCGTGCGCGACAATCGCGAATAGGATTCGCTGCGATCCGCGCGCGATCGACGCGTATCAGCAGCGCGATTTCGCAACAGCCATGCCGCGGCATCTTCTCGTGCCGCAAGGATCACAGGAATCGTGCATGGCCGGACGCTTGCAGCACGTCCCGTCGCGATCACGAGACTGATCGGAGCGCGTCGGACCTCCAGGGCGTGCTCGAGAGAGGATGTATCGGACCTTCGATGCAGCGGCAGACGGTCACAACAGACGATCCCCTGCGGTGGCTCTCGGAGCTGCGAGAGCACCTCGTGCCGGCAGTGGAGATCATCAACGGCCGCGGCGAGGCGATCCTGCCTGCCGTGCGGGGCGACACCGCCACGCGTCTGCGACGCCTCGTGATCGCGCCAATCGGTCCCGCCATTGAGGCGTTGCTGCGCGATGCGACCGCCGCGCACGCTCTGGTGTTTGCGCACATCGAGGGGCTGCGTGTCGCCGCTGTCGGCGTGCGCGACGAGGCGGGCGAGCCATTGACGCTCGTCCTCGCCGAGCGTGCAGACGCCGGTCGCGATGCGGCGCGGCGCGCCGAGTTGGCGCGCGTGGCCACCTGGCTCGGTCGCGCGCTCACTCGATCCCGAGTATCGGCCACCGGAGATCCCGTCCGCGATTGGCACGAGCTGTCAGTGCTGCATCGCATGCTGAACAAGGCCATCGCCAAGGGATCAGTCGCCGCCGTGATGCACGCCTTCGTCGAGGCACTGGCGATCTGGGCCGATACCGACACCCGCGCGTATGTCGGCGATCGTGCCGGGCGGTTCGTTCTCGAAACCTCCCTTGCCGGTGCCGATGCGAACGCCGCACCGCGGCTCATTCCGGCGGCACAGATGGTCGGCGTGACGTCACCGACGCGGCTGGACACCCGCGACGCCGAGCGTCTCGGGTTCTCGCCTGACGTCGACGTCATCGTCGCGCCGGTTCAACACGAGCGGACCTCCTGGCTGCTGGCGTACCAAGGACACTTTTCGCCGTTCGACCGGGATCGGCTTGAACTCTTTCACGACATGCTGCTGCCCGCGCTGCACGCGGCCAGCGAAGTCGAGGCATCCAGGCTGATGTGGTCGATGATGCAGCGCCTGGTCGGCGAGCCCAGATCGCCACGGGAAGCGGTGAGCGAAGCGATGGGCGAGCTCGAACAGGCTGGCTTGTGCACCGCAGCCATGCTGGTGCTGCGGCGTGGCGGCGAGGTACTGATGGAGCTTGGCGTGCCTGTGCCAGCCGACGCCAACGGCGAACCCTGGCCCGCGCCAGCCATCCAGAATTACCGACTGGCGGTACCCGACCCATTTGCCGCTTCGCTCACGCTGTGGCGTCCGACGGATCGACCCTTTACTGGACCCGAGGCGCGCCTCGGTGAAATCGGGGCGTCGGTCTTGGGCTCGTGGACAGCCGGCGCGCTGAGGCGAGGGGACATCCTGCGCGAGGCGGCATCAGTCCGGCCATCGGACCGGCGCGCGAAACGCGCGGGGTCCGACGTCTCGCTCCTGGTCATCCGCCCGGAAGCGACCCGCACCACGACCGAGCTGCGCGAGCTGTGGGTCGGCGAAATCCGTCGCCGGCTCCGGCCAGCTGACGTCACGGGTGCGCTTTCCAGCGGCGAAATCGGGGTCCTGTTGCCTGGAACGGCCTCCGACGACGCCTACGCTGTCGCGTCCAGGCTGAAGAGGGTCTTCGGCCAGCAGACAGCGCTGGCCCTGCTCGAACGGGCACCCATCGGCATCGCGACCGGTCGCAGCCGTTCGTCGGACGGGTACACGCTCCTTCGCCAGGCACGCGCGCACGCCGACGGCGCTCAGGAGCCCGGCGCGGCCGTCAGCTGAACGTCAGGCAATCCGACCGCGACAGTCCTGCTCGAGCGCGCGCGCCCGCTCGTAAAGATCGGATTTCGTCGGGTACAGCTCGCGAAGAACCGTCTGTTCGTCGCCCTGCGTGTCAACGCGAATGCGGAGCTGGAGCTCGGCTCCGGTACAGCACGTGCGAAGAACGCAGCATACGGTCCGCTCCGGTTGCTGGATGTGCCAGAGAACGCGCTCTTCTCCTTCGGTCACACGCCACTCCCGTCAGAAACCCGAACGCACGGCCTGCTTGAGGGCGTTGGCGAGAATGGCCCCCAGCGCCGTGACCGCCACGACAACGGCCCCGTGAGGCCTGTCGACCAGCACATAGCACGCAGCCGCGGCAATTGCGCCGCCGACCACCATCGTGAGCGCCGATTCGAGGCTGCGCCGAGACCGACCACGCGGACAGCGATGATCGTCGGTGAGCGGGCCCATACATCGCGGACAAGTGGCCATCGTGCAACAAGATGTGAGGAGATTGCGAAGGCACGTCATCGTAGCACAGCCGGTTGCTCGAGTGCTGCTACACGGTCGGAACCGGCGTCGTCATTGGGCTACGGCAGAAAGTACACGGTAGGTCGTCCGGTTTTGCTGCGATGGGCCGGCCGCCTGGGGCAGCTTTTAGACCAAAATCGATGAAAACAGGCGATTTCTCGACGAACTCCACCTCGGCATATCCGTTGCTCAGCTGAATTTCCAAGACGGGACATGAGAATCCTACCGAACCCGCTGGACGATGGATTCAACCGCCTCCAGGCGTTGCTCCTGGAGATGCGTGCCGGAGACTCGCTGAATATCGGCGACGCCGTCCGACTGTCCGGGCTGTCCGAAGAGGTGTGTCGGTCAGCCCTGGATGCCTTGACGCACATTGGCCTGATGGCGGAAGACGCCGACGGCCGCTTCGTACGCCTGGCCCTGCGCCGGGCGGCCAACTGAACTCGCTAGTCAACCTTCCGTGTAGTGCCGTGCAGGGCGACTGACAAAATTTAGTCGCCCTATCCGCATTTCTCTGGCACAATTACAGCGCTTTCAGAAATTTTCGTTAGATACGATTCTGGGTAACGGGCAGCGCGTTATAGGCATGTCACGTCCACCATTGCTGTTTAGACCATCAGCCGATCCACCTGTGGACCCGGAGCCTTCTTCGGCCTCTCGCCCGGCACCGACAGCCCTGGTGGATCCGGGACTCAGGCCAGCGCCTGCCGATCCGATTTCTCCGGACATCGAGCCACTCGCTGCGTTCCAGACTGAAAGCGAAATCCGTTACAAGACGCAGCAGCGCCGCCCGGCATCGGGTGGCCCGAACTTACCGCTCATCCTGCTCGTCATCGGCATCGTCGGCGGCATTCTCGGCTTGACGGTCCTGGCGTTGAAACGCTCGCCGACGCCGGCCCGCGCCGCCGAGGCACAGGCGCCAGCCAGCGGTCAGGCGCTATTCGATTCGCGTCCGAGCGGCGCGGACGTCATCATCGATGGTGTTCTCCGCGGCAAGACCCCGCTGAAGCTTTCTCTCCCGGTCGGATCGCACGCGCTCGAGATCACCAGCGAGGCTGGCAGTCGATCACTGACCCTAAACATCGAGGCGGGGACAGTCGCCTCGCAGTACGTCGAGCTGCTGGCGCCACCGGACCGTGCGACGGGCCGCCTGGAGATCGTGTCAGAGCCGCCCGGTGCGCAAGTACGCGTGGACGGTGCGACCAAAGGCGTAACGCCGCTGACCCTCGACACAGTAGACGCCGGTGAGCACGTGGTCGTGTTCACGAGTGGGTCTTCGACGATGTCCCGCACCGTGAAGATAGCGCCTGGAGAGAGGGCCACCGTTGTCGCGTCGATGGCCTCGCCCCAGGCGGCGCCGGGTGCGGTCGGCGGTTACCTCTCGCTGCGCGCGCCGTTCGAGCTGCAAGTGTTGGAAGGCGGCCGGCTGCTGGGAACCACCAACGCTGACCGTCTCATGCTGCCAACCGGGCGTCACGAGCTCGAACTGGTCGGATCGAGCTTTCAGTTCCGGAGAACGATCACCGTGAACGTCGAAGCCGGAAAGGTCTCGTCGCCGTCGGTCGAGCTCCCGAGCGGCACGCTGTTCATCAACGCGCTACCCTGGGCAAACGTCTTCGTCGACGGCCGGTCCGTAGGCACGACGCCGCTTGCGAATCTCAGCGTGCCGATCGGCAACCACGAGATCCTGTGGCAGCATCCGCAGCTGGGCGAACGGAAACAGACCGTGGCCGTCACGGAGCACACGCCGGTCCGCGTCGGAGTCACCTTGGGTCAATGAAGCGGCTCGTCATCGCCGGGACAACTCTCATCGCCGTTCTTGCCGCGATTCCGGTCAATGCGGCGGATCTTGCCAGCGCGAAAGCCCTGTATGCGTCGGCGGCCTACGAAGATGCGCTGACGATGCTCGCCTCGCTGGAGGGCACCGAGAGCGTCGAGCAGATCAATCAGATTCGCGCGCTGTGCCTGCTGGCGCTGGGACGCGCGAAAGACGCCGAGCAGGCGGTCGAGCAAATCATCACGCACAATCCGGCGTATCAACTCGAGAATGCCGAAGTTTCGCCGAAGCTCGTGACGTTGTTTCACGACGTGCGGCGGCGCGTGCTGCCCACGGCGGCGCGAAACCTCTACGCCAAGGCCAAGGCGAGTTACGACCAGCGCAACTTCGCAGACGCTCAGCGCGAGTTCTCCGCGCTGCTGCAAATCACCTCGGACCCTGACGTCGCCTCTCAGCGCGAAGCGCTGAGCGACCTGCGCCAGCTCGGGGAAGGATTTTTGAAGCTGAGTGAAAACGAGCTCGAGCAGGCAAAGCGCGCGGAGGAAGCCCGCCTCGCCGGAGAAGCTAAACGAGCCGCCGAGGCCGCGCCGGCGCAGGAAGGGGCCGCCGCCGCGAAACCGGCAACGCCGGCGCCTCCAGTCGCCGGAGCACCGCCGGGCCCACGGCCCGCAACCCCGGTCCTGAGCCAGCCGGTCTACACTGCGCTCGATCCAACGGTAAAGCCGCCCGTCGAATTGCGCCGGCAAATGCCACGCTGGACGCCGTCGAATCGCGCGATGGCGGCGATGACGCTGAGCGGACTGCTGGAAATCGTGATTGACGAAACCGGCTCTGTCATGGCCGCCAGCATGGCGAAACCAGTGACTCCGACCTACGACCAGCTGCTGCTCCAGTCAGCACGCACGTGGCGCTACTCCCCTGCAACCCGGGAGGGCAAGCCCGTGCGCTACCGCCAAGTGCTCGAAATCGTTCTTCGCCCCGCCGGTCCTCAGGAATAGCGCTCCATCGCCCCGTCCGCGTCCCGGGCACCAAGTCCACACACGGGAAGACGAAACCCATGGGCAACCTAGACTACTGCGCCGCTCGGGCCAGAATTGTGGCTATTTCGGCGGGTACAGGTGTTGCGAATGTCGTCGGGCGCGACTCGTGCGCCACGGTGACTCATGAACATACGCTTCACGTCTTCGCTGACACCGGACGATGAGAACCTGATTGCGCCGGTCGTTCTCCAAACACTGACCAGCATCCTGAACCTATTGCCGATCGCGTACATGGTCCGCATCGACACGTCAGATTCGCAGGTCTACCAGGTGTCGGGCTCGGGCCTGGGCACGCCACCGACCGACAGCCTACCCAACGCGAGCCATCTCTAGGGCGTGTTAGGGCCGCAGGGCAACCTTCCGTGACAATCCAGGGGCCGCGTCGACCCCTGGTCCTACTTGCGGTACTCCTTGAACGGCAGCTGGCAGTCGTGCTTGCGGAGGAAGTTCAGGAAGCGCTTGTAGTCGCGCGTCTCCATGTTGAACAAGCGCAACAGGATCTTGTAGTTCCCACGCGACTCCTCGAGACCCTTGTGAACGAGGTCCCGAACGTTGCCGCGTGTGATTTCGCGATTCATGTAGAGCGGGTACACCGCGCTCCAGAACGACTCGCGCTCGTCGGTCAGTTTTTTGAAGAGATCGTCGGCGACCGTGCGACGCCGTTCGCGTCTCGGGCGCGTGCCCGCAACGGGGGTGCGGATTTCAAGCGGCAGATCCTCGACGTGGATGGTGTCGCGACGCCCTGTGACCACCAGCCGCTCGATAACGTTCTCGAGTTGTCGCACGTTGCCCGGCCACGAATATTCGGTCAGTGTGGCGAGGGCCTCAGCGGTGATGCCGCGCACGGTCGTTGGCGGCAGGCCCTTCCCGTGGCCGTTCGAGTTGCCGTTGATCGAGCCGCCGATGAAGTTGTTCAAGAACTGATCGATGAGAAGCGGGATGTCCTCGCGGCGCTCCCTCAACGGGGGAACCACCAGATGAATCACGTTGATTCGGTAAAAGAGGTCTTCGCGGAACTGCCCCTGGGCGATGAGGTCCCGCAGATTGCGATTGGTGGCGGCGAGCACGCGAACGTTCGGCGCCATGGCCACTCGTTCCGCACCCACCTTCTGTATTTCGCCGGTCTCCAGAAAACGCAGCAGCAGTCCCTGCATCCGCAGGGTCATCTCGCCAATCTCGTCCAGGAAAATCGTGCCGTTGCTCGCCATCTCGAGCTTTCCGGGCTTGTCCCTATAGGCGCCGGTGAAGCTGCCTTTCAGGTGCCCGAAGAGCTCCGACTCGAGCAGGGTCTCTGGAATGCCGGCGCAGTTCACCGGAACGAAGGCCGCGTTGGCGCGCAAGCTCAGAGAGCCGATCGCTCGGGCGACGATCTCCTTGCCGACACCGCTCTCTCCGGTAATGAGGACCTTCGCATCTGAACGTGCGACACGCTCGACTTCGGCCTTCAGTTCCAGCAGCGCTGGACTAGCCCCGATCAACTCCAAGTGTCCTGCCTGTCTCATCGTGACGCTTCTCCCACCACCGGCGACTCAACCACAGCAAGGAGATCACCAAAGTCGGCCGTCATTGTGAAAGAAATCTGGTGAGCGGATAAGTTGCTGATATTTCTGCGGTAAGCGAGTCGAATCAGATTTGAGATTGGTCCACAGACGGTTTTGAAAGAACTAGTAGGGGCTAATGTGCGGAATAAAGTCTGTGTATCAGTTGACTTTCGGTGCTGATCGGCGCCTAAAGTGCAACACTGCGAAGCCTTTTCCTCAGCGAATCGTGCCGTCTATCACGCTTCGGCAGCGTGCATCCCTGACTGCTCGTTGTAACTCAATGAACATCATCAGGTTACAAAGATGTCGCGTCACCGCGCGGATGTGCAACCACAGGCGGATTCTGTTGACGAGTCGCTCCCGCCCCGGTAGCATGTCCTCTCGTCGAAAGTCTTTAGCCTGCGCGGGAATGCCATCCCCGGCCATCGGAAGGACCGAGGTTGTCTCAGTCGAAGCATGAAGCGCGTCTCGTCGGTCGTAGCGATGCGATTCGCACTATCGAAGCGGACATCGAATGTGCCGCGCGCTCTGACGCCAAGGTCCTCATCACAGGGGAGACGGGCGTCGGCAAAGAGGTGGTTGCGCGGCTGATCCACCAGCGAAGCCTGCGCGCCGCAGGCCCTCTCGTCACCGTCAACTGCGCCGGTCTCCCTGATTCGCTGCTGGAATCTGAACTGTTCGGCCATGTCCGTGGCAGCTTCACCGGCGCGTACCGGGACAAGCCTGGGCTGCTGGAGATGGCCCCCAACGGAACCGTCTTCCTGGATGAAGTCGGCGAGATGAGCATGCGCATGCAAGTCGTGCTGCTGCGCTTCCTCGAGACCGGAGAGATCCAGCGCATCGGCGCCGATCGTTCACACACCCGGGTCAATGTCCGGCTGGTGACCGCCACCAACCGCGATTTGCCCACGCAGATCGCTTCGGGGGCCTTCCGGGAAGATCTGTACTTCCGCCTCAACGTGATTCGGCTGACGATTCCGCCGCTGCGAGAGCGCATCGACGACATCCCGCTGCTCATCGACTACTACCTGGACACCTACGCCAGCCAGCACCGGGTGGCGCGACCGGAAGTGTCGAACGCCGCGATGGAAGTGTTGATGGGGCACCGCTGGCCCGGCAACATCCGCGAGTTGAAGAACGTCATCGAGCGGCTGGTGCTGAAGGCGAGCGGTCAGATTGTGAGGCCCACAGATCTGCCGTCCGATGTGTTCAAGCCGCCCGTCACCACCGTTGACACGCCGTACCAGGATGCGGCGGCGCCCCGACGATCCGAGCCTGGATCAGCGGCGGACGAGCTGGCGGTGCGCATGCTGCAGCACGGCGAATCTTTCTGGTCGGTCGTCTATCCGGTGTTCATGTCGCGCGATCTCACCCGCGATGATCTCCGGAAGATCGTGCAGATCGGACTGGAAAGCACGAACGGGAACTACCGCCTGCTCATTCAGCTCTTCAACATGCCGGACGAAGACTACAAGCGGTTTCTGAGCTTCCTCCGCAAGCACGATTGCCATCTGCCCTTCCAGCGATTCAGGGTCGCACCGTCGCGACTGCCGGCCAACGCCGTCAGTCGATCGATCACGACGAACAAGGCGTAGGCATGCGCTCCCACCAGGTCGTCATCGTCGATGACGATGATCTGGCGCTTGGCACGCTGCATCGATTGATTGCGCACTGGGGCTACGATGTCGTGCCCTTCATGACGTTCGAGGAAGCGCGGTCCTTTCTCGCCACCAACACTCCGGATGCGCTCGTCGTCGATGTCAGACTCGGTTCGTACAACGGCCTGCAGTTGGTCCATCTGGCGAAGCAGGCAGCGCCGACGATGATTGTCGTGGCGGTGTCTGGATTCGACGACGCTGTGCTCCGCGCTGAAGCCGAGAAGGCGGGCGCGACCTATCTCGTGAAGCCGGTGGACATCACGAGACTTCGACAGTACTTACCCCAACCTTGATCACGACCTTCCGGACTGGTGCGGGCATTTCGAGCGCCACTCCCGGCCGGTGCGCGTCATGCGGCCAGAAGATGGCGAACGTTCCGGCTTCGAGTGTGATAAACGCCCCCCGACCACTCGCCGACACCAGATCCCGATCCGCGTCGTAGACCCCGCACCCGAGCTGCGAGAGATGGGCGTGCCCGATCCGCTCGACGCCTCGATGAACGTACTGGACGTCGATGTAGCGGCGGTGCGCCTCCCACGGCACGGCGGCGTCCGGTCGCGTCTGGTAGTCGCTGACCAGCGCGAACAGGCGATCACCGTCCACGTCATGTCGCCCTTCGGCACAGGCGGACCAATCGGTGGCCGCAAGATGATCAAGCGCACGGACGAGTGCGGGTGCCAGCTTGGAATAGGTCGAGGCGGACGACAGCCGATCCAGAATCATCGGCTCAGCGTTCGATGAGCGTTCCGACGAACCATGAAGCGATGCCGGTGACCAGCGCGCCGAGCATGGCCCAGCCAAAGGAATCGATCTCGAAACCCGGTACGATGGCGGCCGCCAGACCAAAGGCGATGCCGTTGACGACCAGATAGAAGAGACCGAGGGTGAGGATCGTAATCGGCAGCGTCACCAGCACCAGCACCGGCCGGACGATGGTGTTGATGAAGCCCAGGACGAGCGCCGCGACGGCGAGTGCAACCCACGATGTGATATGAATGCCGGGCAGCAGATACGAGGCGACGCCGAGCGCAACGGCGTTCACCAGCAGGTGCGTGACGAAGCCCATAGCCCATCGTACCGCAGGACGCCCGACGTCCGGATCAGCCGATGGCGATGCCGCCGGCGACTGCGACCAGCCAGACCATCGACGCGATGAGCACCATCGACTTCCACCCGGCCACTTGACCGACGGTGAGGAGAGAGGCCAGGTTCACGGCCGGTCCGGCGAACAGCACTGCGACGGCTGCACCCGCTGGCGCGCCAGCCGCCAGCAGCGTCACCGCGAGTGGGATCTCGAAGAAGGTCGGCAGCGCCAGCGGCACAGCCAGGGAAGCGGCGATTGCGATCGCCGACACGTTGCCCGACGGCGACCGGACCCACGCCGGGATGTAATCCGAAACGAACATTGCCAGAACCACCCCGATGACGATCAACGGCACCGTTCGAAGGGTGATGTGGGCCAGCGATTGAAAGTAGCGCATCGCGAGCCCGCTCTCTCGCGGCGCATCGAAAGCGCTGACGACGGCTGGCGCGTCGACGCGGCCGCTGCCTGCGAGGCGCGCGACTACCGCGGTGCCGATGAAAACGGCAACGATGCTCATCACGAAGCGCGTCCAGGCGATTTCGCTTGAAAACAGCAGGAACGTCAGAACGAGAGCCGCGGGATTCAGCGCGGGAGCCGCGAGCATCATCGCGAGCGAGGGGGCTAATCGCGACGATTGCTGGTAGACGGACGAAAAGACCGGCGTGACGCAGCAGGAACAAAGCATCAGCGGCGCCCCAGACGCGCCGGCAATCAGTTGACCACACGCAGTTCCGCCGCCGAACAGACGTGATAACGCCGCGACCGGAATGAATGCGCGGACTCCGGCGCTGATGAGCAGGCCGAACAGCAGAGCGGGCCAGATCACCGCGAGATAGTTCACAGATCTCGACGTGACGGACAGCGACGGCGTGGGGGATGTCAGCACGACGTCGCCGCGCGTCACGATGCTGCCCGCCGTGCGTGCTCGTTCGATCTGACGCAGCGCGCTCGAGCTCTTGTACGTGATCAGACCGCCCACGAGCACGAGCAGCAGCAATGCGCCCGTGACGCTACTCGAGAGCCAGTCGCTGCGTTCGCGCTCGATTACGGGAATCATCGAGAAGCCTGTCTGTGGAACGTAGTGTAGCGGAACCGCGTCAGAGTCGAACCCAGCCGAGTGCGGCGAGCGACCGGGCGTCAGAGGATCCATTAAGCCCGGATCTGTTCCATCCGGGGCGCCAGAAAGGGATTGTTCAGGCGAGGACCAGCCGGCCGGCTAATGGACCTGCCGCGGACCCAAAAGCAAAATGGCCCGACTGGGGGTCAGGCCATTTGGTGCTGGTCTTGTTGGTCGGGATGCCGGGATTCGAACCCGGGACCCCTTGACCCCCAGTCAAGTGCGCTACCAGGCTGCGCTACATCCCGATCGCCACGTCCTGATCGACCGGTCCGCACCGGCCGATCAACTAAGACTAGCAGAAAAGGCGACGGCTATCGTTTTCGACGAGCCGTCGAGGACGAACGCGATGGCTGAGGCTTTCCCCGCGGCAGCGGCTTTTTCGCGGCGGAGGTCGCCGCTTTCGCGTGATGTACATGCGAGACACGTCGTGCGCTTCCGTTCGCTGGCGCCGTCAGCTTGAAGTCGACTCCACTGCCGCGTCCGGCGAGCAGTTCGAGAATCGACTGCAGACCGCGCTTGACATCGGTCAAGCGATCGCGTGTGTGTCGGCCGATGAGCTCATCGATGACCGGAGCATCAGCGGCAACGGGCGCCGCTTCCTCCTGGAGCTTCCGCCGCGCCCCGGCGAGCGTCAGCCCCTCGACCAGCAGCAGATGCTTGATGCGGACGACCTGTTCCACATCGTTGCGGCGATAGACTCGGGGTCCACCTTCCGACTTGGCGACACCGAGCTCGGGAAACTCCGCCTCCCACGATCGAAGCACGTACGGCTGCAGCTTGACGAGATCGCACACCTCGGCGGCCTTGAACAGCGCGCGATTGGGTATTTCGACGGAGGTCACCGCGTCGGGCATCGTATCTGCCTGCGCAGTATAGCACGCGCTGACCCCTTCTCTTCGACGCTAACGTGGTCTGCCACAGGGATTTGTCCTCGGTCAAAGCAGCGTCCCGCGGAGCACCAGCAGCGCGACGGTGAAGTAGATGACGAGCCCGGTCACGTCGACCAGCGTCGCGACGAAGGGCGCCGACGAGGTCGCCGGATCGAAGCCAAGCCGCCGCAGAATGAAGGGCAAGAGCGACCCGACCAGGGTGCCCCAGAGCACGATGCCCACCAAGGCCAGGCCGACCGTCACCGCGACCAGCATCCAATGCGGGCCATAAATGGCCGAAAATGCCGACCAGATCGTGATCCGCAGGAAGCCAATGCTGCCCAGAATGCCGCCGAGCGCCAGTCCGGCAGCGATCTCACGGCGGGCCACACGCCACCAATCACGCAGCGACACCTCGCCCAGGGCCAGCGCACGGATGACGAGCGTCGAAGCCTGCGACCCCGAGTTGCCGCCGCTGGAGATGATGAGCGGCACGAACAGCGCCAAGACGACCGCGCGCTCGATCTCGGCCTCGAAAGCGCTCATCGCGGTCGCCGTCAGCATCTCGCCAACGAACAGCGCGGTCAACCAGCCGGCACGCTTCTGAATCATGCGGCCGAACGAGATGACCATGTAGGGTTCGTCCAGGGCCTCCGATCCGCCGATTTTCTGAATCTCTTCGGTCGTCCTCTCCTCCACGACGTCCAGCACGTCGTCGATCGTGACGATGCCGATCAGCATGCCGGCGCTGTCGGTCACGGGAAGCGCCGTCCGATCGTGGGCGCGGAACTCGGCCACGGCCGCGGCCTGATCGTCGGTCGCCTTCAGCCCGACGAACCGCCGATCCATGAGATCGGCCACGTGGTTGGCTGGAGCCGTCAGCAGCAGTTCGCGGATGCGGATGTCGTCGACCAGAAGTTCCTGTTCGTCGACGACGTAGATCACGTTCAAGGTCTCGCTGTCCTGCCCGTGCTCGCGGACGAAATCCAACACCTGCTGCACCGTCCAATGCTCGCGGACAGCGATGTAGGCCGGGGTCATGAGCCGGCCGATCGATCCTTCGGGGTAGCCGAGCAGCGTGTTGGCGACGGCGCGCTCTTCCGGGGTCAGGAGCGCCAGCAGTTGCCGGGTCACCGCGGCCGGCAGCTCCTCGAGGAACATCGTGCGATCGTCGGGCGCCATCTCGTTGAGCAGCGCCGCCACGTCTTCCTGTGCCATCGCTTTGAGCAGCGCTTCCTGCTGCTCGAGCGAGAGATACTCGAACGTGGCTGCGGCGTCTTTGCGCGGGAGGAGGCGAAAGACGACGACCTGCTCCTCGAGGCTGAGATCGCCGAGCAGGCTCGCCAGGTTCTCCGGCGGCCTGTTGCGAATCATGTCCCGCAGCTTCGTGTAGTCCCGCGTACGGACAATCGCGGACAGTTCGTCAGCCGGCCGGGCCGCCGTCCGGATTGCCCGTAACGCGAGATCGCGTTCTGGGCCGTTCAGTTGGTCTGCCATTTGACTCAATGCCGCACGCACCACGTCGTGATGGTGCACACTCGGCCCGACGGCCTTGACGGCGTCGAGCCAGAGATGATGAATGAGATCGAGATCGCCAGAGGTCAGCGCGGGATCGTGCGCGCCGAGGTGAAACGTCTCGGTTCTGCCGCTGCGGTGATAGATGACCAGACGCACGCCGTGCAGCTCTGACGTCGCGCTCCGTTCCCAGGCTTCTCCCAGCATCCGCGCCTGCGCCTCTGCCGAGAGCGTTGTCGACTCGCCGACGAAGACGTCAGATACCTGAAGTCGCAGGACGGCCGCGACCACGGCGTCGAACACGTTGTACGACGGCACGATCAGCAGCCGCACCGAGCGCCCATGTCGCTCGGCCATCGTCACGATGTTCGAGAAGAGTGCGCGCTCGCTCGCCGTGGGCCGAACGTCGTGCGGGTCCTCGTATTCGGCGTCGACGCCCAAGAGCCGTGCGGTCATCACGACCACATCGCGATCGCCGGCGGCATCGAACGCGCGACTGACATGCGCCAGCGCCGTGGGATTCCGCACCGCCACGAGCACGCCGCCTGGACGCGCTTCAACCTCTTCGAGGGTCAATGCCTTGGATGGCAGCAGGCGGAACGGATCGGGCTCGTCTGCGGGCGCCGTCGGCATCCGTCGGGCGGAGGCACCGAAGACGGCGGCAATGGCGGCCAGGCCGAGGCTCGCACCGATCGTCGGGGCGTCCGCGCTGGCGATCATCGCGAGCCACGCCACTGCGACGGCGACGCCAATCGCCATCAGCCCAAACGGCACTTCTGTTCCGCCGATCGAAAGATTGACCGGGACGCGGAACGGGGCCTCGCCGCGCGGCCGCCGGAGCCGGGCCAGGACCGTCACCTTCAACAGCAGCGTCCAGGCGAGGCTGGCGGCGTAAGCGTGAGCGAGCCATTCCACACGACCAGCACTGGCGAAAATCGCCAGCGCTGCGGCGCCAGCGCCGGTGTCGATCGCCCGCGCCAGCGTGCCCAGCTTCGCGTGGGGCATCGTCAGCGCCCGCGACACGCGCCCCTGCTGCGCCAGCTGAGCGAGCATGCGCTCGGCGCCGGCGATGCCGGCGCGAACCGCCTGGCCCAACAACAACGCAGCACTGCCGACTACCGCGACGGTGAGCAACGTTGTCACCCAGCCGGGTCCGCTCAGCTGATGAACGATGCCGAGCAGCGGGACGTAGATCCACAGTCGCCGCGCCTCGACGGGAACGAGTGCCACGAACAAGAAAGCTGACGCCGCCGTGATCAAGATGCCGTCCGCGGTGAGGATCGTCATCGTCCGGCGGAGGCCGTAGATCCGCGGCGGTTCGAGCTCTCCGGCGGCACGGGCGAGGCTGTCACCGCTCGAGACCGCCGATAACGCCTGACCAAAGGCGACGACGAGCGCTGCCAGCGCGCACAACCCGAGGAGCGGGCGGGCGGCGACGCCAATCGGAATAACCTCGAGTGGGGATCCGACTGCTCCCGTCAGCGGTCGCGACAGCACGCGGACGAATGCCATGACCGTGACGACGATCAAGACCGACACGGCCACCCATGTCCGGGTGACCGCTCGATTGACGTCGGTGGCGTACCCGAGCCTGGCCCTCGCC
>JBKPSC010000359.1:0-29100 GCA_046734915.1 Acidobacteriota bacterium | reverse complement strand
TCGATCGCGCGGACGCCGCTGACGCTGGACGCGATCTGCCGCACACCGTCGATGATGTCGGGCCCCGGCGTCCGATCCATCAGCTCCTCGAGGGCCGGGCGCAGGATCCGCAGCCCGTTTAGAAAAATGACGCCGGCCGCGGCCAGGGCCGCCCAATCATCGGCGGCCTCCCAGCCCGGCCCGCCCAGAAGCGCAATGGAGATGCCGACGAACGCCGCCGCAGATGTCACCGCGTCGCTCATGTGATGCCACGCGTCGGCGCTCACCGCTGTGCTGCCGATGTCAGACGCCACTGCGCTCACACGCCGCGAGAGCACGGTCTTCGCAACAACGACAATCACCAGGACCGCGAGCGTCCATGGCGCCGGCGCATGATGTGGCGTGCGAATCTCGCTGATTGCTTCGACGGCGATGCCGAGGCTGGCGCCCATGAGCATCGCCGAGACGACGGTCGCGGCGAGCGGTTCGGCCTTGCCGTATCCGAATGGATAGTGGTCGCTCGGATCGCGGACGGAAATTCTCAGCCCGCCCCAGACGATCAGCGACGAGAAGATGTCGGCAGTGGATTCAATGGCATCGGCCACCAGCGCGTAGCTGTTCCCCAGCAGGCCAGCCACGAGCTTGGTCAGGGCGAGGGTCGTGTTGGCAAGAATGCCGAACTGGGCCGCGCGGATGCCGCGATGGACAGATAGGGACTGCGGGTCGGCCACGCCTCATCGGGCCTCGGCTGGCCCTGCTCCCTTCAGCTCGTCGAGGCGCTGCTTGAGCCGCGTGTTGGTCGGGTACGCTTCGACAATCGGCTGGAGCACCGCGACGGCAGCGTCTTTCTGGCCGGCCTGCTCGAAGGCATCCGCCTGCAGCGTCGCGCGTCGTATTCGCAGAATGCGGTTGTCGGGCGGCACGTCGATGGTTGCCAAGGCGGCGATGGCCGCCTGCGGGTCTTTCCGATCGAGGAGCAGCGACTCGGCGGCGAACAAGCGCACTTCGGTGTCGTTCGGAAAGCGGCGCGCGGCAAAGGAGGCAAGCTCCCCGGCCTGTGCGAGGTTGCCGGCCTCACGATCCTTCAACGTCTGGTGATACAGCCCGGCCAGCAGCAGCCGCTGAACATCCTGCGGATCGCCCGAGCGGATGCCCGGCCCGCCGGCGTAGCTGTACACGAGGTCGCCGCCGTGCTCCGCGGCTTCGTAGACGAACGCGACGGCGACGAGCCCGACCACCGCCGCCGCCATGTGGACCATGCGCAGCCGCGATGAGCGCCACATGGCCAGTCCGACGAGCTCGATGACGGCGACGACGATCAGCGCGTTGCGAGCCCGCTGGCCCCAGGCTTCGTGATCAACGACGGCGTCGCGGACGCCGGGGATCCGCTCGACCGGCCCGTGTGCCGCCTCACCCGTCTGCGCGGACGCGAAAGCCGACAGCGCGGCGAGCAGCAGCAGCGTCGAAGCAGTCGGCGACGCGAACGCCGGTCGTCCGAGAAGGGACAGCAAGCGAAACGCTACGCCCAGGATCGCGAGAGCAATCGTGAAATGAACAATTTGCGGATGAAGGCCGGCCATAGCCGCAGTATAGCGGCAGATCTGCGCCGACGGCGGAGTCCGCCGGGGCGCCGTTTCAGTTCGCGTTCAGCCAGTCCTCGAACGCCTTGAAGCTGTAGGGCCGCTGCAGGAAGTTCTTCACGAGCTCCGCGGCCGGCTCTGAGCCGCCCGGTTCGAGCACCCGCGTGCGATAGCGTACCGCGGCATCATGGTTGAGCAGGCCGTCATGGCTGAACACCGTGAACATGTCCTTGGCGATGACGAGCGACCACATGTAGGTGTAGTAGACGGCCGAATAGCCGTTGAGGTGCGTGAACGACTCTTCGAAGTAGGTGTTCTCCACGTACTTGAACGGCGTCAGCTTCTCCTGCAGCTCGCCGACGACTTTCGGCATGTCGATCGTCTTCGGGTCGCGGCTGTGCAGCTGGAGGCTGATCGACGCATAGAACATC
Organism: Acidobacteriota bacterium; assembly: GCA_046734915.1. Classification (GTDB taxonomy): domain Bacteria; phylum Acidobacteriota; class Vicinamibacteria; order Vicinamibacterales; family CAVVIG01; genus VFZL01. The sequence goes on along the minus strand of JBKPSC010000359.1, from coordinate 27,110 downwards.
TGCTGGCGGACGAAGAGGCCCTTGCCGAATTCGTCGGCCGCGCGCATCCGCTTGACCAGATCGACGGGGATCGGCTCGCCAGTCTTGTAGTGCGTGGCGAAGGTCTGGAGCGTTTCAGGCGCCCACACCCACTCCTCGAGCATCTGTGACGGTGCCTCGACGAAGTCCCACTCGGTGGCGACGCCGGCGATGCCGGCCCACTGCGTCCGTCCACCGAGGACGTGGTGCAGCAGGTGGCCGAACTCGTGGAAGAAGGTCTCGACGTCCGAGTGCTGCATGAGCGCCGGCTCGGCGCCAGCCTTGGGGAAGTTGCACACGAGCACGCCTTCAGGGAGCATGCGTCCGCGCTTGCCGTTGGTCAGCGTGAACTGAGCGTAGTGCTTGTATTTGTTGTCGCGTGGAAACATGTCGAGGTAGATCCGCCCCAGCAGATTGCCGCCCTCGAGAACGTCATAGACCTCGACGTCCGGATGCCAGACCGCCGCGTCCTTCACCGGGCGATAGGTCAGTCCGAACATCCGGCCGGTGATGCTCATGACGCCGGCCTTGACCTTGGAATACTCGAAATACGGCCGCACGGCCTGCGAATCGAAGTTGTACTGCTCCGCCTTGACCTTCTCCTGGTAGTACGTGCTGTCCCAGGCATCGACGAAAGTCGAACCCGGTACGTCTTTCTGACGGCGCGTGAGCACGGTGGCGTAGTCGGCCTTCATGCGCTTGTCGGCGGCAGCCGCGATGCGATCGATGAAATCGCCGACGTTCTGGCGCGTGCCGATCATCTTGTCGCCGGTGATGTAGTCCGCCCACGTCGGGAAGCCGAGCGTCGTGGCCAGCTCCTGACGTGCCTCGAGCATCCGCTTCAGGACGGGCACGTTCGCCGGGTGGGCGCGCTGGCGGTACAGCTTCCAGAACGCCGCGCGCGCCGTGGGCGACGTCGCGTAGGTCATGAACGGCTGGTAGTCGGTGTTGTTGGTCGTCAGCGTCACCTTGCCGGTCGCGGCGGCAGCGTGCGCGCGCTTGAAGTCGTCCGGCAGGCCGTCGAGATCTTTGGGATCGAGCTCGAGCGTCCGCACGTCGCCGGCGATGTTCTCGTCGAACTTCTGGCCGAGCGTCACCAGTTCTTCGCGCAGCGCTTTGATTCGGGCGCGAGTCGCTTCGTCTTTGTCCACACCGGCGCGCCGGAAATCGCGCAACGTCCGCTCGACGTAGTGGCGCGTGGCCGCGTCGGCCCTGTTCATATCGAGTTTGGCCATCCGGTCGTAAATACCGCGATCGAGCGTGAGCTCGGTGTTGGCCTTGTCGACGTCGCTCTCGCACGTTGACGCCGCCGACCGGACGGCCTCGTCCGGGTGAACGCTGCGTGCGAGGCTCGCCCGGGCCGAGGCATCGGCGAGCAGCGCATATGCCGAGTCGAACTCATCGAGGACTGCGATCGGATCGCCACCCTCGTGCGCCTTGAAGCGCGCGGCGAGAGAACGCGCCTGATCGATGTCAGCCAGGCAGGTTTCGCGAAAGGCCTGCGGCGCCACCACCAACAATTTCGAAGCACCTGGCGCGGGTTCAGCAGCGGACAGAGATGAAGGCATGAGAGTCACAAACAGGCCAGGCAGCAGAAAAAGAGAGGACGGGCGCACTCGCACGGCAACCTCCAATCGCACGGGGCCGGATCGAATCATAACAGGCTCGGGGCTCAAGGCTCCGGGCTCGAGGTTTCGCGTTTCGCGGTCCCTGACCCCTCGTTCCCCGACCCCGGAGCCCGAATGCCGCATTCCCTCATTCCCCATTCCCTCATTCCCAAATTCTCGGGCGATACTCTCTAGATGCCTCATCTCTTCGACCCGATCGCGCTCCGCAGTGTCACCTTGCGCAACCGAGTGATCGTGTCGCCTATGTGCGAGTACTCGAGCGACGATGGCTTCGCCAACGACTGGCATTTCGTGCATCTGGGCTCACGGGCCGTCGGCGGCGCGGGACTGGTGTTCACCGAGGCCACCGCAGTCACAGCCGAGGGCCGCATCAGTCCTCAAGACCTGGGCATCTGGAAAGACGCGCACGTCGAGCGCCTCGGCCAGATTGTCGACTTCGTCAAGGGTCAGGATGCTGCGGCGGGTATTCAACTGGCGCATGCCGGTCGCAAGGGCAGTACGAAGCGGCCGTGGGAGGGCGGCGGCCTCATCGCCGCGACTGAGGGCGGCTGGCAGCCGGTCGCCCCCGGCGACGAGCCGTTCGCCGCCAATTACCCGTGTCCAGCAGCGCTTGACGCCGCCGGCATCGAGGCGGTCGTCCACGCGTTCCGGGACGCCACGCTCCGCGCCCGTCGCGCCGGCTTCGACACTGTCGAGATTCACGCGGCACATGGGTATCTCGTCCACGAGTTCCTCTCGCCACTCGTGAACCATCGCGCTGACGAGTACGGGGGATCATTCGACAATCGAATCCGGCTGTGCCTCGAGGTCGTGGACGCTGTTCGCCAGGCATGGCCCGCCGCCTTGCCGGTCTTCGTGCGCATCTCGTGCACTGACTGGGTCGAGGGCGGCTGGGATCTCGAGCAATCGGTGGAGCTGGCGCGTCGGCTGAAGACGCGCGGCGTGGATCTCATCGACTGCTCGTCGAGCGGGACCGTGCCGTACGCGGAGGTGCCGATCTCGCCGGGCTATCAGGTGCCTTTCGCGGAACGGATCCGCCGCGACGCCAACATCGCGACCAGCGCCGTCGGCCTCATCACGAAGCCGGCACAGGCCGACCAGATCATCACGAGCGGCCAAGCCGACTGCGTGGCGATGGCCCGCGAGCTGCTGCGCGATCCTTACTGGCCGTTGCACGCCGCCGCGGAGCTCGGCCAGTCCATCACGTGGCCGTCACAGTATCTACGAGCCGCGCCTCATGGTGCGAGCGCACGTCAGCCGAGGTTCTAGATCTCCCACTCTCCGCTCCTCATAAGAGGCTCCGACCTGCCGTCGGCCAGCACCCCGTCGATGTCCAGGCGGCTGCTGCCGATCATGAAGTCGACGTGAATCATGCTGCGGTTGCCGCCGGCGGCGGCGAAGTCGTCGAGCGACATCGCCTCGCCACCCTTCATGGTGAAGCGATACGCGGATCCGACGGCCAGGTGGCTGGCGGCGTTCTCGTCGAAGAGTGTGTTGTAGAAGAGCAGACCCGACTGGGAAATAGGTGAGCTATGTGGCACCAGCGCCAGCTCGCCCAACCGCGCCGCTCCCTCGTCGGACTCGATCATCTTGCGCAGCACGGCCTCGCCCTTGGCCGCCTGCGCCTCGACAATGCGACCGCCGGCAAAGCGCAGCGTGAAATCATCGATCGTCACTCCGGCGTAACTCAGAGGCTTGCTCGATCGGACGACGCCGTCCACCCGATCCTTGTGTGGCATCGTGAACACCTCTTCGGTGGGCATGTTGGGCGCGAACGGAATGCCCTGGGCGCTCACCGACCGGCCGCTGATCCAGACATGCGCCTCGGGCAGACCAACGGTCAGGTCGGTGCCAGGACCGCGATACTTCAGGGCCCGATAGCGCCTGGCGTTGAGCATTTCGCTTCGCCCGGCCAGAGCGTCGAGGTGCCGCGACCACGAGGCGGGCGCATCGGTGTCGCCGAGCCGCGACATGCTGAAGATGGCATCCCACAGACGAGCGGTCGCCATCGAAGGATCGCTACCGGGGAAGACCTTCACCGCCCACCGTTCGGCGGCGGCGCAGACGACGAGCCAGTTCGTGCTGTTTCGGCCGATGTGTTCGGAGAACTGCTGGAGCGCCCGCGAGGACGCCTGCTGGAGCTCGGTGACGCGCTCGGGCGGGAGTCCGGCAAAGAGATCCGGATCGTTGGCGTAGATCGACAACAGAGCATGACCGTTCTCGATGTGCTCGACGAGCGCTTTCGGCTGCCATGTCGAGAACTGCGAAAATGAGTCGGGTGGCGCCTCTTCGAAGCGAATCAGTTGAGACGCCTCGTCGCCCCACAGGACTTCGACCAGTGGTGAGCCCGCGCGATATGCGCTGCGGACGATGGCCCGGACGAGAGGAACCGCTTCGGGAGACACGCCCCCCGTCGTTCGTGGGCCGATGACCATCAATCGCTGTCCGGGCTGAAGGTTGAGCCCGGCTTTGACTGCGGCGTCGGCATATTGCTGCAGCTGGCTCTCGAACGTGGGCGTCATTCGGTCCTCGTCATGTGTCGTGATTATCTGCGCTACACTGCCTCTGGATCCATGCCACTCATCCTCCACGACCTGCCGCCCATCCACTGGGCCATCGCAGGCGCCGGCATCGCCGCGGTGACGCTCACGCTGATGCTTCTCGCGAGCCGTCGGCTTGGTATTTCGACTGGATTCGAGGACATCTGCAGTCTCGTGCTCTCGCAGCCGTACTTCCGGCGGAGTGCCGTCACCGACGGCCGCGGATGGAGGCTGCCGTTGCTGGCCGGCCTCTTATTCGGCGGGTTCCTGTCGGCAGCAACCGGCGGGGGATGGTCGCCGACCTGGGCGCTCGGAATGCTCGATCAGACGCTCGCACTGGGCCCGCTCGGCAAGCTCGCCTGGATGTTCGTCGGGGGATTGTTCATTGGCTTCGGTACGCGGCTGGCGGGCGGCTGCACGAGCGGCCACGGCATATTTGGTCTGTCGAACTTCGAGCTGCCGAGCCTCCTCACAACGGTGAGTTTCATGGCTGGCGGCATCCTCACGACCCAGATCCTCTATCGGCTCGTGCTGCATCCGTGACTATCGTCTACGTGCTGCTCGGGACCATCTTCGGCTTCGTGCTCAGCCGCTCCGGCGCGGCTGACTACGACTACATCCAGGGGATGTTCCTTTTCGAGCGGTTTCAGCTCTACGGCATCATCGGCACCGCCGTCGTTCTGACCGCGCCGGGCCTGTGGCTGATCAAGCGGCGCGGACTGACGCTGGCCGGGCGGCCGATCAAGATCGAACTCAAGGCCTTGCACCGCGGCAACTTGCTGGGCGGGCTGCTGTTCGGTGTCGGCTGGTCGATCGCCGGCATGTGCCCGGGGCCCATCCTGGTCAACATCGGCGAGGGCAAGGTGTACGCACTTGCCGCCCTCGCGGGCGCCCTCGTCGGCGCGGGCGCCTTTGGCGTCTTCTATCCCGCACTACAAGCGCCGCTTCACATGCCACCGCTCAAGGTTGGTCCCGGCGAAGGCTAGTGCCCGACCTGGCGGCGTACTACGACCGGTTGTCGCTGTGGACGACGATCGCCCGTGCGTTCGGCTACGGGGGCGGACGCGACGCACTCACGGTGCATCGGGCGCTGGCGGATCCGCGCGCGGATGGCCGGCCGACTCCGACTCGAGTACACGACCTGCTCGCCGATGCCCTTCCGCCTCTGACCGCGCCGCGCGTGCTCGATGCCGGGTGCGGCATGGGCGGGACGATGATCGATTTCGCCACGCGCGTGGGGGGCACGTACGTCGGGCTGACGCTCAGCGAGAAACAGGCGGCGATCGGCCGGCGGGCGGCGGGGCGCGCCGGTCACGGCTCGGCGACGATTCAGTTTCTGATCCAGAGCTACGATGCACCGCCGGCGGGGCCGTTCGATCTCATCGTGGCGATCGAATCCCTTGCGCACTCGTCCAATCCGGCGGTGACGCTGCAGCGTCTCATCGGGAGCCTCGCGCCCAGCGGCATCCTTGCCGTCGTCGACGACATGCCTGAACCTGGCGCCACGAGTGACAACCTGTGCACGCCGGATCTCGTCACGTTCAAATCCGGCTGGAGCTGCCCGGTGCTCTGGGGCACGTCCGAATACACAGCAGCGTTCGCGCGGCTGGGGCTGAAGATCCTGACGGACGTCGACCTGAGTCCGCATGTCGCGCCACGCTCGGCGAGCGGCATTCGCCAGCTCGAACGCCTGAACCGTCTGGCGCACCGCGCCATCCCTGCCGAATCGTGGCGTCGCCTCATGGACTCGTACCACGGTGGCCTGGCCCTCGAACGGCTGTATCGTCGGGGCGCGATGAGCTATCGGATGATGCTGGGGGCCTGGGACTAGCGGCGTGGACCCGGGGCTCAAGCCTTGACACCATGACTTAACACCGTTAAGTTGGTGGCGGTCGTTTCATGGGAGTCCAGGACCGCCGCGCCCGCCACAAGCAGCAGTTGCGCCAGCAGATTCTGCACGCCGCCCGCGACATCATGGTCAAAGAGGGTTACGGCGCCCTCTCGATGCGCAAGGTAGCCGATCGCATCGAGTACTCCCCGACCGCCATCTACCTGCACTTCGCCGACAAGCAATCGCTGCTCGTCGAGCTCTGCGAGGAAACATTCGCCAAGCTGGTCAAGGAGATGTCGTCGCTGCCGCGCGCGTCCAGGGATCCGCTGGTGTGCCTGCGGCTCGGCCTGGAAGGCTACGTCAAATTCGGATTGAAAAATCCGCAGCATTACCTGGTGTCGTTCGTCATTCCCAGCGACATCGCCGACGACGAAGAGACGCGCAACAAACTGCAGGCGCCGGAATCCAATGGGATGCAAGCGCTCGGCATCCTCCGGCAGATCGTCGCGGACTGCGTCCGGCTGAAGAAGGTCAAAGCCGTTGATGTCGATATCACCACCAGAGCACTATGGGCCGGCGTGCACGGCATCACGTCGCTCCTCATCGTCTACGAGAACTTTCCGTGGGGCGACCGGGACGCCGTGATCAAGACGCTGATCGACGCGTTGATCGCCGGGCTGAAGCCCGGCCGGTAAAAAAAATTGATGCCGAGGCTTCGCTCGTCCGCGTCGACGTGGACGAATCCGACGTAGCGAAAGTCGAAGTCGGTCAGCGCGCGTACGTCATCGCGCGGTGACGGCCCGGCGCCACGCCCCGTCGCCGCACGTGACGTGTGCTAGGCTCCTCGTCACGCATGGCGACGACAACGGATACCACGCGGTTCGAGCCGAGCCCGCTCGCGCCGCGCCTGACCGCCGAGGATCAGGCGCGCGATCGCGACCTGGGATTCGGCGCAGTCGTTTCGCGCCAGAGCCGGCAGCGTCTCCTCAATCGCGACGGCTCGTTCAACGTCGTCCGCGTCGGACTCGGACTGCTGGAGACGCTGGCCCCATACCATCAGTTGCTCACCATCACCTGGCCGCGGTTCCTCGGCCTCGTCGTGTCGCTCTATTTCGTCTTCAACCTGCTGTTCGCACTCGCCTTCGTCGCCGCCGGCCCCGAGGCGCTGCTCGGCCCAGGTTCTGAGATGCTCGGCGGACGATTCAGCCGCGCTTTCTATTTCAGCGTCCAGACATTCGCGACGATCGGCTACGGCCAGATCGGGCCGAACGGGTTCGCACCGAACTTCATCGTGACCATCGAGGCGCTCGTCGGCCTGATGTATCAGGCGCTGGCCACCGGCCTCCTCTTCGCGCGCTTCTCGCGACCGACGGCGTCGTTCGTGTTCAGCGACCGTGCGGTCATTGCTCCGTACAACGGCGGGCGCGCGCTGGAGTTCCGCGTCGCCAATCGCCGGCAGAGTCAGATCATCCAGCTCGAGGCACAGGTCATCTTCAGCTGGATGGATGAGGACGGGCGCGGCGGACGCGTGCGTCGATATCGACCGCTGCCGCTCGAGCGGAACCGCGTAACGTTCTTCCCGCTTTCCTGGACGATCGTTCACCCGATCGACGCGACGAGCCCGCTGTTCGAGGCGACAGCGGACAGCCTGGATGCGACAGAAGCCGAAGTGCTCGTCATGATATCCGGCATAGACGAGACCTTCGAACAGACCGTCCACGCGCGCTGCTCGTACGTCGCAGACGAAATCACGTGGAACGCCCGCTTCCGATCGATTTACCCCGATCGCATCGCCGGCTCACTTCGCGGCGACATCGGCCGCCTGCACGATGTCGAGCCGGCTAGCCCGGAGGGGTTATGAGCGACACCACCAAATTCGTGCTCGATGAATCGCAGATCCCCAGACACTGGTACAACCTGGCCGCTGATCTACCGTCGCCTGCGCCGCCTGTTCTTCACCCGGGCACGCTGCAGCCCGTCGGACCGGACGATCTCGCGCCGATCTTTCCGATGGCGCTGATCCTCCAGGAAGTATCCACCGACCGCGAAGTCGAGATCCCCGAGCCGGTCCGAGAGGTGTACCGACAGTGGCGGCCGACGCCGCTCTTCAGAGCGCGGCGCCTCGAGCGGGCGCTCGAGACACCAGCCCGCATCTACTACAAGTACGAGGGGGTCAGCCCGGCCGGCAGTCACAAGCCGAACACCGCCGTCGCGCAGGCTTTCTACAACAAGGAAGCCGGGATCAAAAAGATCGCGACGGAAACCGGCGCCGGACAGTGGGGATCGGCGCTGGCCTTCGCCGGCGCGCTCTTCGGCATCGAGGTGCTGGTGTTCATGGTGCGGGTCTCTTACAACCAGAAACCGTACCGGCGCGCCTTCATGGAGACGTTTGGCGCCCGCTGCATCGCGAGTCCGTCTCCCGAGACCAACTTCGGCCGGCAGGTGCTGGCCGCCACACCCGACAGCAACGGCAGCCTTGGCATCGCAATCTCCGAAGCGGTCGAAGTTGCTGCCACGCGTGAAGACACGAAGTACGCGCTCGGCTCGGTGCTCAACCATGTGCTGTTGCACCAGACCGTCATCGGCCAGGAGGCCATCGCTCAACTCGAAATGGCGGATGACTATCCCGATATCGTCATCGGGTGCACGGGCGGCGGCTCGAACTTTTCCGGCATCGCCTTTCCATTCATCGGTGCGCGGTTGCGAAAGGGCCGAACTGTCCGCGTGATTGCCGTCGAACCAGCGGCGTGCCCAAGTCTCACGCGTGGCAAATACGCCTATGACTTTGGCGATACCGGGCACATGACGCCGCTCGCCAAGATGCACACGCTCGGCTCGAGCTTTATGCCACCTGGGTTCCATGCGGGTGGGCTGCGCTACCACGGCATGTCGCCGCTCGTCTCACACCTGAAAGAGCTCGGGCTCATCGAAGCCAGGGCCGAAAAGCAGACGTCCTGCTTCGAAGCCGGCGTCACCTTCGCGCAGAACGAAGGCATCGTGGCCGCGCCAGAAGCCAATCATGCCGTCCGAGCGGCCATCGACGAAGCCATCCGCTGTCGCGAGGAAGGCGTGTCGCGTGCCATTCTCTTCAACCTGTGCGGTCACGGCCACTTCGATATGCAGGCCTACTCCGATTACTTCGCCGGCAAGCTCACCGACCAGGCGTACGACGAACGCGAGCTCGCCATGGCGCTGGCCGGACTGCCGTCGGTGCCGGCAGGAGCGTAGTACCGCTCTCATGGCCAGCACGGATCCCATCACGGAGTTCCACCATGCCGTCGCCCGGGCGACGGCCGCACGGGTCGATCCGGTGCCGGTCGCGCTCGCAACGGTCGGCGCCGGCGGGCGGCCTTCCGTCCGCATCGTATTGATGCGGCACGTGGACGAGCGCGGCTTCGTCTTCCACACGAATTACAGCAGCCGCAAGGCCCTCGAGCTGGCCGAGAACCCGAACGCGGCGTTGTGCTTTCACTGGCCCGAGCTCGAGGAGCAGATCCGCATCGAAGGTTCCGTCGAAAAGCTGTCTTCCGCGGAGTCCGACGACTACTTCAACGGGCGACCGCGCGGGAGCCAGATTGGCGCCTGGGCCTCGGACCAGAGCGCCGAGCTGCCTTCGCGCGATGCGCTCGAGGCCCGCGTTCGAGAGGTGGAGCAACGGTTCGAAGGGCAGCCGATCCCGCGTCCGCCATTCTGGGGCGGCTACCGGATCGTGCCCCATCGCATGGAGTTCTGGTACGGCCGGCCCGACCGTCTGCACGACCGCATTGTCTACGTGCGTGACGGAACGGCCTGGCGGACGATGCGGTTGTATCCTTAGACGTTGACAACCGGGACGGACGCTCGGCCAGCGGTGCTCAGCGTGGCGCAGAGATTCAAGCGAATCCAATTCGAGGTCAAGAGGACGCTATTCGGCCACTCAACATCGAGTATCTTGATGGCATGGACGCCTCCGAACGGTACGAACAGCTGATCGCGTTTCTCAACACCCACCTGCCGACGCCGGTGCAGCAGGAGGAGCTGAGCGATGGATCGCTGATGTTCACCGGCGGCTCACCGGGTGAAGTCGTGGCCCGCCTGACCAAGGTGTCCGTGATCATCGAGCAGTACGCCGTGAGGTGGGAAACTCCATATACGCCGGTCATGCGCCCCCGGCGCGTCGGCGTCGTCAAATGGCGGCGCCTGCCCGAATCGACAGTCATGAATGTCGTTGATCAGCTGATTCGCGGTGCCCGCGACGCCCGGCTTTCCCACTACGCGACCTGCCAGTTGTGCGGCGAGACGAAGCCACCCGAGTGGATGGAGGACGACGACATCTGCCAGCAGTGTTCGGCGAGTGTGCTCGGCTCAGTCCATTAGTCTCCAGCTCGAATTCTGGCTGCACCCGGCACCGGCTGCAGCGTCCAGTACACCAAGGGACAACTGCTCGACGCGCCTGACGGGTCGCTGAACGCGATTCGTCCGCTGATGGCACCGTAGAGAAACGAACCCTCCGCCGCGACCCCCCGGACATCGGCGGCGGGTTGCGAAAATCCGCCCAAGGTCACGCTCACGTTCGTTGCCGGACGGACGCTTGCAGCCTCGCTGTCGCGGCTCGATCCGCTGACCGTGCCGGCGACAGCCTCGCCGCCGATGCCTGATCCTGCGTCAACGAAACGGAGCTCGAGCGTTCCTTCATCCGGCACAGACTGCGCCACCCATTCATCGACCAATCGCTCGACGCGCACGAGCGCATTGACGAACGTCCCCTGAGCCGGCAGGCCTGCCGGCGCGCACACTGGCTCGGAAGGATTGTCGGAAAGCGCGTGCCCGTATATCTGCAGCCAATACGGGCCCGGATTGAGCGCAATCGGCCGCGACGGTCTCGGCACACCGAGAACTGGCTGGCCGGTCGGCGGTGTCGGCGCGAACGCAGGACCGCTGTTGCACGCGGCAACGGCACCGCTCAGCGCGATGACAACTGTCAATTTCATGTCATCGTCTCGCGAGGCTGATGGTGCCGGTCGACATGCCGGGACAAAGGAAGGATCGATAGGTGCCGGTCATCGATTGACCAGCCATCGAGGTCGCGAGCAGCAGACTGCCCCGGCTTGCGCCCACCGTGCACGTCACGGCGAACGACCGGTTCGCGCCACTCAGGGAATCGGCGGTCAGCGTGCCAGATGGATTCTGGACTGCCAGGGATGCGAACCATGTGCCGGTCAGGACCGTATCGAGGTGCAGTGTCATTTCGAACGTGCCGTTGCCAGCCAGTTCATCTCTGAGAGTGCCCGACCATGTGCCGAGGTACGCATCTGCGGGGGAGGGTGTCGGTGAGCTTCCGCAGCCGGCGACCAGGACTGTTGTCACGAGGAGCGCGCCGAGCAGGCGCCTCCTTCGTCGCGAGCTACTGACGTTTTGCCACGACATACAGTCCGTCCTCGGATGTGACGTAGAGGCGCTCATCCGCAACTGCCGGTAAATGTTCGAATCGGCGATCGTTCGTGCCCACTCGCCAGCGTTCCACCCCAGTGTTCAGATCCACGGCGGTTAGATGGCCCGAGGCAAACGGAACGTAGACCGTTTCGGCATCGGCCGCGATGTCGAAGGCAATCGAACCGTCTTCAGGAGATGTGTAACGCCACGACTCTTGCCACGTCCGAGTGTTCACGGCGATCAACACGCCTGTCAGCGAGCCGACCAGCAGAGTGCGTTGGCAGAGCAGCAGAGGACGGAAGTCTTCGCCCATGCCGGCAACCGGCGGCAATGTCCAAGTAACTTGACCAGTCGTGCGATCGAACCCGTATATGCGGCCGTCACTCGACGTCGCGATGATCGTGTCGGCCGCGATGACCGGGCCACCCGCGGCACCAGACGCGAATCCCGGCGCCGAGCTCGGGAATTTCGCGTGCCAGCGCAAGTCGCCGGTCGACGCGTCGAGGGCCAGGACGCCGCCGTGTCGCACACTCGTGAAATCGGTGTAGGCGGCAACGACAAGCCCGCCTTCGACTACCGGACCGAAGACGACGGCGCGGCCGCCAATAGGACCGCTCACCCACGCTGGGTGACCGGTCGCGACGTCGAGCGCATAGATACGCCCGGTCGTGGAACCGGCATAGACGACGCCTGAGGCGGAGGCGCCCAGGTACGGTCCGGGACGATCGCCGCCGGCCGGCACAAAGTGCCAGCGCGGCGCGCCGGTTTGCACATCGAACGCGAAGAGATCGTCGTCGCCCACGACGACCGTGCCACGCTCCACGATGACGGTCGTGCCTGATGTCCGCGAGCGACTCGCCGCGAGCCTGAGCGACTGGCGCCACACAGTGGCGCCAGTGCGGCGTTCGATGGCATAGAGCTCGTGGTGGCGTGTGAGGTAGTACACCGCCGAGCCATGGACCGCAGGCCGGCCCCATCCGTCTGCGCGATGCAGACGGACGGGAGTCGGTGATGAGGACGTCGGACTGCCCGAGGCACCGAATGCCAGCGCGGCAGCCGCGAACAGCGGCCGACCGGCTCCGAAGCGGCGCGGCCAATCAGAAGATCCGGATCGAGCTGGCCACATCGTTCCATGTCCCGTCTGGTCCAGGTCCGGCGTGATTTCTGAGATCGGCATCGTCTGCAGAAAGCTCCAGCGATTCGCCCGCGAAGTCCGCGTGCTCGTAAAGAACAACGGTGCGCCCCGACGGAACGTGGACCGACGACACGCTGTCGTTCCAATCCCACCCGACGAACGACAGGTCGCCGCTCGTGGACAGCGAGCCGCCGCTGAACTCGATGTCGCTGTAGAACGTCGCCTCATCGCCGGACGGCTGTGGCGTCGACGAGCGGGCAGGAACCGCCAGATACGTCGTCAGCACGCGGTCGATGAGCGCGTCGCTCATCCGCGTCTCCTGTGTGTGCGCGGGACCCTGCCAGCCGGCGTCGATGTAGAGACCGCCCGGGAAGACCTGGCTCCACTGGGGAACGATCGTGTCGTTGACCCAGCACACGCCCAGTCCGACCACCGACACCGACTGGCACCACCACTCGTCCATGACCGTCAGATACCACGCGGCTGTGCTGAGGCCTGCCGCGATGTCGAACGCCCACCAGTCTTCGTACGGTGCGTTGGCGTAGATGTACGCTGCGTAGGTCTCCATGCCAAAGCGCGCCGCGTCGCGCCAATAGGCGACGAGATCGCCATCGTCGGGAAAGGCGGCACGAAGGGCGCCGCCCCAGTAGAAGTTGTATGCCGTCGAGACAATGCCGGCTCGAACCGGGACGGCCGCCGCTTCGCGCGCCAGGTTACCGTTCGAGTTCATCGATGCCAGGAAGCCGGAACCCGGCGCCATCTCCGGCGTAACTGGGAACGCCGCGTTGACCGCCACGGCGGACGCGATTTCCGGCAGCGAGCTGGCGGCCATGTCTGCGGCAAGCTGCCAGATGGTGGAATAGGCGGACAGAATCCAGTGCCAGTCGCAGCACCCTTGACCGAACAGGCGGAACACGTCGTTGACTGACCAGACGAGCGCCCAGTTGAATCCGGCATAAGCCGAGAGATTGCGGACGAGCGGCGCGCCGGCATGAGGCGTGCCGACGGTGATGACGCCCGCGAGCGGATGCTGGCGGTTCCATTGGCGCGCGATGAGGCCGCCGTTGCTGTGGCCGACGGCAATCGTGTCGGCGCCGAACCCGCCGACCTGCCACTGCAGATCGTCGGCCTGAGTCTCGTAGAGCGCCGTCGCGTTCAAGCTCGGCGTGGCAGGCTGAATCGCCAGGGTGCTTTGCAGGCGTCCGGCAGCACCGGTCCAGGTCTCACCCGATGAACCGAAGCCATGCACGAACACGACGGGCCGATCTTGGGCGTCGGTCCGGACCGACGTGCTCAGTGCCAAGAGCGCAACGAAGACGACCTGCCTGAAGGCGCGCATCGTTGCGGTCATCGCTGTCATCGCGGTCATGGCTGGCCCCCTTTCAGCTCGAGCCGGAGATCGCGGAACCCCATCTCGGTTACCTGCCGCTCGCCCGACATGACGCGCTCGACCCGAATCCCCTGACGCACCGTCGTCCCGGCGGCTGACCGCTCGTACGCGAATCGCGTGTGCAACACGAGCCGACCGGCCTGAACCACGTTCATTTCCACCGGCACCGCGTTTTGCTCGTCGACGAGCACTTCACGCCGTCGCTCACGCTCGTCGCGCACGTAGCGGCTCAGACCAGCCACCTGGCCGGCTCGCCGCCCGAACGCGCGGTCGAAGGCCTGCAGACGCGTCGATCGATCGCCCGGCGACATGATCAACGATCGAATCCAGTCGCGTCCCTGCACGGGTCTGACAAACGATCGGCCGAGCAACGCCTGCTCAACGACCGTCGCCTCGACGCCCGGCGCGTCGTCGCGGCGGAAACGGCCTCTCATGCCGTCGGACGGCATCACGATTTCGACCCCGGCTCGATTGAAGAAGCGCGGGGCCGGGTCGTCGTCTCGCTCTTCCACGCGCTCGATTGACGGTGGATCCGGAAGCAACACGGCACCAGCTCGGGTCAGCGCCGTCGGTCGCGGCCGGCTGACCATCGTCATTGTCGATTTCCAGCCGGCCGTGGTTTTGGTCCGCTCCCACATGAACGACTCTTCCGAGGACGGACCAAGTCGCTTGCCGTTCGCGTCGACGAGCTCACGCCGGACGGTGACCTGCGCCGAAAACGTGTCCCACTTTCCGGAGGCCGCTCGCTCGGCGAGCTGCTCGGCTGACTGAGGATTGACTCGCGTCGACTGACCCGATGCGAGGATCGGAACGAGCGTCACGCACACCACCACGACCGCGCGAAGGCGCGGCCGCCAGCCTCCAATACCCTGCTGCCTCATGGCTCCGTCTGCTTTCTCCTCCCACGCTCCTTCTGGATGAACGGGTTTCCGATTGGTGACGCGGCGGGCGTGCCGCGCGCCTGAGACTCAGCGTAGGGCCGATCGCAAGTGTGTGCTGGTCGATCGATGGTCATTTCTGTCGTTGTGTGCGCGATTGTGTCGGCGCGGATCGTGTTCCACGATCACGCCACACCTCGGATCTGAACGCCGTCGGGAGACACTTGAGATGCTTCCGGAACTGGCGATCGAGTTGCGACGTCGTGGCGTACCCGACGCGGCTCGCGATCTCCTTCACGCTCAGTGAAGAACCGGCGAGCAGCGCGCGCGCTTCGTCTATCCGCCGCGCGTGCAGCCGTCCGCCGAACGTCTGACCGGTCGTCTGTTTCAGCAGATAGGTCAGCCTGCTGTCGGAAATGGCCAGCTGCCTGGCCAGCGTTCGCAGGTGAAAAGCGGGATTGGTGAACTGTCGATCGATTTCCGCCAGTGCCCGCGAAACCCGCCAGTCCGCCGCCGGCTGGATGTTTGAGCCATCGTTCAAAGGCAGGACGAGGTCTGTCAGCCGCCGCCACGCGGCATCGAGGAGCCGTCGAGCGAGCATCTGCTCGTCGACATCGAGCCCGCGCGGCAGATCGGCCACGAGGCGGACCAACGACGCGCTTACTCGGGCCGGATCGTCAGCCGTGCCCCCCGTGTGCCGTTGGCAACGATGAATCCAGGCTTCGAACGAGCCGGTGGAGAGCGCCGTCATTCCCGGGGTGGACGCTAGCATTCCATCGCGACGGCGCCGCCAGCGCTCACCGCGCTATGCGTGCAAATTGAACGTTGGCTTCAGGATGCGCGAACGCGGTCCAGGCTCGACGAAGCCGCGGCAGACCGAACCCGCACGGGGGAGAGATCGTAGGTACTCAGTAGCTCAGGGGCTAGGAGCTGGGGGCCCGAGCCACTAATGCGATGGGCGTGAGCTACGGAGCAATCGAGTCACTGAGCGACCGAGCTACGAGCCACAAGCTACGAGCCCCCGTCACACTTGAGCGGGGCCATCCGTCTAGCGAAGTACAATTCAATTTTGACATGGCGAATCTCAAAGACGAACTGGCAGCGCTCAAGATTGAACGCCCCGCCGAGCCACGGCCGAAGCCGTGGTTGAAGTGGGTCGTCCTGCTGCTCGTTCTGGGGGTTGTGGGCGCGGCCGGTGCGAGATATGTCACGCGTCCGCGGCCGCCCGAGGTGGAGACGGCCACTGTGACCCAACGCGCAGCGGGCGAGCAGGCGGCCGTCCTCAACGCCTCGGGTTACGTCACCGCCCGCCGCCGCGCCACCGTCTCGTCGAAAATCACCGGCAAGGTCATGGAGGTCAACGTCGAAGAGGGCATGGCCATCAAGGAAGGCCAGATTCTCGCCCGCTTGGACGATGCGCAGTACAAGGCGGCGCTGGCGCTGGCTGAAGCCCAGGCGGAAGCCGCGAGGCGCAGCATGCGCGAAAGCGAGGTGCGGCTGGCGGAGGCCAGGCTTGCGCTCGACCGGACCAATAAGCTCGTCGCCGACCGCCTGGTCACGGCGCAGGAAGTCGACACGAAGCAGGCCGAGGTCGACTCGCTCGTGGCGCGCATCGAAGCGGCGCGCGAACAGGTGCGGGTCGCCGAACGTCAAATCGAAGTAGAGCGGGCAAACCTCGACAACACCATCGTGCGCGCGCCCTTCAGCGGCATCGCGGTGTCGAAGGACGCTCAACCGGGCGAGATGGTCTCCCCCAATTCAGCCGGCGGCGGTTTCACGCGCACCGGCATCTGCACGCTGGTCGACATGCGATCGCTCGAGATCGAAGTGGACGTCAACGAGAGCTACATCAATCGCGTCCGAGACAGCCAGCCGGTTTCGGCAGTGCTGAACGCTTATCCTGACTGGCAGATTCCGGCGCACGTCATCACCACGGTGCCGAAGGCAGACCGGCAAAAGGCCACGGTACTCGTGCGGATCGGCTTCGAGGGACTGGATCCGCGGATCCTGCCCGACATGGGCGTCAAAGTGACGTTCCTCAAGGAAGCCGAAAGTGACGCGACGGCCAACACGAAGCCCGTCATGCTCGTTCCGAAGGCCGCGATTCGATCCGATAGCGGACAGACCTATGCCTTCGTCGTCGGCGGGAACAACGTGGTCGACCGGCGAGCGGTAAAGGTTGGCGGCAACGACGGCGACCGCCTCGAAGTCGAGGCCGGCCTGACCCGAGGGGACCGTGTGATCCTCTCGCCGCCCCAGACGCTCCAGTCGGGCACGACGGTGGCGATCAAACAGGGCGGGTAAGTCAGGTAGTCCGGGTAAGGCAGGTGGGAGCGCCTGCGGCCACACTCGAGCGAGGACAAGCAGATCCAAGCGAGAGTGTCGGCGTCAGTTCGCGGCGGGAGTGGGCCCCGCCGCCAGTGGAAGAAACGATAGCGAGCACTCACGCGAGCACCCGAACATGACAGACACGCTTCTCGTGCGCGTCCGAGACGTGCACAAGCACTATACGCGCGGCAGCGAGCGCATCGACGTCCTCAAGGGCATCACACTCGACATCCCGCAGGGTGATTTCCTGGCGCTCATGGGGCCGTCCGGCTCGGGCAAGACGACGCTCCTCAACATGCTGGGTGGCATCGACGCGCCGTCACAAGGCCTCATCGAAGTCGGCGGCGTCTCGATCGGCGGCCTGAGCGGCGGTGCGCTCTCCCGCTGGCGCGCGTCGCACATCGGCTTCGTGTTCCAGCTGTACAACCTGCTGCCGGCACTGACCGCCGAGAAGAACGTCGAGCTGCCGCTCCTGCTGACCAAGCTGTCGCGATCCGAACGGCTGAAGCGGGCGAACATCGCGCTCAAGGTGGTCGGCCTCAGCGAGCGCGCCAAGCACTATCCGCGTCAGCTGTCCGGTGGCCAGGAGCAGCGCGTCGGCATCGCCCGGGCCATCGTGACCGATCCCACGCTGCTCCTCTGCGACGAGCCCACGGGCGATCTCGATCGCAAGGCCGGCGACGAAATCCTCGATCTCCTGCAGACGCTGAACAAGGACTATGGCAAGACGATCGTGATGGTGACGCACGACCCGCACGCGGCCGAGCGCGCGCGGCGGACGTTGCACCTCGACAAAGGCGTGCTCGCCGGGAGCATGGCGGCATGAAGTTCCTTCCGCTCATCTGGAAGAACGTCTGGCGGCGCAAGTTCCGGACGACGTTCACACTGCTGTCGATCTTCGTCGCGTTCCTGCTCTTCGGCATTCTGATGACGATTCGCAACTCGTTCTCGTTCGGCGTCGAGATCGCCGGACTGGACCGGCTCGTCGTCATCAACAAGGTCAGCCTGATCATGCCGCTGCCGTATTCCTACGAAGCGCGGCTGCAGTCCGTGCCGGGCGTGCAGATGGTCACGCACCAGTCCTGGTTCGGCGGCATCTATCAGGACCCGTCGAACTTCTTCGCGAACATCGCCGTCGAACCGGACACCTTCCTCAAGGTCTATTCGGAATTCGCGATTCCGGACGACCAGGTCAAGGCCTGGCTCGACGATCGACAAGGCGTCGTGATTGGCAAGGACCTGGCCACCCGCTTCGGGTGGAAGATCGGCGACCGCGTGCCGCTTCAAGGCACGATCTTCCCGCCGAAGAGCGGTGACGTCTGGGAGTTCAACGTCCGGGCCATCTACGATGCGCCAGATGGCGTCGACAAGACGCAGTTCTTCTTTCACTACGACTACCTCGAAGAGAACCGCTCGCAGGGTGCAGGAACCGTCGGTTGGTACGTCATCAAAATCGACGACGGGTCACGCGCCGTCGAGATGGGACATACCTTCGATGCGATGTTCGAGAACTCGAGCGCAGAAACCAAGACGACGACCGAGAAAGGATTCGTCGACGGCTTCGCGAAGCAGGTCGGCGACATCGGCGCCATCATGATCGCAGTTTCATCTGTAGTCCTGTTCATGTTCGGGCTGGTCGCCGCCAGTACGATGGCGCAGTCAGTGCGGGAGCGAACCAGTGAGCTCGCGGTGTTGAAAACCCTCGGCTTCTCGGGACCGGCCATCCTCGTCCTCGTCCTTGCCGAATCGCTGTTCATCGTCTGCCTGGCCGGTGGCCTTGGCCTGTTCATCGCCTGGCTCATCGTGCGGAACGGCGATCCGACCGGCGGCATGCTGGCCATCTTCATTCTGCCAGCCCGCGATGTGTGGATTGGCGTCGGGCTCATGACGGCGATGGGCATGGTCGCCGGTGCGGCGCCGGCGATTGGCGCGATGCGTCTGAAGATCACCGACGCGCTGCGGCGGAGTTGACGCGATGTTCTGGCTGCGACAAACGCTCGCGATTATCGGGCTCAACCTGCGCACCATTCCGTCGCGCCTCAGCTCGTCGGCCGTCGCGATCGTCGGCATCGCGGGGGTGGTCGTCGTGTTCGTCTCAGTGCTGTCTATCGCCGCGGGATTTCGGGCCGCTATGCAGGGCTCGGGTTCGCCTGACCGTGCTCTAGTGATGCGCAGCGGCGCGGACAGCGAGATGACCAGCGGGGTGACCGGTGCCGAGGTGGACATCATCAACCAGGCGCCGGGCGTCAAGCGTGATGGCCGGACGGCGGTGACGTCGGCCGAACTCTACGTCATCGTCGACCTTCCCAAGAAGTCGACGCCGGACTCGGCGGCAAACGTGCCCATGCGCGGCATCGAGCCGACGGCGATGGCGCTGCGTCCCGAGGTCTCGATCATCGACGGCCGGATGTTCCGGTTCGGCACCAACGAGGTCATCGCCGGCCGCGGCGCCAGCGGTCAGTTCGTCAATCTGAACGTTGGCGACACCATCGTCTCCGGACAGAACCGGTGGGACGTGGTCGGCATCTTCGAGGCCGACGGAGCCGTCGCCGAAACCGAGGTGTGGTGTGACGCCCGCACGCTTCAGGGCGCCTACCGCCGAGGCAATACGTATCAGTCAGTGCTCGCCGGCCTCGAAACGCAGGAATCGTTCGACTCATTCCGCGACTGGCTCATCTCGAACCCTCAGCTGAACGTCTCGATTCGGCGCGAGAACGAGTACTACGCCGGCCAGTCGCAGGGATTGACGCGGCTCATCACGACCATCGGCGTCGGCATTGGCGCTTTGATGGGCATCGGCGCCGTCTTCGGCGCGATTCTGACGATGTACACGGCAGTGGCCACACGGGCTCGTGAGATCGCGACGCTTCGCGCTCTCGGATTCGAGACGAGCTCGGTGTTGGTCTCGGTGCTCTTCGAATCGATGGTGCTGGGCGCCATCGGCGGCATCATCGGTGCGGCGGCCGCGTATGTGGGCTTCAACGGCTACCAGACGTCCACGATCAACTTTCAAACCTTCAGCCAGGTGGCGTTCGCGTTTCGGGTGACGCCTGAGCTCCTGGTCCTCGGGCTTGGCTACGCTTTGGCGATGGGCTTCATCGGTGGCCTGTTGCCCGCGCTACGCGCGGCCAGGCTGCCAATTCCATCGGCGCTTCGCGAGCTTTGACGCCTCGCCGGCTGGTTGCCGCTCCATGATTACGATTGCACCGGGCATCTTCATCGACGAGCGCGACCTGCACGAACGGTTCATCCGTGCCTCGGGGCCAGGCGGACAGAACGTGAACAAGGTCGCCACCGCCGTCGAGCTGCGCTTCAGCATCGAAACGTCGTCTCTGCCCGAGGACGTCAAGGAGCGGCTGCACGCACTGGCCGGCAATCGAATCAGCGACGGGGTGCTGCTTATCGACAGCCGGGTCCACCGATCGCAACTCGAGAATCGCGAAGCCGCGCGTGAGCGGCTCGTCGATCTGTTGAAGCGCGCCGCGGTGAAGCCCAAGAAGCGGCGGCCGACCAGACCCAAAGCCGCTGCCCGGGAAAAACGACTGGAAACGAAGAAGCGCCGGAGTGATGTCAAGCGACTGCGGCGTCAGGCGCCTTCAGACTGAACCACCTCTATCCGCGTGGGCCGCGAGCACCTTCTCGTGCCGGCGCGCAATCCACAAGCCGAGTACGACGGCAATCACTGCGACCGCGAGGCCAACCGTGGCGAGCGGCCCGTGCAGCCGCTCGACCTGTTCACCAAAGACATAGGCGGCAACGCCGTACACCGTGGCCCACACGATGCCGCCCGTGGCGTTGAAGATCAAGAACCGACGGACCTCCATGCCGTTGACGCCGGCCAGCAGCGCCGCCAACGTTCGCAGAACCGCGACGAACCGGCCGAAGAAGACGACTTTGCCGCCGTGACGCTCGAAGAGGTGTTGTCCGAGGCTGATTCGCTTGCGGTCGAGCCGCACCAGATGGCCGTAGCGGTGGAGGAGGCCGACACCAAAGCGACGCCCGACCCAGAATCCGGCGTTATCGCCGACGATGGCTCCAATCGCCGCGGCGGCGATCACGAAGCCGATCTTCAGATGGTGCGTCGTGCCCGCATAGACGGCCGCCGTGACGAGTGTGGTCTCACCCGGCAGTGGAATGCCCATGCTCTCGAGAGTGATGACTGCGGCCACCAGCCAGTAACCGTGCGCGCTCAACAAGTCGGATAGCACCATCGACGGTCCTTGGGACTATTATCCGGCAGACCAATCAAGGAGCCAGCCGATGCGTAGGCCGATTGCCGTCGTCGTCGCCGTGACGTGGACGCTCGTGAACGCTGGCGCGGCAGTCGATTACGGACCAGTGGCTCATTGGTCAGCGGAGGATCTCAAGGCACAGCGCGCAGCGGCGCCTCTGCTGCAGACACCCACCCATCGCTTCTCGCTGGTGCGTCGGACTGCAGCCCAGCCCGGCCGCGCCGAATCGCATGAAGGTACCAGCGACATCTTCTTCACTATCGCTGGCACGGGCCGCATCACGGTCGGCGGCAGCATCGATCAGTCGACGACCCTGGCGGGTATGCCGGGTGAGCGGCGAGGGGCATCAATCTCCGGCGGACGGCCGTACGACCTCAAGCCTGGCGCGCTCATCAGCCTGCCGCCGTCCACCGCGTTCAAGCTCGAGCCTGATGCATCCGGGCTCACGCTGGTGCACCTGGCGATCAATGTCGGCATGCACCCGTGGTCGATTGTGCAGACACAGCAGACAACGCTCGCAGCCGCAAACCCGAATCGGCCGCCGGTGACAGTTCCGACGACGCTCGGACAAGGAGAGGTGAAGTACTGGTCGGCGGAGTCACTGCAGGGCGCCCACTCCGGGATGGCCGCCGCCGCCTCGGCCGGCAGGCCCACCAACGACCCACGCGACTTGGTGGATATCCCGATGACGCGGACGCACGCATGGAACTTCCTCTATCGCCGGCTTGGCGCCAACGGCCAGCCACCCGCCGTCGAGTTCCACGAAGGGACCTACGACATCTACTTCATCGTCGCGGGAACGGGCACGGTCATGACAGGAGGCACGATCGAGGCCCGGCGCAAGGTTGCGGATCGCCCGGGCGAGGATCAAGGGACGAGTATTGCTGGCGGGAAGCCGCTCCGCGTCAAAGCCGGAGACGTCATCAACATGCCGCCGAGCACGCCGCACCAATCGTTGCCTGATGCCGGCGGCTTCTCGTACGTGCTCGTCAAAGTCAACGCCGGTTCATATCCCTGGGCCCTCATCTCCGACGAGCCCTAGTGGGAGGCACGCCCAAATCCCGTCGGCCGATCGCTCAGCGTGCGGCTCGCCGGACTTCTGTGTAGTCGAGATAACGATGGCCGGTGACCGTCGACGTGTGCGCGTCGACCTGATACCCGCCGTCAGTCGTCTTCGCGGTCTCGATGGCGTGCTCGACGCGAATCGATCCTGGCATCGGACCGCTGCGCAGCCCCTCTTCAATCACCCGGCCAGTCATGGACGACGGAACCGGCAGCCCGAGCATTTTGAGGATGGTCGGCGCGAGGTCGACGTTCGACGTCGGTACGCTGCTGGTGACATGCTCTTTGAAATCCGGTCCGGCGGCAATGAGCGTGTTGTGGATGTCGTATGGACTCGACGTCCCGTGGCCCGCCACGCCGTTCTGCGTCGTCCGGCCGGCGTAGCCGGCGGCGTTCTTGTCGGCACTCCAGTTCGCCGACACCAGAATCTCCGCTGATCGCGCATGGTTCCAGCGCGCGACGTTGAAGGATAAGGTGCCCGGAACCCCGCCCTTCATCGATCCCTGTCCATCCGGTCGCGTGAAGATGGCGCCGACTTCGGGACGTTTCTGCAGGTCAGCCACGACGGCCGCCACTCGAGCCGGATCTTTCGACCCCCTGAAGTTCACCGCGCCCTCGGTCACGACGATGTCGGGCGTGCCGTCCGACTGAGTCTTGGCGAAAGGCGCCACGAGCGCGGCGAGCTTCAGCTCGCTCGTATGCGTCGAGAAGCCATGATCCGACGCGACCAGGATGTTCGTGCGATCGAGCAGTCCACGCTGCCGGAGCGTATCTTCGATGCGGCCAATCTCCGCGTCCACGTAGCCGAGCGCCTGCCTGGTCTCTGGCGTCCCAACGCCCTTGGCATGCGCCGTCGAGTCGGGATCGCCGAACCACATCGCCGTCACGTCGGACTTCAATTGGTTCAGTCCTAACGAGAGATACACGTCGACGATCCACTTGTTGCGCTTGTTGTTCGGCACCGCTTCCTCGGGTCCGGCGCCAACGGCCGCCGTGATTTGCGCCTTGAGGCCTTCCGGCTGGAAGAGCTCGGGATGAACGACGGCGCCCTTGAGGAACGGATGGTTCAAGAGAAACGCCGACCCCGTCGACCCCGCGCTGATCACCAGCATTTTCTTGCCGGCCCGATCGAGTGACTCTCCGAGCGTCGGGGCGGTCAGCAGCCGCCCATCGGCCTTTTCCATCGCCGCCAGCTGCGGCTGTTCTGACGTATCGAGCGGTTTGCCAGGGAACGTCTTTTCCGAATAGATGGTGTTTCCCAGCAGCCCGTGTGTCTCTGGATACGAACCAGTGGAAATCGACGACGAGTTGACCCGCGTCACCGTTGGAAACACCGAATGGTGCGCCTCGAAGACAATGCCGCGCTGCCCCAGCGCGTGAAGCCGCGGCATGATCTCGGGCGTGACGTAGTCGGGTCGCAGGCCATCAATCACCAGGAGGAGACTCGATCGCGGCGCCTGCGCCGCGATGTACGAGCCAGACCAGAAAGCTGCTCCGATAGCGACGCAGCCGGCGAGCAGCAGTCGACGCGACAGGGTCATAACCGCCTCCACGCCTCGAAGTGTAGCCGAAGGCGTGTGACGGCGGCATCAACTCCCCGCCCTCGCGGCACACGGTCGTTGCACCAACACTGGACATCTGGCAGCAGATAAGCCAAAGTCAGCCCGCCAAGACCCTGGAGGACTCCGATGTCAGGACGTCAGCACACGCTCGCGATCGCCGCCGCCGCGGCGACGGGACTGGCCGTCACGCTCACCGCGCAGGGCCCGGCTGTGACCCACCGCAGCCATAGTGAAATCGCATCCGTTCTCAAAGAGAAGGAAAAGGCGACGCCCACGCCCGTCATGGTGTCGGCACCGGTCAGCGCCGGCGACCGGTATCAGATCAACGTCGTGCATCGGACGACGCCACAGGGAGCGATTGCCCATCAGGCCGGCAGCGAAATCCACTCCATCATGGAAGGCAGTGGAACGCTAGTGACAGGTGGCACGCTCATCCGACCGACGGGAGCGGGAGCACAGACGCCTGGCCGCATCGAAGGCGGCGTTCGGCGCAAGGTCCAGAAAGGCGACGTGGTGCTCGTTCCGCCTCAGACGCCCCACTGGTACGAGCAGATCGACGGAATGATCACGTACCTTGAAATCCGCTTCGATGTCGGCGCACCCGTGAATCAGCCGGCGACCTTCTTGAGCAATCTCGACCTGCGCAAGGTGCTGACAGAGCGGGCGACGGCGGCAAATGCTCCACTCATGGTCACATCACCGATCACCAGCGCACCCAAGTACCAGGCAAACATCGTGCACCGCTCGAAGCCGCAGGGCGTCGCGCAACACGAGGTCGGCAGCGAAGTGCATCAGATCATCGAGGGATCCGGCACGTTCGTCACGGGCGGGACGGTGGTCCGGCCGGCCGCCGGCACGCAGGGCATCAGCACGATCACCGGCGGCGAGAGCCGCCACGTCCAGCCGGGAGATGTCGTTTTCGTTCCGGCCAACGTTCCGCACTGGTACAAAGACCTGGACGGCCCGATCTCTTATCTCGAGGTGAGATTCGAGCTGCCCGGCATGTGACGCGCTAGGCTCGCCCAGTCGTAGAGCTGAAAGTTTCTCGGCCCGCTGTTCATCATCACGAGCAGACCGGCAGGAAATCCCGGCACCGGCGCGCTGGTGGCGTCGAGACCATCGGTTTCGTCGGCGGAGGTCTGAACGACGGCGATTTCCGGATGTGCGTTGACATCCGCGGCGGTTCCTTCGCGAGGGAAGATCAAGAGGCGCGCACCGCCAATGAGCTGATCGCTCGAGACGATGTAACCGGTACGTTCGCCGGTCTCATAGATTGCCAGACCTTCTCGGTCGCCACGATACCCGTCGAGCCCGAAGGCGGCGAGTTCCCGCGCAGCGTCCGGGGCGTCTGGATCCGCGTAGTACTTGCGAATACCGTACTGCTCATCGCTGTAGTACACGAATCCAAGTTCGTCGTCGATAGCGACGGCTTCGATCTCACCAATCTCGCCTGGGGTCGGACCCTTCCGGCTGAAGGCACCGAAGCGGCGAACCAGCGTGCCACGGACCGACGAGCCATTGCTCGCGAGCCGGTACTGCCACAGGTAATCCGTGGCGCCGCCCGTTTTCGGCGCCACGATGGCGAAGATCGCTCCGTCAACGGGCCGCTTGTACAGAGCGATTCCCATCGGCTCAGCCGCTTCGCCTTTCTGCCCGTCGAGGAGGGGTATTCCAGCCGGCGATAGATCCGTCAGCAGACCGCCGTCGGGAGGGATGCCGTACACGCGCAGGCGATGCTGCTTGCGCTCGGTGACGACCGCGATGTCAATCTCGCGGCCGCCCATCGCCAGTCCGTACTCGACGTCGACGTTATTGGGGCGATCGAGGGGGGTGATGGCCTGCCGAATCTCGCCGTCGAGGCCAAACACATAAAGTCCGCCGATTCCCTCGACCTTGTCGGTGCCCAGGATGAGCGCCCGGTCGGGTGACGTTCTGGACAGCCAGCGGTAACACCGTGATGAGCGTGAGAACCAGAGACAGAAAGGCAGATCTCGTCAACGTCAAGTTGGTCAACCTCCGCGCAGGACTCTATTTGATGAGGTTGACGACTTTGTAACTGCCGGCTCTCGCGCGTGTAACGCCGGCGTCCTGACGAAAACGTGCCGTCTCAGTCGGCGGTGTCGAGAAGCTTCATCAGTGCTTCGGGATACCGTGCGCCGTATACGGCATCCCCGGTGAAGAGCGCGTCCAGCTCCCCGATGTCGGCAGCGCTCAACGTAAGGTCCGCGGCCGCGACGTTCTCTTCGAGGTAGGTTCGACGCTTCGTCCCGGGGATCGGGACGATGTGCGCATCTTTCGCGAGGAGCCAGGCCAGCGATAGTTGCGCGGCGGTGGCGCCCTTCGCGGCCCCGCGTTCGGCGAGTGTCTCGACGAGAGAGGCATTCTTCTCGATCGATCCTGGCAGAAATCGCGGCAAACCTCGCCGCATGTCGTTCGCCGGCAAGCTCTCAACGCCCGTCATCGAGCCGGTCAGGAAGCCGCGGCCGAGAGGACTGAAAGGTACGAAGCCAATGCCCAACTCACGGCACGTCGGCAAGACCGCTTTTTCCGGCTCCCGCCACCAGAGTGAGTACTCGCTCTGCACCACCGCAATCGGATGCACCCTGTGCGCCCGCCTGATCGTCGTGGGCGACGCTTCCGAGAGGCCAACGAATCGGATTTTCCCTGCGCGAACGAGGTCCGCCATGGCGCCAACGCTGTCCTCGATGGGCGTCGAGCGGTCGACGCGATGGAGATAGAAGAGATCGATGACGTCGGTGCCCAGCCGCTCGAGGCTGGCGTCGCAGGCCTCGCGGATGTGGGCCGGGGAGCCGTCCACACCTGCCGGCTGTCCTGGGGCGCTCGTCACGATGCCGCATTTGGTGGCGAGCACGATGCCGCGCCGCCGGGACCCCAGCGCCTGGCTGACCAGGCGCTCGTTGGAGCCCTGACCGTACGCATCGGCCGTGTCGAAGAACGTGACGCCGATGTCCAGAGCGCGGTGGACGGTCTTGATGGACTCGTCGTCGTTCGGGATGCCGTAGGACTGGGACATCCCCATGCAGCCGAGCCCGATAGCGGAGACGGTCAAGCCGGACGTGAGCGTGCGCTGATG
>JBKPSC010000358.1:0-5171 GCA_046734915.1 Acidobacteriota bacterium | reverse complement strand
TTTAGCTTGCTGACATACGACGAGGCCAGGGGCCACGCGGTTCAAATTGCGGCCGCCGTCGAGCAACGGGCCATGCCGCCCTGGCCTCCCGAGCCTGGCCACGGCGAATTCGTCGGCAACCGCCGGCTCACGGACTCCCAGATCGCTACCATCAAACAGTGGGTGGCGGACGGGACGCTCGAGGGGGACCCGGCCCTCGTGCCGCCGCGTCCGAGCTGGAGCGGCCGCTGGCAACTGGGCGAGCCCGATCTGATTCTGCAGACTGGCGAGTACACGCTGCGCGCCACCGGGGACGACATGTACCGCAACTTCGTCCTGCCCATTCCCGGCGGCGAGACTCGTTACGTGAAAGCTTGGGAGTTCCTGCCGGGTAACACGCGAGTGGTCCATCACGCGACGATGCAGTTCGACACGGCGGGCGCTTCGCGCGTGCTCGATGCACTCGATCCCGAACCGGGCTACGAGGGACTGATTGCGCACTCGGTCGCGAGTCCCGATGGATTCTTCCTGGATTGGGGTCCCGGACATTCACCGTATGTCGCACCTGAGGGGATGGCGTGGGCGCTTCGCCCGGGCACGGATCTCGTCATGATGCTGCACCTTCGTCCAAGCGGACGAACCGAGACGCTGCAGGGAACGCTCGGCCTGTACTTCAGCAAGGAGCCGCCGACGCAGACACCGATATTGGTGCGATTGACACGGCAGAATCTCGACATTCCGCCAGGACAGGCCCGCTACCCTGTGATCGACTCGGTCACGCTTCCCGTCGACATCGACATCTACACGGTGCAGCCGCACGCGCACTATCTCGCGAAAGAGGTGAAAGGCTTCGCCAACCTCCCTGACGGGACGCAGCGCGCGTTGATCTACATCCGCGACTGGAACTTCGACTGGCAGGGCGTGTATCGCTATGTTCAGCCCGTACGGCTTCCCGCCGGCACGACGATCAGGATGGAGTACGTCTACGACAACTCCGCAGGGAATCGGCGCAACCCGCACGCTCCCCCGCAGCGCGTGATCTACGGACAGCGCACGACAGACGAGATGGCCGAGCTCTGGTTCCAGGCGGTGACTCGCACGCCAGCCGACCGGGCGAAGTTGACCGCGTACATGCAGGCGCACGTGTTCCGCGAAGAGATCGTCGGACACGAGAAGATGCTCGAGGGCGATCCCCACAACACAGCCCTTCACAACGGCGTCGCGCTGCTCCATGCCGCCGTCGGAAACCTGCAGGGCGCGGCGACGCACTTCGCCGACGCGCTGCGGGACAATCCCGACTCGCCGGCAGCGCACTACAACATGGGCATGGCGCTGCTGCTTCAGGGACGGCATGACGAGGCGGACGGCTACTTCGCGAAAGCGCTCTCGCTCAATCCAGGCTACGCGCAAGGCTATGACGGGCTCGGGCAGGTCCGTCAACGGCAGGGCAACATGAGTGAAGCGCTGCGGCTATACCGGGAAGCCGTGCGGCTGGCCCCCGACAACGCAGACGCGAAGCGGCATCTGGCAGATCTCGAGCGCGAACTCGGGCGATAATTCTTGCCAGCGATGCGCGACGTCCAGGTTTCGCGGAACATGCCGCGCATCCGCGTGGAGGCACTTCATGAAGAGGGTCGTATTCACAATCCTGGTGATCCTGGCGCTCTCGGGCGGCGCTGGCCGGTTGCTCGCCCATCATTCGTTTGCCGCCGAGTTCGACGACAAACAGCCGCTCAAGCTGACCGGGACCCTGACCAAGGTCGAGTGGACCAACCCGCACATCTGGTACTACATCGACGTCAAGAATCCCGATGGTTCGATCACGACATGGGGACTGTCGGGCGGGGCGCCAGGTCAGTTGATGCGCCGCGGAGTCAAGAAGGATCAGCTTGTTGTCGGATCCGTGGTCAACGTCGAGGGCTTCCGCGCGAAGGACGGGTCGCACAACGGCTTTGGCAGTAAGGTCACATATGCGGACGGTCGCAACGTCTTCACGGCAACCCCTCTCGATCGGCAGTCGACGCCGGCGCCAGCGAAGTAGGAGCGAGGTCATCATGGCAGTGCATCGTCTTTCACGATGGGCCTTGCTGCTCCTCGCCGTCAGCGCGCTGAGCACGTTTCCGCCGCTCTCCGCGCAGAACACGCCAACACCAGCGATCCCACGTACCGCCGACGGGAAGCCGGACTTCAACGGCACGTATCAGTGGCCAACGTATCTACCGGGCGACGAACGCGGGCGCTCCAACGCGACGATTTTCGACCGCAAGCGCTTCGCGCCGTTCAAACCGGGCGGCGAACCGTTCTACGAACCGCGAACAGGTGACCCGCGGCACGACGAACCGCGCGACTTCTGCATGCCCGCCGGTTTTCCCGCCAGCATTCTCTCCGGCAACGCCATGCAGTTCTTCCAGACGAAGACTCACCTTGTGATGGTGCACGAATTCCAGCGCAACACGCGCATCATCCCGTTGGATGGGCGGCCGCATCGTGAGGGACTCGAGCCGATGTTCGATGGCGACCCCGTCGGCAAGTGGGACGGTGACACGCTTGTCATCGACACGACCAACTTCAAGCGCTGGGCGCTCGACGACCATCACTACACGAATCCGAACGAGTTCCGGACGCACAGCGATGCGCTCCACACCATCGAGCGTCTCAGGTGGAAGAGTCCGACAGCGATCTCGTACACGATCACAATCGATGACCCGAAGATCTTCACGGCGCCGTGGTCTCAGGAGTTCGAGATCATCGCGAAGCCGGAGTGGGAGAAGGACGGATTGTTCGAGTACGTCTGCCAGGAGAACAACCGTTGTCCAGGTGGGAAGTGCGGCGGCGAGAAGTAGACGACGTGCTGACCTGAACAGCCGGGTCCAAAGAACAGGACCCGTCTACGTTCCGGGTCTGAAAAACGAACCCGGCCTACGGCCACTGAGGCCACGGGCCGCGGACGGAGGCCAGGTTGTCCGCGTCCCGTGACCCGTGGCCCACCGTTACTGGCCCTTCTGCCGCTGCTGCTGGAACTCCTGGCGCCGCTGCTCCATCTGCGCTTTCCGCTCCGCGCGCAATTTCGTCGCCTGCGCCTGCTGCTCCGGCGTCAGCACCGACCAGATCTCCGAATTCAGTCGAGCCTCCTGAATCGCCATCTCCACCTGCGCCGCCGTCATGTCCTGCGTAGCCGAGGTGATGAGGGTCTCATTCACGGGCAGCGTCTCAATTGCCTGACGCTGCTTCTCGGCCACCGCGTTCAGACGCTGCGCGACCTGCTGCGTCTGCTCGCGATACCGCTGACGGATCTCGCGAACCTGCTGGCGCTGCGTGTCGGAAAGATTCAGCTGGTTGAGCTCGAGTCCTCCGGGGCCAAACGGTCCCCGCCCACCACGACCTCCGAACGGACCGCCACCGCGCGGTCCCTGCGCAAACGCCACGCTCGTCGCAAGCAGCGCCACCATTGCGACTCCTGTCGCTAACGAACGAAATCGAAACATCACTGCCTCCACTTGGTCTCTCGGCTCCAGGCTCTGGGCATCCAGCTCTCGGCCCTGGAGATTCTAGGTTCTTTTGTTGTCCGCCTACTGATTGATTGGACGGCAGTCCACATGGCGTGCGCACGGTAGAACCGTGAACGTTGTGTGACCGGAACCCGGAACCAGGCGGGTCTGAAGACCCACCTCGACCTGCCCATGACGTCGACGCGAAATTGTCACAGTTCTGCCACGGATTCGCGTCCCGAATATGCGTCCAACTGAGAAGAGGCCAGGAACCATGAAGAGATCCATATGGGTCGCAGTATGCGCGATCGCCATCGCAGCGCTTGCGGCCACCTATTACTACACCCGGGATGTCGAGGCCGAAGCACCCGCGTTCACGACCGCCGCGGTCTCGCGCGGCGATGTCATCTCGACCGTCGACGCGACCGGCACGCTCGAGGCTGTCACTACCGTTCAGGTCGGCAGTCAGATATCGGGGACGATCAGCGCGCTGCACGCCGACTTCAACTCGGAGGTGCGCAAAGGGCAGATCATCGCCGAGCTCGATGCCTCACTTTTGGATACGCAGGTCGAGCAGGCGAAGGCGACGGTCGTTCGCCTTCAGGCGGATGCTGACCGCGCGAAGGTGCAGGCCGCCGACGCGGCACTCAAGCTGAAGCGAGCGCACGAGCTCTTCGACAAGCAACTGATCCCGGCAACCGATCTCGAAACGGCCGAGAGCACCTCGCGCGCCGCAGATGCCGCGGTCAAAGGTGCCGAGGCACAGGTCGTCCAGGCGCAGGCGTCACTCAATCAGGCGCAAGTTAATCTCAGTCACACGATCATCCGCGCACCGATCGATGGCGTCGTGATCGCTCGCAACGTCGACGTCGGGCAAACCGTCGCATCGAGTCTGCAGGCACCGACGCTCTTCGTCATCGCGCGCGATCTCACGGAGATGCGCGTGAACGCGAGCGTCGATGAATCGGACATCGGCGAGATCACGCCGAAGCAGAGCGTGAGATTTCGCGTCGATGCCTACCCGAACGACACTTTTGCCGGCACGGTGTCCCAGGTGCGGCTGCAGCCCGTCGTGCAACAGAACGTCGTCAGCTACATCACGGTGATCGATGTTCCCAATCCGGGTTTGAAACTGAAGCCGGGCATGACGGCGGCCGTCACGATCGAAACCGGACGCGCTGCAGACGTGTTGAAAGTGCCGAACGCCGCGCTCCAATTCAAGCCCGCAGCCGCCGGCGGCGCCAGGACGGCACGCGCTGCCGGTGGCGGCTCAGCGCCACGCGACGACGACAGAGGAGCTGTATGGGTGCTCGCCCACAATCTACCGACGCGTGTGCCCGTGCGCATCGGCATCAGTGATGGCAGGGATACCGCCGTTCTCGACGGCGATCTGTCAGCGGGCACGTCCGTCATTACCGGAGCTGCCGCGACGGCGGCTTCAGCTGCCACCCCGGCCACATCGCCGCTGTTGCCCTTCAACGGCCGTGGCGGGACCGGACGACGAGGAGGCACGCGATGAACGAGACGCCTGTCATCGCCGTACGTGATCTCACCAAGACGTATGCAGTCGGCGAAATCGAAGTGCGCGCATTGCGCGGCATCTCACTCGAGATCCCACGCGGGCAGTTCGTGGCTCTGACCGGGCCGTCAGGCTCGGGCAAGTCGACGTTCATGCACCTGGCAGGCTGCCTCGATCGTCCAACG
>JBKPSC010000357.1:0-6627 GCA_046734915.1 Acidobacteriota bacterium | reverse complement strand
GCGAGCTACACCTTTCTCTCGACCGAAATCCTGTCGGTCGACGGGCTCGGCGGCGTCGCACCGCCGCCGTTCTCCGTCGGCGATCCGCTGCTGCGGCGGCCGAAAAATCAGGGGAGCCTCGATCTCTCGTACACGGTGCGAGGGCTGACCGCGTTCGCAGCGCTCACGTCGCGCGGCCGCATTCTGGATGCGGAGCCGAACTACGGCACCTCCGGCGGCCTGTTCTTCTCGCCTGGTTATGCGGTGGTCGACGTCGGCGCGTCCGCGCCGGTGTGGCGCGGCATCGAGGTGTTCGGCCGTCTGAACAACGTGGCCAATCGGTCCTATGAAGAGGTGCTCGGTTTCCCCGCGCTCGGCCGGAATGGTCTCGTCGGAGTGCGCGTTGCTGCGGGCCGATAAAGTCTCCTTCGCTTACGAGTCACGGAGGCGCCCGTCGGGGCGCTTCCACACCGAGGCCGCCGACGGCCTGGTGCTGGACAGCGTCTCTCTCACCGTCGACGCCGGCCTCATCGTCGGCCTGCTTGGTCCGAACGGCTCGGGAAAGACCACGCTCATCCGGATTCTGGCGGGATTGTTGACGCCGCTCCAGGGCGGCGTCATGCTCGACGGACAGCCGCTCGGCGCGCTGTCGCGTCGTCAACTGGCGCGGCGCATGGCGCTCGTGCCTCAGGAGACCAACGCCGCGTTCGACTTCTCGGTGCTCGACATGGTGCTGATGGGCCGTTATCCCCACCTCGGCACGTTCGCCCTCGAGGGCGCGCAGGATCTCGCGCTGGCCCGAGAAGCGCTGGCGGCCACCGGAACGGCGCAATTCGAGTCGCGCCTGTTCAAGACCCTCAGCGGCGGCGAAAAGCAGCGGGTCGTCATCGCCAGCGCGCTCGCTCAGGCTTCCGACGTGCTGCTGCTCGACGAGCCGACTGCGTCGCTCGATCTCGGCTACCAGATGGAGATTGCCACGCTGCTGCGCCGGCTCAATCGCGAACGGCGCGCGACCATGGTGCTGTCCACGCATGACTTGAACCTGGCCGCGGGCCTGTGCGATCGCGTCGTCCTCATCCAGCGCGGACGGATGGTTGCCGACGGGCCAACCGAAGACGTCCTGACCGCCGATCGCATCCTCAGCGTGTACGGCGTGCACGCCGACGTGCAGTATCACGAGCGGGCTGGCCACCTGATGGTGGTTCCCTTTGACAGCCCGCATTGAGCTCCGACGGCGGTTCCTCCTTACCATTCTCGCCTTCGGAATGCTGACGTTGGGCGTGTGCATTCTTGCTCCGCTCGCCGGCAGCAGTCCCATCCGACTGCGCCAGGTCTTCGACACCTCCATTCCTTTCACCGACAACGTCGATGCCCAAATCTTCTTCATCGCGCGGCTGCCTCGCGTCCTTGCCGCAGCGCTCGTCGGCTGCGGCCTCGCGCTGGCCGGTGTCGTGTTCCAGGCGCTGCTCCGGAACCCCCTGGCGTCGCCCGATACGCTCGGCGTCTCGGCCGGCGCTTCGCTCGGGGCGATGCTCGCGATCACGCTGCACGCTGATTTCTCGATCCTGGGCGTATCGGCGGTTCCGCTGGCAAGCTTCGCCGGCTCGCTAGGCGCGCTGGTGATCGTGTACGGACTGTCCGCGGCGAGACGCCGGGGCACCACGACCACGGTGTTGCTGCTGGCCGGTGTGACGCTCACCGCCCTGCTGTCGGCCGTTGTGCGGTTCGTGCAGTTCATCGCCGACTTTGCCGAAACGTTTCAAACCACCCGATGGCTGATGGGCTCGCTGGACGTGGCCTCGTATCCGCCCATCGCTGCCGCGCTCGCGCCGTTGACGCTGGCAACGGTCGGGATCGCAGCGCTGCCGCGTGTGCTCGATCTCATCAGCATCGGCGCCGAGTCAGCGGCGGCGCGTGGGGTCAATGTCGAGGCGTCAGAACGCCTGGCGCTGGTGAGCGCGTCGCTCGCGACCGGAGCGGCGGTCTCGCTCGCAGGACCGGTGGCGTTTGTCGGCATCATCGTGCCGCACATGGTGCGTCTGGTCGTCGGTGCGGATCACCGTCTGGTCCTGCCAGCCGCGGCGCTGTTCGGCGCAGCCTTTCTGGTCGTCTGCGACCTCATCGCTCGCACGGTGCTCGCACCGGTCGAGCTGCCAGTCGGTATCATTACCGCGATCATCGGCGGACCGTTTTTTTTATGGCTGCTCTTCCGGCGCGCCTGAAGTGGCGATTCATGATCGCGGTGTACTGCGCGGTCCTGGTGCTGGCCAGCACGGGGATGCCTGCCCAGCCGAGAGATGCGGCGACGTCGGCGCCCCAGCGGATTGTGTCGTTCGTGCCGGCCGCGACCGAGATGCTCTTCGCGATGGGCGCGGGGTCACGGCTCGTCGGCGTCAGTGCCTATGATCGCTTCCCGCCGGAGGTCACGAAGATTCCGAGCGTCGGCGGACTCCTGGATCCAAGCGTCGAGCGCGTGCTTTCGCTTAGACCCGATCTCGTGGTGATCTACGGGTCGCAGGCTGACCTGGAACAGCAGCTGACCCGGGCGGGTCTGCCTCTTTATACATATGTCCACCGGGATCTGGCCGACGTCGCGCGCACAATGCGGTCGCTCGGCGAGCGTGTCGGCGCGGCGGCCGCCGCGGATCGGGAGGCACAACGGCTCGAGGCCGGCCTGGATGCCGTCCGCCGGCGCGTGGCTGGACTGCCCCGGCCGAAGACGCTCCTCGTGCTCGGCCGTCAGCCAAAGACGCTGCGGCAGATCCTGGCGAGCGGCGGCTACGGGTTTCTCCACGATCTGCTCGATCTGGCTGGCGGCGCTGACGTCTGGAGCGCCGTCAAACGCGAGTCGGTCGAGATGAGCACCGAGATGGTGCTGTCGCAGGCACCGGAGGTCATCATCGAGCTGCACTACGGCCGCGAGTTTCAGCCCGGTGAGCTGGAGGCGGAGCGGCGGGTGTGGGACACGCTCGGGTCGGTGCCTGCGGTCCGCAACCGCCGCGTGCATCTGCTGGTCGGAGACGAGTTCGTCGTTCCCGGTCCGAGAATCGTGGCCGCCGCAGAACGTCTCGCGCAAACCCTTCACGCATCGGCTTTCTGACGACGATTGGGACCCGATCCTGACCTCAATTGCTCCGTGGCAGATGAATATCTGCTGGTGGGTGGACTTTACCGCTCTGTGACCTTTCACTGCGCCGCCGCAACAAACGACCTGACAACAGTTTAGATCGCCTGCGGGACGCGAGACCGCGTGGCGTGAGAGTTGCTTCACGGTCTTGCACCGCGCAAATGAAGAGCGCCTTCATTTCAATACTCGCGTCTGCTTCATTTTTTTGGCCCGAGGCGACGTTCGATCACGTGACGTTGGGCGAGCCCGTCTGGCTGGCAATTTGGGGCTTCAGTCTGATCGTCGTGTCGGCCGCTGTGAGAACGGGTCTGCGATCGGAACGGCTAAAAGCCGACCCGACGCATCACGAAACGCGGCAGCCGGCGGATTACCATGGCGATCAGCGCCCAGATTCTTGGAACATAGATGACGGGCGTTCCTCGATCGATGGCCCTCAGGATCCTGGGGGCTATGGCGTCGGGTTCGCCCGCGAACGGTGGCACGGGCAAACCGTCTGTCATTGAGGTCTTCACGAAGCCCGGCTTTACACAGATCGTTTTGAGTCCCCGTCGCCGAAAACGATGGTCGAGCCCCTCCAGATATCTGGAAACTCCCGCCTTCGCTGACCCGTAGAGGACGACCGGGCTGCGCCCGCGCTCGCCTGCGATAGAGCTAAAGACACACAAGCGGCCGCCGTTCCGCTGCAGAAAGAGGACGCGCAGCTCCTCGCAGAACAGGACCGTATTCACAAAATTCACCGTGAGCATTCGTTCAGCCAAATCCCGGTCGGACTCGAGCTCGCGCTGCGTGGCGAAGACGCCGGCGGTCACGACGGCCGTGTCGCAGCCTCCGAGCTGCGAATCGGCGTCCCGAATAACGGCGGCGAACGACGCTGCGTCCGCGAGGTCGCACTGCGAGTACGTGACTATCGTCCCCTTCGGTCCGCGGATGGTGAGGTCGGCCGCGCTGTGAGCCAGTTCGTCGGGGTTTCGTCCGAGTAAGTGAAGGCGCTCCCCGCGGGCGGCCATCAACCGCGCCAGAGCCCGACCCATTCCCTTCGTTGCTCCCAGGAACAGCACCTTCATGCAGTTACCAGCCGAACAAGCGCACCGATAGCGCGCTGCGGATACGTCCGTCTGGATCCCACAAGCGCCGCACCGCCAGAAAGCGATCCAGCCGCGTTTCCATCGCGCGAAAGTGCTCCGGACGGGTCAGGGCGTCTTTCGCGAGGTAGATTCGGCCGCCTTCCGCCGCTACGAGGTCATTCAACTGATCCACAAGCGCCTGGGTGGTTCGGCGCATCGGCAGGTCCAAGGCGATCGAGATGCCCGGCTTCGGGAACGACAGGAATCCGGCACCTTCTGCGCCACAGTCCTTAATCACACAGAGAAACGAGGCGGCACCGGCCCGCGTGACGGCCTCGAGTAACCGTCGCGCAACAGCGTGACTACTCGATTCCGGTAGCACGCATTGATATTGAGCCATGCCGCGGTGACCGTACAAGCGATTCCACCGGCCCATGCTGTCGAGAGGGTAGAAGAAGCTACTTGGGGACACGACGGCCGTGCCTGGACGATGGAGGGCGTAGTAAGCCGCGTTGAACGCGCGCATGAGGGGCGGCGAGAGCAAGCCGTCAGGCGCCGTCAGTGGGACAGGAATGGGCGGCCTCAACGCCGGGAAGCGCCGGGGGGCCTCGTCAGGGCTCGCCCATCGACCCTTGAATAGCACGCCACGGCCAAGAGATGCGCCACTCGACAGGCAATCGATCCATCCCATGGTCATCGGCCACGCACCCGCTGAGCTCTTCAGTGTGTCGATAAAGGCGTCCAGACCGGCGATCGGCTGGGTCTCCTGAACGATCCAAGGCGACGGAACGCGTGCCAGTCGAAAGCTCACCTCCAGGATGTGACCGGTGAGGCCCATGCCGCCAACGGTCGCATTAAACAGGTCGCTCTGCTCGGTGGGCGAACAGTCCACGATCGACCCGTCTGCGACACGCAGGCGGATTGAAAGGACATGTCGCCCGAAGCAACCATCGCGATGGTGATTCTTGCCATGCACGTCGCAGGCGACCATCCCGCCGACGGTGACGAACCGCGTCCCGGGCGTCACTGGAGTGAAGAAGCCGCGCGGGAGGAAGGTTCGGTAGAGCGTGTCGAGCGTCAGACCCGCTTCAACGCGGATTTCAGCGCTCGCGTCGTCAAACGAGACGATGCGGTCGGCGAGCGTAGACCCGGCCAGCCAGACATCACCGGTGGCTGGCAGCGCCGCATCGCCATAGGCACGGCCGGCACCTCGCGTGAGCGGCGCCTCTGCCGTCACCCTAAGCAGGCTCTCAGAGCGCGCCACGCAAGCGTGAGCAACTGGTACCTGCCCCCAGCCCGTCAGGATGTCTGCCTTTTCGCCGAACATCACGACGTGAAGCCGCCGACGTGAAACTGCATGTTGAAATCAGTCACGCCTGCGAGAGAGGAAGGTCGGCCGCTGTGGAGACAATCCGGTCAGTCATGAATATGGTGGACTCGCTGAAATTACACGAGAAACGGGCGGAAAGTGAAGGCGTCGGTGCGCGTCGCGGGCATGGCGCGATTCTCGCTTCTACCTCTACCGTAATGAGCTCGACCACCGACTATCAACGTTTCGGCACCGTTGGTCGAAGGCAGCATCCCCCAAGACGTGTTCAGGATCGCCAACCGCCGCCGGACCCTGCATCGGTTCAAGGGAGAGCTCGGAAGGCGGTCCGCTATGACGACTGCTTCCAAGGAGTGCAGATGAGACTTCGGAGTTTCTTGACAATTGTGATCGTGGCCGGCGCCGTGGCGGTGGTGCCAACGAGGGCCCGCGCCGAGACGATTGGATTCACCGGCATGGGCAACTCCGCCGTGGTTGGCATCAGTGGCGCGTTCAACGGAGTCGTTGACGCGGGCGAAATGAACTGGACCTGGGTGGGCAACGTACCGGCCGGATTCACGGAATCGTTCTACTCGTACTGTATCGACCTGTTCCATTATGCGCAGAACACCCAGACCGTAACGATTGGGTCGTCAGTCGATCTCGGCGGCGCGCCTTACACGAGCAACGGCGTCGCCCAGGCATCGTGGCTCTTCAACACGTACTCCGGTGCCGTGCACGCCGCCGCGAGCGGCATTCAGGCAGCCGCGCTGCAGGTGGCGATCTGGGAGGTTCTCTACGATTCGTCTCACAGCCTGACGACCGGCAATGTCATCGTTAGTTCGACAGCGGCAATCCTCAACCAAGCAAATACGTACTTGACCGCTCTCGCTGGTGCGTCATATGAAGGGTCGACTTCGACGGTGCTGTTCACGAACGCTGGCCAGAACCAGGTGACGAATCCCGTCCCAGAGCCGAGCACCGTGCTGCTGCTGGGCGTCGGCCTGATCTTCGCCGCGACACTCGGCCGAAAGAAGTCATCGCTCGGCTTCAACAAGGTCTAGGCCTTCCGCAAGCGTACTCACCTCAGATCCGACGGCTTCAAACCCGTCGGGTCTCTTTCTCTGCTCACATCTGCAAGTCTTCAAGCC
>JBKPSC010000356.1:0-8723 GCA_046734915.1 Acidobacteriota bacterium | reverse complement strand
CACCGGCGAGGACGCCCACGATGACATCCGCCGTATGGCGCACGCGACGAAGCCACAGATCCTCGTGCGGATGCTGCTGAACCTGAAGCGCACCTACGTCAAGATGTACTCGTTTCCGCAGGCGCGGGACGTGACCGAGCTACTGCTGGCGGTCAATCCGTCGGGGGTCAGCGAGTTGCGCGATCGCGGACTGCTCGCGTATCACATGCACGACTTCCATGCCGCGCTTCGTGACCTGCAGGCCTATCTGGAGGTGGCGGCGTCGGTCGAAACCGACAAGGACGAGCACGAACAGATTTGGGAGCACGTCAAGACGCTGAAGCGGCGGGTCGCCTCGCTGAACTGACGTCTTCTCTCGCCTATTGTTTGAGCGCGCCGATCTCTTCGTAGAGGATCGCCGACGAGATCACGCCGTTGTGAAAATTGCCGAGATCGATCTTCTCGTTCGGGGCGTGGGCATTTTCGTCCGGCAATCCGACACCAAACAGCACCGCCGGCAGCCCGAGCACTTCCTGGAAGGTCGAGACGACCGGGATGGACCCGCCTTCACGGGTGAACACGGGCTTCTTGCCAAATCCCTTCTCGAGCGCGCGACCCGCGGCCTGGACGTAGGGATTGTCGTAGGCGGTCATCCACGGTTTGCCGCCGTGCATGCGGGTAAACGTCAGCTCGACGGTTTTCGGGGCGAGCTTTCTGACGTAGGCCTCGAAAAGCTCGGCGATCTTGTCGGGCTGCTGGTTCGGCACGAGCCGCATGCTGATCTTGGCCATCGCGACAGCCGGCAGCACCGTCTTCGCTCCCTCGCCGGTGAATCCAGACAGGAGTCCATTGACCTCGAGGGTCGGGCGGGCCCACGTCCGCTCGAGAGTGGTGTAGTCGGTCTCGCCACTGAGCCGCGGAATGCCGAAGTCCTTGCGGTACTGCTTTTCGTTGAACGGCAGCGTCGCCCAGGCGCGCCGCTCTTCGTCAGTCAGCGGCACCACGTCGTCGTAGAAGCCTGGCACCTTGATGTGCCCGCCGCGATCCTTCATCTGCGCGATCATCTGCGCGAGCACGAAAGCCGGATTGGCCACGGCGCCGCCGAACGAGCCCGAATGCAAATCGGTGGAGCTGCCGCGCAGATCGATCTGGCAGTACACCAGGCCCCGCAGACCGTAGCAAATCGACGGCACGCCTCGCCCGAACATCGTTGAATCCGAGATCACGACGACGTCGGCGGCAAGCTGCTCTCTGTTGGCGCTGATGAAATCATCGAGGTGTTCGCTGCCGACTTCTTCCTCCCCTTCGACGATGATCTTCATGTTGACCGGCAGCCGGCCGGTCTGCTTGATATGCGCCTCGATCGCCTTGAAGTGCATGAAGACCTGGCCCTTGTCGTCGGCGGCACCCCGAGCGTAGAGCTCGCCGTCGCGCACCGTGGCCTCGAAGGGCGGCGATTCCCAGAGGTTCAGCGGGTCGACCGGCTGGACGTCATAGTGGCCGTAGAAAAGGATCGTCGGCGCGCCTTGCGCGCCGAGCCAGTCGCCGTAGACGACCGGATTCCCCGGAGTCGGCTTCAACTCAACGTTTTCCAGCCCAATGCGGCGCATCTCACCGGCCACCCACTCAGCACATCTCGCGACGTCGTCTTTGTGGGCCGGCAGGGCGCTCACGCTGGGAATGGCGAGCAGCGCCTTCAGCTCGTCGACGTAGCGGTCACGGTTGACGTTGATGAAGTCGATGGTCTTGTCCATGTCGGGCGCTCCCGCGCTTCGTCTGGCAGGCTGGCTCATGCGGGACGCCAGCGTTCGCCGGTTGTGCCGGTGACGAGACCGTCGCGCTCCAGTTTGTCGAGATGCGCGCGCACGTTCTCCCGCGCCGCCGCCATGAGCGCCGGCGCGAGACCATCATAGATGGATTCGGCGATCGCCGGCACCGAGTCGTCTCCGCGGCGGACGGCCTCGAGCACCTGCGCATGCCGCTGCAGGCGGTGGGCGATGGTCGCCCTGAGCAGCGCGATCGGGTCGGTGACACCAGCGCCATGCCCCGGTAGCAGCAAGGCGGGCTCCAGCGCCAGGACCCGTTCGACCGACCTCAAGTACGCCGAGAGGTCGCCGCCCTGGCTCCAGGCGATCAACACGCTGCCAGCCGGGTTGACGAGATCGCCGGTGAAGGCGGTTCGAGACTCCGCGTGCCAGAAGACCAGGTGATCGGGCGCGTGGCCTGGCGTGTGAATGACGTCGAGAGTTCCGCCAGACACCGCCACCCGATCGCCGTCGTTCAAGTGGCGCCACGTAATGCCGGCTTCGTCGTCGGCTGGCAGGTGGAACTTCGAAAACGTGATGTTTCCGAAGCTGGCGCGCAACGCCGGCGCGCCAGACGCGTGGTCGGCGTGGCCGTGCGTGACCAGCACGTCGGTCAGCGCCGCACCGCCCAACCGCAGCTGCTCCTCGACGCTTGCGATGTGCGCTGCCGTTCCAATGCCCGCGTCGATGAGACATCCTCGCCGATCGTCGCCCGTCAGCAAGTACGTGTTGTTGCCTTCGCCGGTGAGCGGTCCGGCGTTGCCGACGCGGATGAGAATGGGCGCAAACCCGGACATCTGATCCCATGTATAACCCAACGCGCGTCGCGCGATAGAATGGCTCGCCAGCCGTGCCGCCAGCTCCCTCGTCATCAGAGACCTTCACCGCCGACGAAGCTCGAGCGCTCGCTCCGTACTTCACCAACACCGATCGGCCGATCTTCGCCTTGACCAACCTGCCGGAAACGGTGAAAGGGGCGCTCTTCGCGCGCTATTCGCGCTCGGCCAAATCATTGCGGCGGCTCTTTCTCGACGAGTTCCGAAGTGGCGTGAGCGAGCGGTCGGCCGCGCCGGAGGCGGCGGTTGGAACCGAGCGTGCCGATCGGTTGTTCGCGCGCGTCCTCAACGAGTACGGCGACGATTCGGTCGCACAGCTCGGCGGCGCGCACATCGCCTGTGAGGGAGTCTCGAACCTCCTGACGAAGGTGCTCGAGTGGGGACGCCTCATGGCGTATCTCGAACAGTCCACTCGATACGTCCCATATACGGATCGGCCGAACGGGCGCTGGAAGTACCACGTGCCGGTCGAGCTCGATTCGAGCCCGCTTCGCGAGCGGTTCGTCCGGGTCATGGACTTCGCTTTCGAGACCTATGCGAAGTGGATTCCAGCGGCCGAGGCGCATTTTCGCCAGCGCTATCCAAAAGCCGCTGACGACTCCGAGGCCGTGTACCGATCGGTCATCCGGGCCAAGGCCCTCGACACGCTTCGGGGTTTACTGCCCGCCGCGACCACCTCGAACGTCGGACTGTTCGGAACCGGCCAGGCCTACGAAGCGCTGCTCATGCGGATGTTCGCTCACCCTCTCCAGGAAGTCCGCGACTGCGCCGCGGCCATGCTCGCTGAACTTCGACACGTCATCCCCGCGTTTCTAGCTCGAGTCGATCAGCCGGGCCGTGGCGGCCGATCGATTGACTATCTGGTCACGACACGGACCGCGTTCGAGGCGGCGGCTTCGGCGCTCCTGGCCAATGAGTCCATCGAGCGACGGGACGAAGTCACGCTGACCGAGTTCGACCCCGAAGGTGAGCTGAAAGTCGTGGCCTCGGCGCTCTATGCCTTTTCAGAGCTGCCTGACGATCAGCTCATGGCGGTCGCGCGGAGCCTGTCGGCCGACGAGCGCGCGAACCTGCTGCGATCGTACGTCGGAGACCGCACGAACCGCCGTCACAAGCCGGGCCGGGCGTTCGAGCGGACGCGTTATCGCTTCGACATCATCGCCGACTATGGGGCGTTTCGAGACCTGCAGCGCCACCGCATGCTGACGCTCGAGTGGCAGCCGCTCAGCACGCGTCACGGCCACGTGATGCCGGCGGCCATCGACGAGATCGGCGCCGTCGAAGACTGGAAGGCCGTCATGGACGAGTCTGCCGCTCTCCATGAAACGCTGTCGAGCCGCGGCGACCTCGCCGGGGTCGCCCCGTACGCCGTGGTAATGGCGTACCGCGTCCGCTTCTACATGGACATGAACGCGCGCGAGGCCATGCACGTCATCGAGCTGCGAACCGCGCCTCAGGGGCATCCGTCGTACCGCCGAATCTGCCAGCAAATGCACCGGCACATCGCCGACACCGCCGGCCACCGCGGCATTGCCGCCGCCATGCAGTTCGCCGATCACAGTGAAGTGGAGCTCGAACGGCTCCAGGCCGAGCGAGCGATGGAGAAGAAACGGCGCTACTCGGCCTCGTCTTCGTCTTTGCGGGCCCAGTAGCGCGCGTACTCGTCCAGGAACGTCAGCGAGTCGAAGCCCTTCATCCGATCGAAAAACAGGACACCGTCCAGATGATCGGTCTCGTGCTGGATGACGCGCGCGGAAAAGTTCTGGGCGCGAAGCTCAATCCGCTCGCCGTTGCGATCGAGCGCGCGCACTCTGATCTCGCGGGCCCGAGGCACTCGTCCGCGGATATCAGGGACGCTGAGACAGCCCTCCCAGTCTTCGACGATCTCCGATCCGACGCTGAGGATTTCTGGATTGATGATGGCGATCGGGTCCGACGGCTCCTCGTCACGGGCACCGAGGTCGGCGACAAAGACCCTCAAGCCCTCGTGCACCTGCGGCGCGGCCAGGCCGACGCCGTGATACTCGACCATCGTCTCGATCATGTTGTCGACCAGCTTCTGGAACTCCGCGGTCCGGACATCGGCGGGTGAGAGGGGCCGGGCCTTGGCGCGCAGCGCCGGATGGCCCATGCGCGCCACCTTCAAGATCGACATCTTGTGCGAATTATACTGGGTCCGTGCCGACCTTCGCGCTGCACCCTCATGATGAGTCGCACAGCTACCGCTTCTGTCCGCGCTGCGGCGGTGCACTCGAACGCCGGCTGCTGAAGCCGACCGAGCCCGAACGTCTCGTGTGTCAGCAGTGCGGGTTCGTCTTCTACATCGATCCCAAGATCGCCGTCGGCACCATCATCAGGGCCACGTCCGGGGCGATCGTCCTCGTCAAGCGCGCCATCGAACCGGGCTACGGGAAGTGGGTGTTTCCCGGTGGCTACGTCGATCGCGGTGAGCTGTTGACGGACGCGGCGGTCCGCGAAGCGCGTGAAGAGTCCGGGCTCGACGTGCGGCTCGACGGCCTGGTCAACATCTACTCCTATCCTGGACGCGCCCCGGTTGTCGTCGTGTACGCAGCGACGGCTTACGGCGGGAGCCTGGCCGTCGACGACGAGGGCCTCGAGGTCCGGGAGTTCTCGCCGCCGGACATCCCGTGGGACTCGCTCGCCTTTCGCAGTACTTCAGAGGGCCTGCGCGACTATCTGGCCGGCCTTCTGCATCCGGTGTCGGGCTGAAGCAGGAAGCCTGATTCAGTCCGCAAGTCCCTCGGCTTTCTTCTCGGCAGCGGTGATCTTC
Source organism: Acidobacteriota bacterium (assembly GCA_046734915.1). Lineage (GTDB taxonomy): Bacteria > Acidobacteriota > Vicinamibacteria > Vicinamibacterales > CAVVIG01 > VFZL01. Next base: position 3,312 of record JBKPSC010000356.1, on the reverse strand, counting down.
CCGCCGGCCGCCACGATCTCTGCTTCGCGATCGGGTGCGACCTTGGCCGGCTTGACGAAGCTCGCGACGGCGGCGGTCGTGCCGTTGATCTTCAGCTGCCGCATGAGGAATGAAAAGCGCTCCTCGAGCGCCTGGCCGATGGCCTGGCGTCGCGGCTCGTCGATGCTCCACATCCGTCGTTTGAACGGTCCAAGTGCCTTCTTGCGCGCCTTGTAAATGAACTGCTCCTCTGTGTCCTTCGGCTTCCGCTCTTCCGTCGCGTTCTGACGGATCCAGGCGTACATCTCGGCCTTCAGATCGGCCGGGAACTGCGGATGTTCGTACACCATGTTCTGGAAGTCGGTCGCCAGGTGAATCTCGCAGGCGCCGACGCGGGGAAATGCATCGAACGCGTCGGGTGGCAGCGTTGACGCGCCGTGCTGCACCGCACCGCCGAGGCCGTACTCCGATCGGGCCAGGCGCGACAGCTCCTCGAGCGTCGCGAGATCGATCTTCACGTCCTTCCGGACGCTGCCGTCGGCGTTGATGAAGCCGCCGTGAGCCGTGCCGGTCTGCACGCTGATCTTGCTCAGGCCGACGAGAGCGTCACCTCGCTCCTTCAGCTTCCGGCTGAAGCCCTTCATGTACGCATGGAGTTCGTGGACATCGGAATTCTTGCCGCCCACTTCACCGATTTCGCCGCCGACTGACACCGTCACGCCAGCTGGCTCGTTCGCGCGAATGAACGCCGCGAAGTCCGCGGCCATCGCCACATTCACTTCCTGCTGCTCGTCGAGCGTCGGCTTGTCGAGGTCGACGAGCGTCGACGTGTCGATGTCGATGTTGTAGAAACCCGCGGCAATCTCTTCCTTGATGAGTGCCCGCAGGGTGTCGAGCTCTTTGTCGCGGTCGGGGCTGTTGAATTTCTTGGCGTTGGTCTGGACGTGATCGCCCTGGATGAATATCGGGCCCGAGAAGCCTTCGCGCAGGGCCGCCGCCAGCACGATCGCCGCGTACTCGTGCGGCCGCTGCTCGGTGTAGCCGATTTCCGACCGCGCAATCTCGAAGATGAACGCTCCGGCGTCGAGCGACTTGGCGGCCCGGATGACGGCGCAGGCCGTGTCGTAGGCCATCGCCCGCACGTTGATGGCCGGCACCGTGAAGCCGCCGGTCGCGCCGCGGCCCATCGCCAGATACAGATCGTGAATCGATGTCGGTTGGATGCCCCGCGCCGCGGCAAGCGAGCGGATGATCCACCGCGCCGTGCCACGCAGCTCGGCATCGGCGCCGAAGGCGGCCGTCCAAGCCAGGCGGTCGATCACGTCTGGCGTCAGCGCGTTGGGCGCGGTCACGCTGACGCGGTCGCTCAGGACGGCCGCCGCGGGCTTCACGGCATCCGACATCTCTCTGACAGACTGAAACATGATTCCTCCGTGAGTCGGAGCCTCAGCCGCCGACGGTTCGGCCAGCCGGATATTTTAGCATCGGGTATTTGAAGTCCTGTATGGCCGCAGCGGCGACCGCCGCATCGACCATTGCATCGACCGGCAGAGCCGTTTCAGCCCGGACGATGTCGTCGAGCTTCGCGCGGGTCGCCGGATGCTTCGGCGTGAACAACGTGCAGCAGTCCTGGTCGGGGATGTTCGAGATGCCCAGCGTGCCAAGGCGCCGCGCCTGCTCGGTAATCTCGTCCTTGTCCATTCCTACGAGCGGCCGCAGCACCTCCATCGTCGTCGCCGCAGCTATGCCCGTCAGGTTCTCGAGCGTCTGCGACGCGACCTGACCGACGACTTCGCCCGTGACCAGCGCCCGCGCGCGCCAGCCCCGGGCGAGCTTTTCCGCGATTCTCAGCATCAACCGCCTGTACAGCACCACTCGCAGCTCGGCCGGGCACGCCAGCACGACCTGCTGTTGAAGTTCGCCAAACGGAACGAGCATGAGGCGCGACTGCAGCTGATACGACGTCAGCAGACGGACAATCTCGCGCACCTTGTCCTGTGATGCCCGCGACAGGATCGGGTAGCTGTGGAAGTGAATGAACAGCACCGAGCATCCGCGCCGCATCATCCGGTAGGCTGCAACCGGCGAGTCGATGCCGCCTGACAGCAGACACGCCAGACGACCGCTCGTGCCCGTCGGAAGACCGCCGGCCCCGGCTTCCTTCCCGAAGAAAAAGAAGGCGTGCTCCGGCAGCATCTCGATGTGGATGGTCAACTCAGGCCGCTCGAGATCCACGCGCCAGCCGGTCTGCATCTTGATCAGCCCGCCGACCTCCCGCTCAATCTGCGGCGACGTGAACGGGATGCGCTTGTCGGCCCGCCTCACGCTGACCCGGAATGATGCCGGCTTCTCATGCTTCAACGCCGGCAGGATGGCGGCCGCCAGGCCGGCGAAATCGTGCGGTCCACGAGCGGCGTAGGAAAAGTTGGCGACGCCGAACACTCGAGCCACGCGCTCACGCGCCTCGTTCCACGACGCATTGTTGCCCAGCTCGATCTCGATCCGGCCCATCACCGATCGCACGCTGGTGACATCGAGGCCGGCCAACGCCGCCTTCAGGTTGCGGACCAGGATCTGGACGAACCAGGGACGGTTCCGCCCTTTGAGCGCCAGCTCTTTGTAGTGGACGACGATCGAGGTCATGGCCGGCTAGGACTGCGGACGGGAACCCCGCATCGCAAGCGCTGCATCGGCAGCGCGGTGGCCGCTGCGAACCGCGCTCTCGATGGTAGCGGGCAGACCGGTTGCGATCCAATCGCCCGCGAGATACAGCCCCGGCACCGCCGTCAGCGTATCGGGACGCTCGGGCTGCCCTGGCGCGAGCGAAAAAGTGGCGTTTGGTTCCCGGACGACGGTGCCTCTCAGCAGAGAAGCGTCACGGCAGACCGGGAAGGCCGCCCGCAGCTCCTCTTGCGCATCGCCGATGAGCTCAGCGTTCGACAATTCGACGATGGGTGCGGCGCCGCTCGAGACGAGCGACAGATGGGATGCCGAGTCACCCAGCACGTAGCGCTTGTCGAACACCCACTGCATGCGCCGGCCCGGCAGCCCGACGAACGCTTCGTCGAGGATCGGCCGGTCGAACCACAGATTCACCGTGACGATCGGCGAGGAAGCGGTGTGGCGCGCGGCGGCGATCACCTTTTCGACCGGCTTGAGATCTCCGGTGAACAACGCCGGCAGCGCGTGCCACGGGACCGCCGCGATGACACTCGACGGTGTCCACTCCTCGGCGCCGGCACGGACCGTTGCCCGGCCGTTCAGCTCGACGTTGGCCGTCGCGCCGGTTCGAACCTCGCCGCCATGCGCCTCGATGAAGGCGCGCGCGGGCTC
>JBKPSC010000355.1:0-11085 GCA_046734915.1 Acidobacteriota bacterium | reverse complement strand
AGGTGGTTCGGCCCTCGATGTACGGGTGTTCGAAGCCGAGGGCGAGGGCATGCAGCACAGCGCCCTGTACAACTCTCCGGCGCTCGTGCGCGCGCTGGCCGCTTGGTTCCAGACAGTCCCAGCAAGCACCTCGGCGCACCTCACGACGGCCGCATCGGCGCTGCCGCAATGCGCGGTCGATGGTCGACAAATTTGACGGCCATCGCTCAGGTCCGCCGTTTTTGTCGGGCTGAGCTTCGCGCGCCTGTCGGCGATTCTCGCAATCCGGCGCATTTTGGGTTGTCTGCCACCGAGACGCCCAAGTGGCGTGGGCACGGCAGTTGCTGAGGTGGCCGCCATCTCATGGAACAACACGAGCTGCAGCAGTCCGTCAACGACTTGCACCGCCGCTATCAATCGCTGTCCGACGGCGTCGTTGCCACGTACATCCCCGAGCTAAGTAAGGCCTGCCCCGAGGACTTCGGCATTTCGATTGTCACAGCCGAGGGCCGGGTGTTCGAAGCCGGCGACTGCCGCAAGCCCTTCACGATCCAGTCGATCTCGAAGCCGTTCGCGTTCGCAATCGCTCTCGAAGAGTTCGGTGAGGAGGTCGTCTCGCGCTTCGTCGGCGTCGAGCCGAGCGGCGACGCCTTCAACGCCATCGAGCTGCACAACCGGACCAATCGGCCGTTCAACCCGATGATCAACACCGGTGCGATTACGGTCACGGCGCTCCTGCACAGCCGGTATGGCGACGAGACCTTCGACCGTCTGCTGGGCCGTCTGAGTATCGCAGCCGGCAGGCCTCTGGAGATGGACGAGGCCGTGTACGAGTCGGAATGCCGTACCGGTCACCGCAACCGGGCCATCGCGCATCTGCTCCTGAACTTCGGTCTGGTCCACGACGAGGCGGAGCGTGCCCTCGACGTGTACTTCCGTCAGTGCTCCGTTCTCGTCACCGCTCACGACCTGGCGATGACGGGCGCGACCCTATCGAACATGGGCCAGCATCCGATCACGCAGGCGCACGCTTTCGATCTGATGTCCGTCCGCCGGACGCTTGCCGTGATGTTCACCTGCGGGATGTACGACTATTCGGGAGAGTGGGCGTATCGAGTGGGGGTGCCCGCCAAGAGCGGCGTCAGCGGCGGACTGATGGGCGTCGTCAACCGCCAGGCCGGCATTGCCACCTACTCGCCGCCCCTCGATGCGCGCGGCAACAGCGCGCGCGGCATCGAAGTCTGTGCCGAGCTCGCGGCGAGGTTTGGCCTGCACGCCTTCGACTGCCTGAATTTCGGCTCGAGCTATCTCAAGGCAGTCCTCTAAGAGCAGTCGCGGGAACCGCGTGCCGCGTGGCGCGGGCGCTCGCGCGTTCGGGCACGCACTCAAGGAACTGCGACCGGGATCAACGAAAGGCCGATCGCGGGTTATTCTTACTCCGTTACATGCCGATCACGCTTGACGACGTCCGGCGAGCCGCCGCGGCCATCGCCGGCAGCGTCATCGATACGCCCTTCCTGCACTCGCGCACGCTCTCGACCATCACCGGCGCGGACGTCTTCCTCAAATTCGAAAATCAGCAGTTCACCGCGTCGTTCAAGGAACGCGGCGCGCTGAACACGCTGTTGTCGCTGAGCGAGACCGAGCGGCGGGCTGGCGTGATCGCGGCGTCGGCCGGGAACCACGCGCAGGCGTTGGCATATCACGCACAGCGACTGGGCATCTCGGCGACCATCGTGATGCCGCGGCACACGCCGGCGGTGAAGATTGGGCACACGCGCGGCTTCGGGGCAGACATCATCCTGTACGGCGATATCGTCGACGAGGCGGGTCAGCGGGCGTCGGAGCTCGCCAACGAGCGTGGGTTGATCCGGATTCATCCGTACGACGACGAGCGGGTGATCGCCGGGCAGGGCACGGTGGCGCTGGAGATGCTGCGTGACCAGCCCGACCTCGAGACCCTGGTGGTGCCGATCGGCGGCGGCGGCCTCATCTCGGGAGTGGCCGTGGCCGCCACGACGCTGAAGCCAGACATCGAGGTCATCGGCGTGCAGACCGCGCGTTTTCCGTCGATGGAGGCCGCCGTGCACGGCCGCCAGGCGGCGTTCGGCGCCAGCACGATCGCTGACGGCATCGCGGTGAAGCAGCCGGGCGCATTGACGCTGCCGCTCGTGTGCCGATACGTCCAGGAAGTTCTGCTCGTCGACGAAGGCGACATCGAGCAGGCCATCGTGCTGCTGCTCGAGGTCGAGAAGACCGTTGCCGAGGGCGCTGGTGCCGTGGCCCTCGCAGCGATGCTGCGTCATGCGTCACGGTTTCGGGCACGGCGCACGGGCGTGGTGCTGAGCGGCGGGAACATCGATCCGCTGACGCTCGCCGGCATCATCGAGCGCGGCATGGTGCGCACCGGACGTCTGACACGCCTGACGGTGGAGCTGACCGATCGTCCGGGAGCTCTGGCGCAGGTCACCGCCTGTCTGGCCAGTGTGCAGGCCAACATCCAGGAAATCGTCCATCAGCGCGCCTTCACCACCCTGCCGGTGCAGGCCGTCGCCGTTGACCTCGTGCTGGAAACGCGTGGCCCGGAGCACGTCAGGCAGGTCATCGACGCGCTGGGCAAGCTCGGGTTTACCGCGAAGCTGCGGCTCGACTGACTCAGCGAACGCGCACCCGGCGCACCGAGAGCTGCATCGGCGATCCGCTCGACCCCGAGGGCGCCGCCCCGTCGGCCGAGAGATAGTACAAATTTCCTTCCGCCACGGCGACGAACGGCCGCGTGCCGGCGGCCGCAATGCGCGGGTCGATCACCGCAGCGTCGGTGATCGTGCGCCCGTTAGCGCTCAAGTCGAGGCGAACGAGCTGCAGCGACCCGTCGGGCAATTCCTGAATGCCGACGATGGCGTTTTCAGCGACGCGAATGCGGACGAACCGGCCCAAATCGAATCCGCGCGTGGTGGACACCGGTGCCACAGTCCCTGATCGCAGATCGACGCGTGCGATGCCATCGGAATGCGCAACGTACAGGACGCCTTCCTCCGCGGCCGCGACCACGCTCGCCGGGGAGCTGAGCGACAGCTTCAACGTCTCGGTCATTTCGGCCGCGTCGCGGGCGAGTGTGAGCAGCCGTCCCGCCGACGCATCAAGGGCGATGATCGCTCCGGAGCGAGCAACCGCCAGGTCGGTGATCGCGGTATGGCCAATCGCTGCCGCGGCGCGATAGGTCCGCAGCGGTCGTCCGGACACCAGCTGCAATCGATGCAACGCGCTGCCGCTCGGTGCGGTGCTGGCCACCCACAAATCGCCACGGCGGTCGTCGATGTCGAGGGCGCTCACGTCCTGGAAGCCCGCCGAATCGGCACGCACCATGTCGGTGGCGTGGTCGGCGTCGACGCCGACGACCATCAGCTTGCGCTCGCGTGCGTCGCCCACGACGAACCGGCGCGAGACCGCGTCATAGGCCAGACCTGCGTCGGCGAACCGTTCCGCGGAGAATCGCGCCACCGTACTCGCCGAGCCGGCGGCAATGGGGAACGGCTTGAGGCCTGCCCGGGTCGCCGTTGCCGCTGCCCCGGCTCCGGAGGGCGCTGCTCCGACGGTGGTCGCCGCTGACGCTGCCGCCGCCGCTGGCTTGGCATCTGCTGGAGATGGTGCCGCCGACGTGCCGGCCGCACGCGTCGCCGAAATCGTGGTCTTGGTCTTGCCGGCGAGCGTCGCCTCCACTGCGGACCACGCCGGCAGCTCGCGCGAGCGCGCGAAGTCGTCGTTGGTCGCGGCGTCGGTGGCGACCCCCATCTCTGCCAGGCGCTGAATCATGACGAGGGCATCGTGAGGCCGGCCGCTCAGCACCTGTGCGCGGGCCAGCAAGTACATGAGCGCCGCATCTCTGGGTGGCCCTAACTGGACCGCCCGCCACGCAAGGTCGTGCATCTGCCCGTAGTCGCCGCGGTCAGCGGCTTCGAGCGCGAGGGTCCGGCACTCCTGCCATTGCCGGCAGGTCGCACCGGGTGAGGTTTGCGACTGTGCGGTGAAGCTGAACAGAACGAGCAGCGAGACGTGGAGCATGCGGCCGTTGAAATCCGGACGTCAGTGTATATCGATAGCCAGACGATCGGTGGCGCTTCGTTGAGTGCCGAGAGGAATTGCTGCGACGACGAGGCTTGGATGAATCCGGCGTAAGGTCATACGCGGCAGAGACAGGCGCCTCTGCCGCGCAGGCCCGCAGTCTTCAAACTACCCGTGCGGATTGAATCGATATCCGACCCAGGCCTCCGTCACGAGATAGCGTGGATTTGCCGGGTCGTCTTCCAGCTTCTTGCGCAGCTGGCCGATGAACACGCGCAAATATTCGGGATGGTCCTGCGCCGACTCACCCCAAACCGCCTCGAGCAGCTGTCGATGCTCGATGACGCGATTCGGGTGGCGCGCCAGGTAGACGAGGAGATGGAACTCCTTCGGTGTCAGCCGAACTTCTTGTTGCTGGACGTAGACGCGCCGGCTTTCGAAGTCGATGCGGAATGCACCGAGCTCGAGCGGCTGTTCGACCACGTCGTCGGCGGTGCGGCGCAGCAGCGCCCGGGTGCGTGCGAGCAGCTCCCCGGACCCATACGGCTTGATTAGATAGTCGTCGGCGCCCGAGTCGAACGCTTCGACCTTGGCCGTCTCCGACACGCTTTCCGAAAGCATCACGACCGGCACCTTCGATATGGCCCGGATGCGGCGGCACAGCTCGATGCCATCCATTCTGGGCATGTGGCGATCGGTGAATACGAGGTGCGGACGCCATTCGTCGAAGCTGGAGAGGGCCGTCTCGCCCTCCGGCGCCGTCCGCACCTGATAGCCCTGTGTGGACAGCACCTGTCGCAGGTCCTGCGCCATGTTGGGCTCATCGTCAACGACGAGCACGCGCGATTTCGCGATCATTCGTTCCTCCGCTGCGAAGCAATCCATCGAAACCAAGGAGCGGTCGCCCCAGGTTTGCGTGCGCGGCTGTGTGCCAGAGGGCTGTCGGCCGGACGAACGCGCTGAGGCGACTCAGACTGCGCGCGGCAGGACGGGCGGAGCGCGAGGGGTGCGGCTGGAGCGGGTACGCGAGCGAAGCGACGCCGACCGTTCGACGGTCAGCTGGCGCGAATACGGCGAGACGAACGGTTCGCATCGTCGTGTGACGCCATCCGATGGCGTGTCGCTCTGATCAGAGCTGTCATCGGTGGCGCTGGGGACGTCGAAAGAAATGTCGGAGCCGTCGCTCGTGAGCGATGTCAGTTCGAGCGGCTGCTTGAGCGTCAGCCGGCCCGCACCGTCGTTCTCCCAGACGAGCAGTGCCAGCGCGCCGTCGAGGCCGACGATGTCGAGGTCGCCGTCGTCGTCCACGTCGAAGCGAACTGCGGCGATGGCCGCAGACGCGCGCTCGACCGAACGATCGAAATCTTCGGGAAGATTTTCGGCCTGTGCAGGAAGAGGCTTGTGATGCCAGCCGGAGAGCGAGACAGGCGCTGCCTCGAGCCGCAGCCATGCGCCCGACAGCAGGGCAAGCAGCACGACCCCGAAGGGCAGTCGCTTGATGATCTTCGGCAGCAGCATTTCGATACGGTTCGTTTAGGCCTCGCGGCATCGTAGCACCGATCGGCCAAGCTGGAGGCGGAAACTCCACCAATGAGGGGCCCGGGCTGCCGGCCGGTCAATTGTGTGGATAGGGTGGGCTTTCGCGCAGGCGAGTGCTGAGCTCCTGGAAGTCCGGGGCTACTGTCAGGAAGGCCTCGACGACAGAAGGGTCGAACTGGGTCCCCCGCCCCGCCACGATGAGCGCCACAGCCTCATCATGCGGCATCCGCCGCCGGTATGGCCGCGGTTCGACCAGTGCGTCGTACACATCGACCAAAGCCATGATCCGGCCGGCAATCGGGATTTCATCGCCTCGCAGGCCCCGCGGATAGCCCGTCCCGTCCCATCGCTCGTGGTGGGTATAGACGATGTCCTTGGCCAGCTGGAGGATCTCCTCGTCGTGGGCACTGTCCACGCCGACCTGACGCTGGGCTTTCGAGATGGTCTCGTAACCGTAAACGGGGTGCTGCCGCATCTCATGCAGCTCGCCCGGGGACAGCGCGCTCGATTTGTTGAGAATCGCGTCGCGGATGCCGACTTTTCCGATGTCATGCAGCGGTGCGAGCAGCGACATGACTTCGATGCGCGCGTCCGTCAGGTATTCGTGGAACTCGGGCGTGTGCGCCAGGCGCTGGGCGAGCAGACGCGAGTACCCCTGAGTCCGTCGCGAATGTCGACCCGTCGACGGATCGCGAATCTCCATCAGCCCGGTCAGCGACTTCACCAGGAATTCGTGCGCCTGCCGGCGGCGGCGGTGGCCCTGGTCGACCTTCCATCGCTGGACGAGATCCGCCCTGAGCCGTTGCCGCTCCGAATACGTGAAGACACCGGCGACGACGGCGGTGATCACGGCAAAGGTCGGCAGTGCCGGCGACACGTAGGTGCTCCACTGGACGAGGATTGCTGCACTCACTGCCCAGACGGCAATCACCGACAGCAGCCCCGCAGCCGCCCCCCATCGCCCCCCAAGCATCTGGGTGACCGCAGCGGTCAGCAGGGCCAGAGCGATGCCGATCGCGATCTGATACAGGCGTTGATAGCCAAGCTGTGCGAGGTATTCGGCCTGAAGCAGATTCTCGGCGGCGGAAGCCTGGACTTCGATGTTCGGATATTGCCGGTCGATTGGCGTGGCGACCACCTGGCCCACGGCCGGCGCGGTCGTGCCGACGAAGACGAGGCGGCCGTCGAGGACGCCAGGCGCGACGCGGCCACTCAACACATCCACGGCTGGAATGTGATTGAGCGGACGCGCCGAACCGTCGCGGAAGCGGAGAAGCAGCGTGCCGTGATCGCCGAGCGGCACCGCTTTGCCGGCGATTTCGAGCTCCAGCGGGTGAGCGCGCTGCGACGACAACGTCACCTGCTCGGCTTGGAGCAACGCCAGCGTCGCGGCGAGCGCGAGAGACGGATAGACCTTGTCGCCGTACGCCATGACCAGCGGTAGACGGCGCACGACACCGTCTCGATCAGTGCCGACGTTGAGGAATCCGGACGCTCGATTCGAGTCGGATTTCGACAACCGCCCACAGATGAGGCCGGTCGCCTGGAAGAGTCGACGCGTCGGCGCTCCAGCTCGATCGACGATCGACGCGGCCAGCGGCTCTGGCTGGCACTCACCGCCGTTGACGGCCGTGCCGAACGTGAGCGCGTAGCCGAGCACCACCCCGGATCGGTCAGCGAGCGCTTCATCGTTCGGATGGTCAGCCGTGGGCAGGAGGTTGTCGACGGCGATCACCGCGGCGCCGAGAGCCCGCACTCGATCGAGCAGCGAGAGCAACCGGTCGCGCGGCCAGGGCCACGGGCCGAGCGTGTCGATGCTCTTCTGATCGACGGCGATGACCGCGACCCGGCGCGACATCGAGGTGACGCTCCCCCAGCGGACCAGAGCGTCGTAGACGCGCAGATCGATAGCCACCGCCGGCATCACCAAGGCCACCAGCAGCATGACCATGAGCGACGCCAGGAGTGTGGAGTAGAGCAATCGGGGATGGATCATTCCCTGGCGTCGTGACGCCCGGGGCACATTATACGGACCGGTTCTGCGCCGTACAACGGTTGTCGCTGCCTCAGTTACGAGCCCCTCGCACGACCCTTTAAATGATCGTCCTGCCGACGATCACAACCGGCCTCGAGCGAACTGTAGCGCCGCGCAGGCCGCCGGAGACCGCGATGGGCGGCTCATCGACCAGGCGCGGACCGGTGGCAGAAGTGATTGAGTCCGTGCGCCCGCTGCCTATAATTGGCATTCACTTTTCTCCGGACGAGGTTTGGGAGGAGGCATCGATGTCGCATGTAAGTCGGACTAGCTGGGCGGTCGGGGCGATTGCCGCCGTCGTCGTGCTCGGCACTGGGCGGGTGATGACGCAGGCTGCGGATCAACCGACCAACGATCTGCCCAACCCGTATCAGACCATCTCGGGCTGGGCGAAGCTGCCAGAAGGGCGTCCATGGGGATCCACGAGCGCGGTGGACGTAGACAAGGACGGACGATCCATCTGGGTGGGCGAGCGCTGCGGGGCGAATTCCTGTCTCGATCGAGCGACTGGAAAGATCAAGCCTGAAAATACGGTTCTCAAATTCGATTCGACGGGCAAGCTGGTCACCAGCTTCGGCGGCGGCATGTTGATCTTCCCGCACGGCATCCACGTCGACCGCGACGGCAACGTCTGGATCACGGATGGGCAGGACGACGCGCCGGTGCCGGCGCGTGGCGGCGGTCCGGGCGCCGGTGGCGGTGCGCCGGCCGCGGCACCAGCACCGCGCATGGGTCCGCTCCCGGGCACGACGATGGGACACCAGGTGTACAAGTTCAGCCCAGACGGAAAGCTGTTGTTGACGCTGGGGAAGAAGGGCGGCGCGGCCGAACCTGACTATTTCTATCAACCCAACGACGTGCAGGTCGGACCTGACGGATCGATCTACGTGTCAGAGGGCCACGGCGGCGGCAATTCCCGCATCCTGAAGTTCAGCCGCGATGGCCAGAAGGTGGTGCAGGTGATCGGCAAGAAGGGCAGCGGTCCGGGCGAGTTCGATCAGCCGCATGCTCTGGCGTTCGACTCGCAGGGCCGGCTGTTCGTGGGCGATCGCGGCAACAACCGCGTTCAGATCCTGGATCAGAACGGCAAGTTCATCGCCGACTGGAAGCAGTTCAGCCGGCCCTCCGGCATCTACGTCGACAGGAACGACACGCTGTATGTGGCCGATTCCGAGTCGGGTTCGGTGAACCCGGCGCATGGCGCGTGGAAGCGCGGCATCCGCATCGGCAGTGCGAAGACGGGCAAGGTCGACTTCTTCATCCCGGATCCTGACCTCGAGGCGAAGGGCACCAGCGCCGCCGAGGGTGTGGTCATCGACAGCGCCGGCAACATCTACGGCGCCGAAGTCGGGCCGAGGGCGCTCAAGAAATACACGAAGAAATGAGGATTGAGGGATTGAGGGATTGAGGGATTGCCAATGAGGGAATGAGGGAATGAGGGAATAAAGAATGAGGAATGAATCTGGGACATTCCCTGATTCCCTCAATCCCAATCCCCAATCCCTCAATCCCAAATTCCGTGATTTCATTCCTTCATTCCCAATTCCCTGATTCCTCATTCCATGAGGGGTTGAATGATGCGTTCAAGCCGTGCGGTCGGCGCAGTCGCGTCGGCGTTCGTCGCCTGCCTGTCCATGGTGGCGCTCTCGGGGCAAAGTGCCGTCGTGCCGACCAACGATCTGCCCAACCCGTATCAGACGATCGAGAACTACTTCAAGCTGCCCGCGGGCCGCACCTGGGGGTCGACGAGCGCGATTGACGTCGACAAGGATGGGACGTCGATCTGGGTGGCTGAGCGCTGCGGCGCCAACTCGTGCGCCGGTTCGACTCTCGACCCGATTCTCAAGTTCGACGCCTCGGGCACGCTGGTCCGCAGCTTCGGCGGCGGCACGTTCCTCTTCCCGCACGGTATTCACGTCGATCGCGACGGCAACATCTGGGTGACCGACGGCCAGGGTCCAGACGGCAAGGACCCGCGGCGCGATGGCAAGGGTCACACCGTGGTGAAGTTCAGCCCCGAAGGCAAGGTGCTGATGACGCTCGGCAAGGCCGGCGTGAAGGGTGCACCGCCGGCGGCGCTCGACGAGCCGAACGATGTCATCACCATGCCGAACGGCGACATCCTCGTCGCGGAGGGGCACGGTGGACAGAACCCGGACGCCGCCCCGGGCACGACGGCGCGCCTTTCCCGATTCACCAAGGACGGGAAGTTCATCTCGTCGACTGGAAAGCTCGGATCGGGCCCTGGCGAGTTCCGGACGCCGCATAGCCTGGCGCTCGATTCCCGCGGCCGACTCTTCGTAGCCGACCGGGGCAACGTGCGGCTCCAGATCTTCGATCAGAACCTGAAGTTCCTCGAGGAGTGGAAACAGTTCAGCCGACTCTCCGGCATCTACATCGACAGAAACGACGTGCTGTACGGCGTCGACTCCGAATCGAGTCCGGCGAATCATCCGGGCGGGTGGCGTCGCGGCATGCGCATCGGCAGCACGAAAGACGGCAAGGTCCAGTACTTCATCCCCGATCCCGAGAAGAACCCGACCGGCACCAGCGCCGCGGAAGGCGTGGTCGCCGACAATGCGGGCAACTTGTATGGCGCGGAAGTCGGGCCGCGGGCCGTCAAGAAGTACATTAAGAAATGAATTGGGATTTGGGAATGAAGGATTGAGGGAATGAAGGAATCAGGGAATGTGGGAATCAGGGAATCAGCGAGAAATTGATCGACCGAGCAACTGAGGCACTGAGGGGACGAAGATGAAAAAACGACTGCTTGCAGCATTCCTTGTCATCGCTGGTGTCGCGGCCATTGGCGCCGTGCGGGCGGCCGAGGGCAAGAGCTACGGGAAGGGCGTCACGATCACCCAGGCGACGCCGCTTGCCGACGTGATGGCGCGGCCGTCGGCCTTCGAGGGCAAGACGCTTCGCGTCGAAGGCTATGTCACCGCCGTCTGCGAAGAGATGGGCTGCTGGCTCGCGCTGGCGCCGACGCAGGCCAAGGGCGACAAGTCGCTCATCATTCAGGTCGAGCATGGCGTCGTCGTGTTTCCGATGAGCGCCAAGGGCCAGTTCGCCGCGGCGGAAGGCGTGGTGCAGCGCGTTGACTCGCCCGAGAGCCGCGCCGCCGCCGAAGAACACGCCAAGCAGGAAGGCAAGTCGGCGGCCGACGCCGGTCAATGGCAGATCAAGGCCACCGGCGCCGTATTGTTCTGAAGGCGACAAAGTCGTCGGACCGTCCGTCGGCTTTCTGACACGCCTGTCGTATCGGCGGCGTTCGTCGCTCGGGATGTGACGGAATCGCCCGTTAGCGCGCGTGGTATGTGCCTTGCTCTGAATCGCGTCCAGCGGCACATGTTCACAGAAGCGTTACAGGATCGGATGCGCGGGACTGGCCGCGGCATCCGCGTCGCGATTGTCGATAGCGGCGTCGTTGCCGGCCACCCGCTCGGTAGCGTGGCGGGTGGCATCGGCAT
>JBKPSC010000354.1:0-12376 GCA_046734915.1 Acidobacteriota bacterium | reverse complement strand
GGCGGGCGATCGGACTACAACCAGGAGTTCACGAGCAACCGCCGTCTCCTGCTCGCGTCCGTCGACAAGTTCATGGGGCAGAAGCTGCCATCGGCGACGCTCAATCGAAGCACCGAATACTACCGGCAGCGTGATCTGCTCGGCAGCAGCGGCGGGCTGAACAGCCGCACCGTCGCCGACCCGGACGATCAGGAGCGCGCGTACAAGGCGCGCAACACGTTGACCACCATCAAGAACGTGGCTGAGTGGTTCGGCGGCGTCCGCGGTCGTCGCAAGACGATGCTGCTGCTCAGCGAAGGCATCGACTACGACATCACCGATCTCATCCGGGGCTACGATCAGTCGCCGAGCTCGGCGTCGTCCATTCTCGACGACACCCGTGAGGCCATCGCCGCGGCGACCCGGTCGAACGTGAGCATCTACGCCGTCGATCCGCGCGGGCTCACCTCGCTCGCCGACGAGACCATCGCCGTCACGTCGCTGCCTGATCAGGATGACCCGTCGAGTGGCATCGGCATGTCGTCGCTGCAGAACGAGCTTCGCGTGTCACAGGACAGCTTGCGCACTCTCTCGGATGAGACCGGTGGCTTTGCCGCGGTGAACACCAATCAGTTCGCCGATGCGTTCGGGCGGATCGTCGATGACAACAGCTCGTATTACGTGCTCGCCTACTACCCGCCGTCGAACCAGCGCAACGGCAGGTTCCACCGGATCGAGGTCCGCACGACGAGGCCCGGCCTGACCGTCCGATCGCGCAAGGGCTACCAGGCGCCGCGTGGCCGTGCGCCGGTGCCGGCGGCAGCGGCACCGGGGAAGCCGTCTCTGGAAGTCACGGAGGCGTTGAATAGCCCAATCCAGGTGAGCGGCCTCGGCATGCGGATGTTCGCCTCGGCTTTCAAGGGCACCGCGCCGAATGCCTCACTCCTCGTCGGCGTCGAGCTCGTCGGACGCGATCTGGCGCTCGCCAAAGACGGTAAGATCGAGCTCTCCTATTTCGCGTTCGATGCACAGGGCAAGTCGCGGGCCGGGGCGACTGACAGCCTGACGACAACGAACCTCAAGCCGGATACGAAGACCCGCGTCCAACAGACCGGTTTCCGCATCGTGAATCGGCTGCAGCTGCCGCCCGGCCGCTACCATCTGCGCGTCGCCTCGCACGATTCGGCTGGTGGCCTTTCAGGCTCGGTCTCGTACGACGTGGAGATTCCGGACTTCGCCAAGACGCCCTTCACGATGAGCGGCCTGTTGATGACCTCCATGGCCGGATCGTCGATGGTCACCGCCAAGGCCGACGATCAGTTGAAGGAAGCGCTGCCGGCGCCGCCGATTGCCAGCCGGTCGTTCCCGCAGAACGACGAAATCGCGCTGTTCGCGGAGATCTACGACAACCAGAACTCGACACCGCATCGCGTCGACATCACGACGACCATTCAGAGCGATGAAGGCCGTGTCCTGTTCAAGTCTGAGGAAGAGCGAAACTCCAGCGAGTTGCAGGGCGCCAAGGGAGGCTTTGGCTATCAGCTCCGCATCCCCTTGAACGAAGTGCCGCCGGGCGACTACGTCCTGAACGTGCAGGCGAAGTCACGGCTCGGCAACGACGTCGGAGTCGGCCGGCAGGTGCGCATCACGGTGACGCCGCCCATGCAGATGGCGCCGCGCTGATGTGGTTGCGGCTCGTCGCGCTGTCGGCCGTCGCGGCCGTCCTTCAGAGTGTGCCCTCGCCCCGTGAGCTGCGCCAGGGCGACGAGAGCAACATCGACTCGGCGAGGCAGGTGGTCGTGCGGACTCCGGCCGAGTGGGAAACGTTGTGGCGTCAGCACAGTCCCGACACGGCGCGCCCTCAGGTGGATTTCCGCACCGACATGGTGCTCGCCCTCTTTCTCGGCAGCCGGCCCACCCCTGGCTATGCGGTGAATATCGCCAGCGTGACCAACGTGGGTGATGGGCTGATCGTCCGCTACCGCGAGACGAAGCCGCCGCCGGGAAGCGTGTCGATACAGGTCCTGACGTTTCCGTTTCACATGGTGCTCATCCCACAGCGGGCGGGGCGGATTACTTTCGATCTAGTCAACTAGACAAACAAAAAAAGGCCGGTGCGCATTGGCGCACCGGCCTTTCATTTTTGAGCGCCCGGACGAAGCGCTACTTCTTAGCCGCCGCCGGAGCGGCCGCCGGATCTTTCGGCACCTCGAGCTTCGCCACCTTCTGCGGCTTCACCGTGCCGTTCGCGTGCGAGAAGTTGAAGTTGTTCGACTTCATGTCCTTGTTCCAGGGCGTCGAGATGGTGATGACCTGGATTTCACCGGGCTGCAGCAGGCCGTTCACCGATCCTTTGCCACCGGTCACGACGGCTCCGCTGCCGTTGTACCACGTCTCCGCGATGGTGAGGCGCGGCACAGGGGCCAGCGACGCATTGCGGACCGTGATACGAGTCACGACCACGTCCTTCTCACGCTTCGTGACCGGCGCGGTGAACTCGATGAGCGCTTCACCCTTGATCGGCGGAGTGAATTTCTTGCCTGCCAGGACCGACGGCATGGGTGGAGCCTGGGCCGGCGTGGCCTGAGCCAGCGCGGTGCCGGCCGTGAGCAGAGTGGAGACGAGGGTCGCGCCGACAACGACACGCGCGCGATTCATGTCAATCCTCCCGGGGAAAACGACGTAATCGATTGAATACAAGACCGGAGTGATCCGGATTATAGCAGCACGCTGCTACATTTCGCCGTTCCAATCCTCGGGCTCGGGGTTGACCGAACGGAAGATCTCCAGATGCCACTTCCCGCCGCCCCAGGGCTCGATGACCTCGGCGGCCACCACATCGACCAGGAGCTCGGAGAACAAACGGCCCTCCGGATCACCGTCGAGGTGGTAGGCCGGCTCGTCCCATCCGAAGTTCGGATAGAGCATGAGGGTGAGGAACAGGTCGTATCCATCGT
Organism: Acidobacteriota bacterium; assembly: GCA_046734915.1. Lineage (GTDB taxonomy): Bacteria > Acidobacteriota > Vicinamibacteria > Vicinamibacterales > CAVVIG01 > VFZL01. The sequence goes on along the minus strand of JBKPSC010000354.1, from coordinate 9,440 downwards.
CCACGACGATCAACTGGCCGCACGGCCGTTTGAGCGTGGAGTGGTAGATCAGGTATTTCTCCGCGCTATGGGCGCGGATGTATCGCTTCAGCGCGAATTCGCGCGCGACGATCTCTTCGACGGCGATCTTCTTGTCCCAGCAGTCGCGGCAGTACTTCTCCTCGCCCCTGGGCTCGGAGACCTCCTTGGCGCCGCACAGCGCGCACCGCGACTTCACGACCGACTTGCGAGGAGGCATGTCTCAATCTAGCAATTTACCGCGCATTCTGTCCAAAGACCGTCGACCCGCGCCACCGATCAGCGCGTCGTCAATCGGCGGCTCATCGCCGGCGCATACATCCGCTCGACATACTCCTTGACCATCCGCCGCGCCGAGAAGCGCGGCGCCACCGATCGAATCGACTCTCTGACGATGCTGAGCCAGCGCCGCGGAATGCCGTCGCGATCCCGCTCGTAGAACGCCGGAACCACCTGCTCCTCGAGCAGCGCGTAGAGGGCGTTCGCGTCGGCGGCGTCTACCGCTTCGTCTGAACCTCCGCTCAGGCCGCCGTCGATGACCCAGCCGTTCGCTCCGTTGAACCCCTCGGCCCACCAGCCGTCCGCGATGCTTAGATGCGGCACCCCGTTGATCGCGGCTTTCATGCCGCTCGTGCCGCTGGCCTCCAGCGGCTTGCGCGGCGTGTTGAGCCACACATCACTGCCCTGAACGAGGAAGTGCGCGACGTGGAGATCGTAGTCGTCGACGAACGCCACCCGTCCGCCGAAGGTCGGATCCAGCGCGCGGCGATACACACGCTGCAGGTGGTGCTTTCCGGGGTCGTCAGCCGGGTGAGCCTTGCCGGCGAAGATGATCTGAACCGGACGCTCGACCGAGTTCAAGATCCGCGCGAGCCGTTCGGGGTCATGGAAGATGAGCTCGGATCGCTTGTACCCGGCGAACCGGCGCGCGAATCCGAGGGTGAGCTTTTCCGGATCGAGCAGGGTCCCGGCGGCGACGATGCGCGGCGTGCCGACCCGCTCGACCGTCCACCGATCGCGGGCTCGCTCACGGAGAAACGCGAACAGGTAGTGCCGCAGGCGCTGCCGGACTTTCCACAGCGCTTCGTCGGGGATCGCGAGCACGGCGTCCCACAGCGTCGGTTCATCCTGACGATTGAGCCAGTCGCGCCCCAGATGCGTCGCGAACAGCTCCGCCATGTCGGCGGCAATCCAGGTCGGCACGTGAACGCCGTTGGTGATGAAGTCCACGGGATGATCGAAGCCGGAGGCCGAGGGCCAGAGGCCGCCCCACATTTCGCGAGTAACCTGGCCGTGCAACCGGCTCACACCGTTGATGGCGCTCGCCGAGCGCATCGCCAGCGCGGTCATGTTGAACTGCGGGCCGGCGCCGTTGTCATGCGATCCGAGCGCCAGGAATTTATCGCGATTGGGGCCCATCGTCCCCCAACAGCCGGCGAGATGCTTCTCGACCATGTTGAACGGGAACGCATCATGTCCGGCTGGAACCGGCGTGTGGGTCGTGAAGACTGTCGTTTGTCGGATGTCCTCGAGCGCGGCTTCGAACGTAGCGCCGGCGTCGATGGCTTCGCGGATGCGCTGGAGCACGACGAACGCGGCGTGGCCTTCATTCAAATGAAACACCGACGGGCGAATCCCGAGAGCTTTCAGGACCCGTACGCCACCGATGCCCAGGATGATCTCTTGTTGGGCGCGGGTTTCGCGATCACCACCGTAGAGACGTGCAGACAGCTCGCGATCCCATGGCGCGTTCTCCTCGAGATCGGTGTCGAGCAGATACAGCTGAACGTGCCCGAGGCGCACCCGCCAGACGTCGACGAGTACGCTGCGATCGCCGAGCGGCACCGCCGTGATGCATTTGGAGCCGTCCGTGGCAAATGCCGGCTCGATGGCGGCATCAGACCAGTTCAACCGCTCGTACACTTCCTGCTGCCAGCCGTCGGGCGAGACCTGTTGATGGAAGTAGCCCTGCGGATACATGAAGCCGACACCGATGAGCGGCACGCCCAGGTCGCCGGCCTCTTTGCAGTGGTCGCCCGCCAGGACGCCGAGTCCGCCGGCGTAGATCGGCAACGATTGATGCACGGCGAATTCGGCGGAGAAATACGCGATCGATTGATCGGTCAGGTGCGGGAAGCGCGTCGCCCACCAGCTTTGACGCGCATCGCGCGCCGCGTCGAGTTGCGCCAGCGCGCGCCTGTAGAGATCCATGAACGCGGAATCGGCAGCGGCCGCTTCGATTTTTTCACGCGGCACGCGCCATAGCATCTGCACCGGGTTGTGCGCCGTCTGACGCCACAGCGAGTAGTCGAGACGACGGAACACGTTGCGCGCGTCGGGGTGGAAGCTCCACCACAGGTCCACGGCGAGCTCGGCGAGACGATTAACTGGGTCGGGAAGCGGCGCCAAGGCCGCGTAGCGATTCATGTCGAAGCCGCGACCATGCTAGCCGCCGCGACAGTGAGCGTCAACGCATTGAGCCAGATTCGAGTCAGACCGATGTCGAGGACTTCAGTACAATGACGCCACTGATGCGCCTCTCGTCGTTCGTGCGGGTCATCGGCCTTCTGTTGGTCGTGGCGCCGCGGCCGGTGATGGCGCAGGAACCGCCACCTCCGCTTCCACATGTCGTGCTCGATATTCGCGGCACGTTCCCCAAGTTCACCCAGGAAGAGCAGCTGGCGGCGAGCCGCGGGCTTTCGGTGGCCGAGCTTCCCGGACGCGGCCTGGGCGCCGACGCCGGGTTACACGTCTATGTGTTCAAGTGGAAGGCCGTCACCTTCGGCCTCGGCGCACAAGGTACTGTCGGCCGCGGAGCAACTCCGGCCGAGGGGACGTCCGTGCGGGCAGTAACCGAGCGGTTCTCGTCGTTCACGCCACAGCTCTCGTTCAATTTCGGCGACGGGGAAGGGTGGAGCTACATCAGTGGTGGTATCGGCGTGGCTCAGCGTGTGATCGTCCCGACTGGCGCCCCGATTACGGAAGTCGACGAGGAGCGGCTGCGGACCGTCAACTACGGCGGTGGCGCGCGCTGGTTCATCAAGGCGCACCTGGCCTTTACCTTCGACGTTCGCTTCCATCAAATTGATCCGGGAACGCCACGCTTCGGCTTGCCCGGCAGTCCGCGTTCGACGCTGCTTATCGCCGGCGCCGGTGTCTCGTTGAAGTAGCGCTTGGCCCAGGCGCCGGCCGTTCGCGAACGGACGCATGAGTGCAGGAATGACTACCAGCTGCAACTTCAGCTCCTGCAGTCACGTAAGAGACAGTACATGCCGGGGCGGCCGATGAGACGTGCGTCCAGCCGTTGGGTGCGCTGGGCCGGCCTCGCCGCTGTGGCGGTGACGACGCTCGTGGCGTCGGGGTTTGTACTGGCGCCAGTGGCGGTCAGGGCTCTGGTTCAAATGTTCTCACTGCTGCTCAGAGGCAGTCTCTGGTTGGCGACTGCGATCGGCCGCGGCGACGACAGCTGGACAATCGCGGCGGCCGTCGGCCGCGGCATGACGACAGCTCTGGTCACGCCGGGCGCGATGGGTGTCCTCGGAGGACTGCTCCTGCTGGGAGCGGTCGCGCTTTTTGGATTGCAGCGTCTGCTCGATTCCGAAGAAGAGGAGTCTTCCCAATGAAAAGGCCATCATGTCATTCCGTCTGGCGCGCCCTGCGGCCCGTCCAGGCACTGCTGCTGGCCATGGTTGCGGGGTTGCTCTCTGCTGGCTTCGCAGCGGCACAATCCTCGACCACCGACCCGACCGCCCTCCGGACCCAGGTAGAAAGCCGCTACGATGCGTTGCCGCTCAGAGACGGCGTAGCGCTCCGGCCCAAGTCGGCAGCTACCGGCATCCGATCCATCGAGATCACGCGGGGATCAATCGCCATCGACGGGGAGGCGGTGACCGGCGCCGAGCTCCGCAACCGGCTGGGCACCGACGAAAATCTCGTGCTGCAGCTCTCTTATCTTGATGATGCGCAGCGCGCCGCGCTGTTTGGCCCCGCGCGCCCAGCCACCCCGCCAACGCCGGCTGCACCGCCGACTCCGCCCACCGCCGCCCCTGAACCTCCCACTCCACCGAGCGTCCCGAATACCGCGCGCTCTCGGCGTGAACGACGAGGCGGCGACCGGGTCCGCTTCGGCGGCTCGCTGACCGTCGAGGAAGGCGAATCGGTCGCCGGCGACGTGGTCGTCATCGGCGGGTCGGCTGACATCGAAGGCGAGGTTGTCGGCGACGTCGTCGTCGTCGGCGGGGCGCTCAACCTCGGCCCTCGTGCCGAGATCACCAAGGATGCAGTGGTCGTCGGCGGCCGGCTGACGCGTGATCCTGGCGCCCGCATCGGAGGCGAAGTCTCGGAAGTGGGCATGGGCCCGTTCAACTTCGACCCCTTCAGCCGCTTCCCGCGTCGAACGACCACGGATCGGTGGTGGCGTAACAGCTTCGGTTCGGCCTTCTCACTGGTCTCGACGCTGGTGCGCGTCTGTGTGCTCGCCCTGCTTTGCGCCCTCGTCGTCCTCTTTGCCGGGGACTACGTCGATCGCATCGGGAAGCGGGCGATGGCCGAACCGGTCAAAGCCGGCGCCGTTGGCCTGCTCGCGCAGCTTCTCTTCATTCCCCTGCTCGTCGTCACCATCGTCCTGTTCGTCATCACCATCGTCGGAATTCCGCTGTTGGTGCTCATCCCATTCGCTATCCTCGGCGTGATGGTGCTCGCCCTCGCTGGATTTGCCGGAGTGGCGGTGCGTTCGGGACGCTGGGTCAGCGAGCGATTCGGCCTGGGCGACTACGGACCGATCATGACGGCGGTCGTTGGCGTCGGCGTCATCGTGTCGCCGCTCCTGTTGGCGCGGCTGGTCAACCTGGGTGGTGGCCCGATGTGGATGATGGCTGCCGGCCTGACGTTTATCGGATTCGTGGCCGAGTACCTGGCCTGGACGATCGGATGCGGCGCCGTCGCACTGGATCGGTTCGGGCGGGTGGCGAGCTCTGGTCCATCGGAGTCTCCAATCATCACGGAGCCGACAGCGTGACGAGTTCAACCGCTGGTGACCAGCCGCGCGCAAACGGATCCCAGTGCGGAGCGCTCTCGAGCGCCTACTCTGTTCGCTCGCCGATCTTCCACGCGACCGTGCACACCAGTTGGTAGGTTGACGGCCGCGGCGCGATGCCGACCGTTTAAGCCAAGAAGCAGCCCGCATCATACGTGTGCGTGCGTGGGAATCGTTTCCCTGAGAGCGCGGTCCTTAGAGAACCCTGTCGGTTGCAAAGGGCAGTCGGCATTGCGTCGCCACGAGGAGAATCCATGGCACAGGTTGCATTTCTCGGAACCGGACTCTTGGGCAGCGGCATGAGCGAGCGGATGCTGCGGCAGGGACAGGACGTGGCGGTTTGGAATCGAAGCGTCGACAAGACTCGCCCGCTCGAGGCACTCGGTGCCAAAGTGGCGGCGACGCCCGAGGCCGCCGTTGCCGGTGCGTCATTCGTGCACATGGTGCTCGCCGACGACGCCGTCGTCGATGCCGTGATCGATCGGATGGCCTCGCACCTTGGTCCGGAGACCATCGTCGTCGATCACTCCACGACGTCGCCGGCCGCGACGAAGGCGCGGTTCGAGCGCGGCGGGGCCCGCGCGTTCAAGCTGCTGCACGCGCCTGTGTTCATGACGCCGCAGATGTGCCGCGACGGATCGGGACTGATGCTCGCCTCCGGGCCGCAGCGTGTCTTCGATGCGGTCAAAGACCGGCTCGCGGCGATGACCGGAGATGTCTGGTATCAGGGCGAACGCCCCGAACTGGCGGCGGCACTGAAGATTTTCGGGAACTCCATGATCTTCGTCCTGACGGCGGGCATCGCCGACGTCTTTGGTATGGCGGCGAATCTCGGTGTGCCGCTGCAGGATGCCGTCGGACTCTTCAGCAAGTTCCACATCGGCGGGCTTGTCAATGGCCGTGCCGTGAAGATGGCGTCAGGTGATCCCACGGCCACGTTCGAGCTGACGATGGCGCGGAAAGACATGCGGCTCATGCTCGAGGCCGCCGGGACAGAGCGTCTGATCGTACTGCCGGCAATTGCGAAACGCATGGACGAAGCGATCGCCGCCGGTCACGGTCAGCACGACATGGGAGTGTCTTTTGTGCAGGGCAGATAGGGCGGGGAAGGCAGGGAGGGCAGGTGGACGGACGGTGGAGCCGGGGAAGTCAGGGTTTCCGCTTTCCCTTCCCGCCCTCCCAGCGTTCCCTGACCTTCCAGCCCTTAATGCGTCATCGCATACAACACGACGTTGACTCCGATGGCGTAGCCCGAGGGCGAGAAGCGATCGAAATAGTCCTGGTTCTCGCCTTCGCGCTCCCACGTATCGGAAACGTCGGTGTTGTGAGTCATCAAAACGATCAGACGGCCGTGCGAATCCTGTATGCCGCTGTAGTGTACGGGTTGGCTGTCCGGCCCGCGCTCGCTGACATCGCCGCCGCTCTGCCGCCAGAACTGGATCGACGAGACCTGAAGGAAGCTCTTCACGTCGTAGAGCGAGTGCAGGCTCGGATGATCGATGGAGAGATTGAAGATGGGAAACTCGCCAGGCGGCAGCACGCGTGAAATCTGGCTGACCCAGCGCGACCAGGCGTAGCTGCCCCAGAAGTCGTCGACCCAGAGGAACCCGCCTTTCGCGAAGAATGCCTTGAGGTTCTGCACCTCGGCCTCGGTGAATTCGGCCGTGCCGACGTCCTCCATGAACAGCATCGGACAACGGAACAACAGCGGGTCGCTCAGCGCGACCACGACGGTGTTCGGCTGTCGATCTGGATTGAGATGGATGTGGACGCGCGTCAACTCGGCGAGGCGGACCGAAAAGTTGTTGTCGGCGCCGGGATAATCCGTGCTCCAGCCCTGGCCGCCCATTTCCCGCGTCACGCTTCGGTAGAACCCGCGGCAATAGAGGAACGAGCCGTCGAAGTCAGCCGGCTTGGCCCACTTGGGCGGCTCCCGGTAAAAGCCGCCATTGCCAACCCAGATGCGCTGCGCGAAGACGACCGACGCGATCGTCAGGAGCACGCTGACGAGCAGCGCGGTTACCAGTCGGCGGGACGGCAAGGGACCATTCACGGCTGCCTCAATGCGTCATGGCGTACAAGATGACGTTCACGCCGATGGCGTAGCCAGCCGGTGAGAACCTGTCGAAGTACTCGCGGTTCTCGCCCTCGCGCTCCCAGGTGTCGGCGATGTCGGTGTTGTGCGACATCAGAACCATGAGGCGGCCATGCGAGTCCTGAATGCCGCGGAAGTGGACCTCTGCGCTGTCCGCGCCGCGCTCCGACGTACTGTGTCGCCGGCTGCGGTACCAGAAATTGATCGACGGCACTTGCGGAATCGACTTCACGTCGTACAGCGAGTGCATGATCGGGTGATCGGCGGGAATGTCGATGATCGGGAACTCCGAAGGCGGCAGGACGCGGGAGATCTGACGCACCCAGACATTCCACGCGGCCGGACCCCAGAAGTCATCGACCCAGAGAAACCCTCCCTTGAGGAAAAACTGGCGGAGTCCCTGGACTTCCTCGTCGCTCAGCTCCGCGGTCCCGACGTCCTCCATGAAGAGGATTGGACAGCGTGACAGCAGCGGGTCGTTGAGCGACACGACGACGAAGTTCGGCTGACGGTTCTTATCGAGCTTGACGTTGACGCGCGTGAGCTCGGCGAGCCGGACAGAGAAATTGTTGTCGGCCCCCGGGTAGTCGGTCCACCATCCCATGCCGCCGTCTTCGTAGCGGAACGATTCGAAATAGCCGCGGCAGTAGAGGAACGTGCCGTCGAAGTCGGATAGCTTGGCCCACTTCGGTGACATCCGGGCGAAGCCGCCGACCCCGCCCGGTCCCACCCAGATCCGCTGCGCGTAGGCCAGTGTCGCCGTCGCGACGACTGCGAGAGCCGTGATTACGGAACGCCGGAATCGGAGTCGGACGAACCTGGTGGCCATGCGCGGCGTGCGAAGCCTCCCGTTTGACCTTCGCATGATGACACCGTAAACCGCGAGCGGCAACCGTTGTCGCATTCTCCCCGTCTGCGGTCCGGCGGCTTAAAGGCCTCGCGGCGGTCGACTTCTGGCGAGGATCTGCGTGGCTTGGCCCGCATTCGGGGCGGCACCCGGCTTGCTGCCTGAGCGTTGATGCTGCCATCCCAGCCGGCTTATGTCGTAGCGGTTTTCAGTCACCAACCCGCCGGCCGCGACCTGCTCAAGGGCGCGCTTGCGAGCGGCGGCTTTGCGGCGTTCGCGGCGCCAGGAAGGCTCGCGGGTCTCGGCGCGTTCCTCGACGCGATTCACCCCGACGCCGTCGTCGTCGATATGGCCGCGTCCACAGAAACAGAGTGGCACCAGCTCCTGCGCCTGCGAAGCCAGGATCCGCTTCGCGACATCCCGCTCGTCATCACGACCGATGACCTCTCGGGGCTGAAGGAGCACGTCGGCCTTCGCCCGATCGGGCTCGCGCCAATCGTGCAGATGTGCGCGCGGACCGGCAACGACCTGCGCCAGCTGCGGGCCGCCGTCCACGCCGCGATCCACGCCGGGCACTCGGCTCGAGTGATGCGCGACCGTCTCGTGTCTTAAAGGAAGGGCGGCGTTGGTAGGGTCCGCGGCCTAACTGAAACCGTTGTCCGAGGGCTCGTCGCGGTCGGTTGAGCGCCGCCGCGCATGAGCACGGCTGGTCAGACGCGACGCGTCACGCCGATCTGGCTGGGTGTCCGCCCACAACCATCCGGCCACCCAGGCATCATGGGCGGGGCCTTTCTTGTGCGGCACGCTCTCACGGTCGACGCCGTGCCACCGCGCCTCGCATCCTTGCGTCCAGGCCTGCTTCCACAGGCGAATGTATTCGTCATCGCGCTTTTCGCTGCGCTGACGGCGCCAGTCACCGAGCGTGCGTCCCAGCCATTCGGCTGCCCGGACGATCACCGAAGCCTGGTCGGGCGGGCCCCCTCGGGCCGTCTCGGCCATGACGCATCGTAAGAACCTCGACGGTCTCGGTCAAGCAGAGCCGTGGTTTGAGCCTGTAAAACGGCCTGCCGCCGATGGGCGGGCCTGGTCGACCATCGTAAAAAGTCTGGAAACCATTGAAAAAGGGCGCATTTCGCCGTATTGTATGGCCTTCCTGCAAAGGACTGAGCGGAAGTCCGTTCCGTGGAATGGTATGAGCGAGGGGGACATCACGATGACCGAAGACTCACAGAACGCGGTCTCGAGGCGCAACTTCATCAAAGGCGTCATCGCCGCGGGCGCGGCGGTGTCGTCGGCCACCTATCTGTTCCGAACAGCGACGGTTTCGGGCCAGCAAGCGGGCACGGGCGGTGTCGAGCGGCTGCTGACGCTGAACGTGAACGGGCAAGACCGCCCGGTCGACGTCATGAAGCAGGAAACGCTCGCCATGACGCTGCGCTACAAGC
>JBKPSC010000353.1:0-6574 GCA_046734915.1 Acidobacteriota bacterium | reverse complement strand
AAATCCAGACGCGCCGGCGCGCGCGCTCTGCCGGCGCACAATCGGCGCTCGGACGACAGCCTGCGATCGAGCGCGTCTTCAAACCGACGCTCCATCATCTCGCCGACCGCATCGGCGCGCGGCTCCGCGCCAAATCCCTGGAGGGCCGGACGATTACAGTCCGCGTGCGCTTTGCCGATTTGCGCTCGGTCACGCGCGCGGTCACGCTGACAGCGCCGATTTCTGCAACGAGGGCTCTCGCTGAGGTCGCCGAGGACTTGGTGCGCGGCGTCCTTGCGGATCACCGTCACGAGAAGACGATCTCGCTGCTGGCGATCTCCGTCTCACATCTCGACGCGCATGCGATCGTGCAACTGGAGCTGCCGCTTGGGCTTGCCGACGAAGGACGGCGTCCTGGCACTAAGAAAGGCCTGGCGCGATCGCGCGCAGACCGCGCCGTCGATGCGATCCGCAAACGCTTCGGAGGACAAGCGGTGGACTATGGGTCGGCGTCGCGGATTGGGCGCTCCGTCCCTGACGAGTTCCGACGCCTTGCTGAAAGAGAGCTGTGAAGGCGGCGGTTAGTCCTCCTGCGCCAATTCCTGATCCTGCAACGCCATCCACGGCGTGAACAGCTTCGGGCCGCCCTTTCCGAGCTGCTCTTTCATCTTCGCGTTCGGCGTTCCCAGCACTTCGCCCGTGACGGAGGCAGTGGCTATGATCGACTCCATCAAATGGCTGATGTTGGAAAAGTGCTCGATCGCGGCATCGGCGTCGCGGTAGCGCTCGAAGATCACCGCCTCGCTCTCATCCCCGTTGAAGAAGATTTCGTACTGCAGCGTGCCGCTATCCCTGGTCCGCACGATCTCCATGGCCTCTTCCGACAGGCGCTTCCATTCCTCGACCTTGCCGGGATGAAATTTGACCCGTGCGATTCCTTTGATCTCGGCCATTGTTGCTCTCTTTTCGACGTTCCCGACTCAACGGTTTAGGAGAGCCGAAGCGTTCCGGCCCCAACTTCGGCAGGTCAGCAATTCTGGTGCCCAACGCTGGATGCGGCGACCGCTCATCAGCCAACGGAGACCGTGACACCGGAAAGCTGGTGGGAACCGTCGAGCTGCCAAAGGACGCGCAATTGGGATTCGTCGCGCGCTACCAGAACGGTCAACCCTTCGCGCGTGTACTGGTCGTGCTCGATCTCAATCAGGGCGGCCATGCGCGTACGTGAAGGGCGGATCGCGCTTCATGTTAGTCGGCACGTTCGACCTGCGGCTGCAGAAATGATTCTCTGCGGGTCGGACTACACAGCGGACCTCGTCCTGGATGCGTACAATCTCCCCGAACATGTCGAATAAAGTGGAAGAAGACATCACCACCGGCCCGTCATTCCGAACGATACGGCCGTGCAGCCTTCCCGATCGATTGCCATCGGCTTCAGAGTGAGCTTTTAGAAACGTTCAACTGGCCGCAGCCCATCGCCGTGCTTTGATACGACTCACCTCTGCCACAACCATGGTCGGCCCCGGGCGAACGCGGCGAGCCGCCCCGCGATCGCCAGAACCTGCCGTGCCACCGAACGGTACTCGCTCCTCCGACAAGAGGTCACCAAGTTCAACCAGCGCGCGTAAAGCAACTTGCGCTGGTAGGCCCGAAATCCATCGATGGCCAACCGTCGCTGTTCGAGAGTGTTCTCGGGCGAGGTAATCAGTTTGTGTCTCACGTAGGCGGTGCCTTGGCCGCGCCGGGGCGGAGTCCGAAGCGTTCTCTGTTCCGCATGCACTCGATACGCGAGGACAACACGGTTGATGAACACAATCTCGCCGTGGCGTGACAGTCGCGCCCACAAATCGTAGTCGTCTGCAGGCTCCGTCCTGGGATCGAAGCCACCCACCCGGTCGAGTGCCGTGCGACGGATCAGGCCCGATCCGACCGAGGTGATGCAGTCGTCGTAAGCAAAATTCGCAAACTCGGTCGGACGTTCCAGAGGCCATAAGCACACACGGCCCTCGATCATTCCTCTGCGGTTGGGTAACCCATCGTGGCGCTCGAGGCCGATCGGCTGGCCGTCCGCATCAATGGTTGTCGCGACACCGTGCGATCCGCTTGCTGCCGGGTGAGCGGCAAGGGCTCCCCTCAGAACTTCGAGTGTGTCTGGCATCCAGATATCATCGTGGTCGAGGAAGGCCACGTAAATCGATCCATCGGCGATTTCTGAAAGCCCGCGGTTCCTTGCGCCAGCGATGCCGGTGTTGCTCTGCGTGACCACCCGAATACGCGGATCACTCGCCGCCAAGGCCGCGGCGAGGTCTGCGGTGCCGTCACGTGATCCGTCGTCAACGACAACGAGTTCCCAATTCGAGACCGTTTGAGCCAGCACGCTAGCCAAAGAAGAGGCAAGGAATCTCCCGCCAGGCGTTGGGATCACGACGGAAGTTTCAGGCACCCGTTCGTCTAGCTCCAGCCGGAGATTCAATCTCGATCACGGTCTGACGTCTTTTCTCCCGTATCGTATCGCGTCGTTCCTCAGAACAATGGACAGGTCGCAACGACGCCGATCCGAAAGGGCTGCCGATCGGATTCTCCGCGTCGGACGAGCGGGGCCGTCGCTGCAGGATCAGCGGAATCGCTTCGTCCTCAGCGGCCTCTATGTCGCGCCGAAGGGCATCCGGGTGTCATCGATCATCTGCGTGTCGATCCCCTCTCCCAAGGCTCGAGAGCCCGAGATGTCAACCGTGTCCTGGGATTTCACACTGAAAAATTGGTCGGGGCGACTGGATTCGAACCAGCGACCCCCTGCGCCCAAGGCAGGTGCGCTACCAGGCTGCGCTACGCCCCGACCGGAAGACCCTGATTATCTCATGGCGCTGACGGGATCAGGCGATCCGCGCGCGCTGACCCCGCGATCGACCGGCCGATCTACGGCCCGAAGATGCGGCAAGACTCCAATGGACGTCCGCCAACGTCCGTCGAACCCGGAGCCTGCCACCACTACCGGACGGATGAGCGTGTCGGTGACGATGGCGATGCCGGGGCTGACGCGCCACGTGGACTGACTCCAATCGTCGAACGCGTCTCCCTGATCGACCCAGCCGCCCGCGAAGACGGGACCGCCCAGAAAGTCGGGAAGACGGCCACCCGACGAAGGTGGCCGCTGGTGGCGAGATAGTAAATGATCGCCGCGCAGCTCGCCGGACCGGTACGCGCCGAGACGCAGAGGTGCGCCGAGGTGAACTCGTTGGTCGACAGCGCGTTCCCCTCGGCGCGGCGGCCTCCGGCCGCTTTAGTCCGTAGTGCGAGCCGTTCGTTCTCTAATGAGAGCCGTCGGTCTCCCCGAAGTTGATGAACAGCCCGGCGACCGACGCGCCGAGTGCTCTACCCGAAAGGTTGTCCATCTGGTAATGGATCCCGGCCCAGATACGCGAGTCGCCTGCCTCGTTGCCCACACCGCGAATGAACTCGGCACGCGTCGGAAAGAGGTACGCCAGGATTTCCGAGCGAGCCGCAGAGAACGTCGAGTGGTTCGATGGATAGCTCGGGTGGTTGGGGACCGCGAAGAGCGGCACGATCGCCGGCAGCAACTGGTGCGGCCTGAGATACCAATAGGCAAACTTGCCATCCTGGCTCGCGATGAACGCGTCATAGTGCGTGGCGGCGACGAGCGCGTAGACCCGGGCGGCGCGGGGCGGATTGCGATCGAGCCCATCTTCGAACATCCACTTGTCCGCGTATCTGTAGGGCCAGTACTGGAGGCCCTCGGGGCTCTGCCAGTAGAATGCCTTGTAGTTGCTCACGAAGGTCCGTGGTAAATCACGGACGGCTGCCGCTTCGCTCTGAACGACGTCTGACTCGCAGTCGGGCGGTGGCGGGGGCCGGAACTGGCTCGCGGAGCTGAGCAGCAACGTCGTCCACGTGGGACCAGTGACGTTTCCGGGATTGCTGCCGGTCCACAGACAGCGGCCCGTTGGTACCGTCCCCGTCCACGGCGCACTCGAGCCGTCGGCGTCGGCCTTGGCAATGACCTGCTCGGCGACCGTCTTGCCCAGCGCGAGCCCGGCATAGTAGTCGCTGGGGAACTGGAGGCCCGCGCGCACACGCGACCAGCCGGCCTCTTCGGCGAGGGCCTGATATGTATCGGCCTCGTCAGGGAAGAAGTGCGCCAGCACAGCGGCAGCGGCCTGGGCGGCAGCCGCGTGCTCGGAGGGATAGGACGGAGAATCGGGCACTGGCAGCGCCGTGCGCAGCCGGTGATCGAAATCGCTCGGCCGCGGTCGGTTGTAGGCGTACTTGGACTCCCAGGTCGCAATCGTCGCGTCGTACATCGCCAACGCCACGTAGGTGTACACGCGATGCGGGTAGGTCGTCGCCGGCAGGTCGGCCAGCACCTTGGCCGATATCATGTCGATCCATCGATAACCCGGGGACCCCGCATCCCAGTATTCGATCCGTGCCTCGTCGGCGGGTGTGTTGCGGCTGATCAAATCAGCGAGCTCTCGCAACTCGGCACGCGTTCGAGCCGGTCCTGGCGGTGGTTGGACGCGATAGTCCTTCCCCGAAGAGATGACCCACGTTCTCCACGCGCCTGCGTTTGGTTCAATGGGCCCGGCATGGGTTGGTCCGATAGGTCCAATAGGTCCAGCAAGAGAAAGGCGAGGCAACGCGACGGCAAGGCACACGAGGGCGAGAGCGGCTCTTCTGGACATGATCCACGCTCCTTTCTCATAGAGGGGCACGAGGGGGTCCGCGACTTTGTGACTCTCGCGTGTAACGATGAATGCCGGCGATCCAAACACCAGGTCGGGCGTCTGCCGAGACGAGTGGTCCCGTTTATGGAATCTATTGCCTGAAGATCCGGCCGATGCCGATGTAGGTCCGCCAGCGGCCGTCGAACCCCGCTGAGCCGGCGACCATGACCGGACCGACGAGCGTGTCCATGACGATCCCGAAGCCGGGGTTGACGCGCCACGTGGACTCACTCCAATCGTCGAACGCGTCTCCTTGATCGACCCAGCCGCCCGCGAACACAGGTCCGCCAAGGAAGTCGGGGAGACGGGCAATCTGACGAAGGTAGCCGCTGGTGGCGAGATAGTAATGATCGCCGCGGAGCTCGCCGGTCCGGTAGGCGCCGAGGCGCAGGGGTGCGCCGAGAGTGAACTCGTGGGTCGGCAGCGCGTTCCCGTCAAACGACGTCCCGATGCCGCCGCCGACGAAGAACCGATTCCGCTCGGCGAAGCTCCAGAACTGATTGCCGCCCACCTCGAGTTGAGTGACCCGCGAGTCGAAGGGCAAAGACCTGTCGTCGATGACCACGTCGGGACCATGGAAGATGCGTTGCAGCCTGGCGCTCGCCAGCATGCCGCCGCGCGGCACGACGGGACTGTCCTGCCCGTCGTAGCGCCAGAGCAGCGCCGCGCCGGTTTCCTTCCCTTGCAGTTGCGGCAGCAGCGGGTCGCCGACGTTCACGTCGGCATCGACATGACCGACCCAGGCGCCGACGCGGACATCGCTCGTCCGCCCGAGATTGACCCCGACGTCGACGCCGAGACGCGTGGTGTTCACACCGTAGCGCGCCACGATCTGATCGTCGACGATGCTGTTGAGGGATTCGTTGAGCACGCCGCCGTAGGGAGCAACGAAGAGCGCCGTCGGCCCGAACGGCTGGTGAAACTGGAAGGCGAGCGACGGATTCGAGCCGACCGTGCCGTCGACGCGAAGCTCGGATCCGGACGTGACGAGCCCGTAGGTGAGATAGCGGGCGGTCGCGCTGATGTTGAAGTCGCTGGACGTCGTGTTCTCGAGATTGAGGCCCAGCATCATGAACGGCGGCGCATAGGGCTTGAGACGCCCGGTCACCAGGACGCCGGCGGCTCCGGTCTCGTCCCGGACCAGCCGCCAGGTGACGGCCTCATAGCGATCGAGCCCCAGAATCTGCGCGAGATCCGCTTCCAGCACGTCGAGATTGAGATCCGCCGTGGCGTGCCGCGCGAGCAGCGTCGTCAGCCGGCGTGAATCGGCGGGCTCGAAGCCTTCGACCCGCACGAACGACGGGCGCGGCAGGGCGCGGATGCGACGGCTCTGACGGTCCGCGCGCCAGCGTTGATAGTCGGCCTCGCTGATTGCCAGCGGCAGCAGCCGATCGCGCAGCAACTCAGCCGCCTGGTACCCCTCTTTGATGAGATCCGCGCTGCGCCGCCAGTCGAGCGAGCCGTACTCCTTCAGCGGCACGTCAATCACCACGTCGGCCGTGGCAATCGTCTCTTTGGTCGACGCCCGCATCATCGCGTCGAGCGTCGCACCCGCCACCCCCATGAGCGTGTAACTGATGCCTTCGGGAGTGTCGAGATCGCCGACGTTGATCGCCACGACACGGTCGGCGCCCATCGCCCGGACGACGTCGACGGGGACGTTGTTGAGCGCGCCGCCATCCACCAGCACGCGGCCGTCACGTTCGACCGGCGGAAAAATCAACGGCAGCGACATCGTCGCCCGCATCGCCTGCGCCAGCGGCCCGCTGTCGAGCACGACCTCGCTGGCGCTGACGAGGTCGACGGCGACGACTCGGAATGGCGTGGGCAGGTCGTCGAACCGCTCGACTTCG